>CAVFRF010000069.1:0-34825 GCA_963624975.1 Bacteroidaceae bacterium
CAACATCGTGGGCGGCGCAATCCCCAAGGAGTACATCCCCTCGGTCGACAAGGGCATCCAGGAGGCTCTGGAGAGCGGCGTGATCGCAGGCTATCCGACGGTGGACATCAAGGTCACCCTCAAAGACGGTTCCTACCACGAGGTCGACTCCTCGGAGATGGCGTTCAAGGTGGCAGGCTCGATGGCCATCAAGGACGCGCTGCAGAAGTCGGATCCGGTGCTGCTCGAGCCCTACATGGCCGTGGAGGTCGAGACTCCCGAGGAGTACATGGGCGACGTGATGGGCAACCTCTCGTCCAAGCGTGGACACATCCAGGGCATGGAGGACCGCTCCAACGCCAAGGTCGTGCGCGCCGACGTGCCCCTGTCGGAGATGTTCGGCTACGCAACCGACCTCCGCTCGTTCACGCAGGGCCGTGCCTCGTACACGATGCAGTTCAAGTCGTACGAGCCCGTGCCCAAGGGCATTGCCGAAGAGATCGTTAGCAAGAGCGCGAAGGCCAACGCCTAAGCAACACGTTTTCGGGAGCTGCGGCTTAGGCTCCAAGAGCCCAAGCCGCGGCAACCTCGACTGGATACAAACTGGAAAGTTCGGAGGTATAGAGTTGGCTACCCAAAAGATCAGGATTCGCCTCAAGGGCTACGATCACGAGCTGGTCGACAAGTCGACCAAGCTGATCGTCGAAACCGCCACCAAGACCGGCGCTAAGGTGTCCGGCCCCATTCCGCTGCCGACGGAGCGCAACATCTACTGCGTTATCCGTTCGCCCCACGTGAACAAGGATTCGCGCGAGGAGTTCGAGATGCGCACGCACAAGCGCCTCATCGATATCCTCGAGCCCACCCCGTCCACCGTTGATTCGATGATGCGTCTCGATCTTCCGGCCGGCGTGGACATCGAGATCAAGCTCTAATAGGTTATAATGCGCAGGTTGCGCTTGTGTGCAGCCTGCGCAATAACATAGAAGCCGTGGTCCGCTGAGGGCGCTGGCAGGGTGCCGGCGTAATGGCTCAAGACCACACGAAAGTTAGGTTGGGTATATGTCCAAGATGATTCTGGGTCGCAAGCTCGGAATGACGCAGGTCTGGAGCGAGAACGACGAGATCGTTCCCGTTACGGTGATCGAGGCCGGTCCTTGCGTCGTTTCGCAGATCAAGACCAAGGAAACGGATGGCTACGAGGCCATCCAGATGGGCTTTGGCTCCATTAAGGCCAAGCACGTCAACAAGCCGATGGCGGGCCACTTCGCCAAGGCTGGCGTGGAGCCCATGCGCTACCTGCGCGAGCTTCGCGTAGACGATGCCTCTGCCCACGAGGTGGGAGAGGTCATTACCGTGGAGGCTTTCGCCGAGACCGAGAAGGTCAACGTTACCGGCACCTCCAAGGGCAAGGGATTCGCCGGCGTCATCAAGCGTCATGGCTTTGGCGGCGGCCCCGGCGGACACGGTTCGCACTTCCACCGTGCCCCCGGTTCGATCGGCCAGTGCGCCTACCCCTCGAGGGTCTTCAAGGGCGTTCGCATGGCCGGCCATATGGGCAACGAGCGCGTCACCGTGCGCAACCTCAAGGTCGTGCGCGTGGATGCGGAGCACAACGTGATCTTGGTCAAGGGCGCTGTTCCCGGTGCGAACAACGGCATGGTCATGATCCGCGATGCCAACTAGCATCCGGCGAGTCCAAGAGGAGTTTTGCAAAATGGCAAAGATTGATATTTACAACCAGAAGGGCGAGAAGCTCGACGGTGTGGAGTTCTCCGACGCCGTGTTTGCTATCGAGCCCAACGTGCATGCGATGCACGAAGTCTGCCGTGCGCAGATGGCTGCAGCCCGCCAGGGCACGCATGAGACCAAGACTCGCGGCAAGGTGAGCGGCGGCGGCAGGAAGCCGTGGCGCCAGAAGGGCACCGGCCATGCTCGTCAGGGTTCGACCCGCGCACCGCAGTGGATCGGCGGCGGCACGGTCTTCGGACCCCACCCCCGCAAGTACGACTTCAAGGTCAACCGCAAGGTGGTCAAGCTGGCTATGCGCAGTGCGCTTTCTGCCAAGCTGGCCGACGACGAGCTCATGATCGTCGACACCCTCGACTTCGAGAATCCGAAGACCAAGGATGCCGTCGCCATCATGAAGGCTCTCGAGCTCGATGGCCGCATTACCCTCGTGATCGGCGACGAGGACGTCAACGCGTATCTCTCGTTCCGCAACATCCCGGGCATCCGCATCATCACCGCTCAGCAGGCCAACACCTACGATTTCATCGACAACAGCAAGCTGGTGCTCACGCTGGCTTCTGCCAAGCATGTTGAGGAGGTGCTGGCATAATGGAGAAGGATCCCCGCGAGGTAATCATTCGCCCGATCATCACGGAGCGTTCGTTCGACTCCATCGAGGACGAGAACCGCTACACCTTCGAGGTTGCGAAGAGCGCCAACAAGATCGAGATTGCAAAGGCAGTCCAGAAGATCTTCGGCGTGACCGTGGTGAAGGTCAACACCGTGAACATGAAGTCGAAGCCCAAGCGCGTGAGGTACGACCTTGGTCGCACCCGCACCTGGAAGAAGGCCATCGTCAAGCTTGCCGATGGCGATAGCATCGACCTGTATTCCAATTAGCATCCAACGACGTGCACCCCGGTGGTCGCTCACAGGCCCCGGGGTGCACGTTCGCGTGTTTGTTGGGTAGTAGTAGGCGAAGTGCGGGTATAGTTACGTCCGTTGTATGGACACGCACGGAGCCGTGGTAGCTCGGAGTCGCATTGTCGAGGTCAACAGATTCGGCCTCTAACTCCCTAGGATGATGCGGCAATCGGGCAGTTAAGGAGTTTTAGATGGGAGTCAAGCAGTACAAGCCAACGTCGCCTGGACGCCGTTTTCAGACGGTGTCCGATTTTGCGGAGATCACCCGCTCGACGCCTGAGAAGTCGCTCGTAGAGGCGCTTCCCCAGAAGGCGGGCCGCAACTCGTATGGTCGCATCACCACGAGGCACAAGGGCGGCCGCGTGAAGAGGCAGTACAGGATCATCGATTTCAAGCGCAACAAGGATGGCGTGCCCGCGAAGGTCGCCACCATCGAGTACGACCCCAACAGGTCGTCGCGCATCGCGCTTCTGCACTACGTCGATGGCACCAAGGCCTACATCCTTCATCCGAAGGGACTCAAGGTCGGCGATACCGTGATCAGCGGTCCCGGAGCCGACATCAAGCCGGGCAATGCCCTGGCACTCGCCGACATCCCGGTCGGTACCCTCGTCCATGCTGTCGAGATGCAGCCCGGCAAGGGCGCTGCCATGGCGCGTTCGGCTGGCACCTCGATCCAGCTCATGGCCAAGGAGGGCAAGTACGCCATCCTGCGTCTCCCGTCTTCGGAGATGAGGAAGGTCCTGCTCACCTGCAAGGCCACGGTGGGCGAGGTCGGCAACGCCGAGCACAGCAACATCAAGTGGGGCAAGGCAGGCCGCATGCGCTGGAAGGGCGTTCGTCCCCACGTTCGCGGTACCGTCATGAACCCCGTCGATCACCCGCACGGCGGCGGCGAGGGCAAGAACAAGTCCGCAGGACGTCACCCCGTGTCTCCTTGGGGCCAGCCCGCAAAGGGACATCGCACCCGCTGCAAGAAGAAGGCGTCCAGCAAGCTTATCGTGCGTCGTCGCACCAAGTAGCAATCGATTGGAGTTCAACAGTGAGCAGAAGTTTGAAGAAGGGACCCTTCGTAGACCCCAAGCTGCTTAGCCGTATCACGGCGATGAACGCAGATGGCGTCAAGGATGTGGTCAAGACCTGGTCGCGTTCCTCGACCATCTTCCCCGAGATGGTGGGCCACACTATCGCGGTGCACGACGGACGCAAGCACGTTCCGGTGTATGTGACCGAGTCGATGGTGGGTCACAAGCTTGGGGAGTTCGCCCCCTCCAGGGTTTACAAGCCGTTTGCAGGAGGTAAGAAATAACGATGGAAGCCAGAGCAATCGCAAAGTACGTGAGGGTCTCCCCGCGTAAGGCGCGCATGGTTGTCGATATGATCCGCGGCAAGTCCGTGGACCAGGCACGCGATATCCTCGCATTCTGCGACCGCGACGTCGCAGAGGACGTGCTCAAGTGCCTCAACAGCGCAGTCGCCAACGCCGACCAGGCGGGCATGCCCGTCAACGACCTCTACGTGAGCACCACCTACGTAGACGAGGGCCCGACCATGAAGCGCATTCGTCCCCGCGCAAAGGGCAGCGCTTCTAGGATTCGCAAGAGGTCGAGCCACATCACCGTCAAGGTAGCTCCGAGAGGGGAGGAGTAAGAATGGGACAGAAGGTCAACCCCACCGGCTTCCGCCTCGGAATTACCGAGAACTGGAAGGACCGCTGGTATGCCGACAAGGACTATGCCAAGACCCTTGGCGGCGACCTCGAGATCAAGAAGTTTCTGGCCAAGCGCCTCGAGCGTGCCGCAGTTTCGTGCGTCGAGATCGAGCGTGCCGGCGAGAAAATCAAGGTGATCATCACCACCGCCCGTCCGGGCATCGTGATCGGCAAGAAGGGCGCCGAGATCGATCAGCTCCGCAAGGAGCTTATCGAGCTTACCGGCACCCACGTGGACATCGAGGTCATCGAGGTCAAGCGTCCCGAGCTGGATGCGAACCTCATCGCCCAGTCCATCGCCGAGCAGCTCGAGGGCCGCGTGGCATTCCGCCGCGCGATGCGCAAGGCTGTTCAGTCGGCCCGCAAGTCTGGTGCCCCCGGCATCAGGATCCAGTGCTCCGGACGCCTGGGCGGCGCCGAGATGTGCCGCAGGGAGTGGTACCGCGAGGGTCGCGTGCCGCTGCACACCCTGCGCGCCAAGATCGACTATGGCACGGCTCTTGCAGCCACCACCATGGGTTCGATCGGAATCAAAGTTTGGGTCTATCAGGGCGAGAAGCTCCCCGGAATGGATGTTCCCAAGCCGGCACTCGAGGGCACGCCCCGTCCGCAGCGTCATCGCCGCGGCGAAGGGAGGAAGTAAACGATGCTAATTCCTAAGCGCGTCAAGCATCGCAAGGTGCAGCGTGGCTCCATGAAGGGCAAGGCCAAGGGAGGCACCAAGCTCAACTTCGGCGATCTGGGCATCCAGGCTCTCGAGCCGCATTGGATTACCAACAGGCAGATCGAGGCAGCTCGTATCGCCATGACCCGTCAGATGAAGCGTGGCGGTCGTGTGTGGATCACCATCTTCCCCGACAAGCCGATCACCAAGAAGCCTGCCGAGACCCGCATGGGTTCCGGCAAGGGCAACCCCGAAGAGTGGGTGGCCGTGGTCAAGCCCGGACGCATCATGTTCGAGGTAGGCGAAATCGACGAGGCAGTTGCCCGTCATGCACTAGAACTCGCCATCCAGAAGCTCCCGATCAAGTGCAAGATCGTTAGCCGCAAGGACCAGGGGGAGGATTAATGAAGGCATCAGAGATCAGAGACCTCAGCAACGAGGATCTTGAGAAGTCCCTGAAGGACTCCCGCGCAGAGCTTTTCAACCTGCGCTTTCAGATGGCCACCAGCCAGCTGGACAACACCGCTCGAATCAAGGTCGTGAAGAAGAACATCGCTCGCGTTCTGACCGAGATCCGCGCACGCCAGATCAAGGCAGCGGCAGAGACCGTGTCTCGTTAAAGGAGCTTGTAGATGACTGAGATGAGAAACAACAGGAAGGTACGACAGGGTGTCGTAGTCTCCGCTGCCAACGACAAGACCATCGTCGTGAAGATCGTGGAGCGCAAGAAGCACCCGAAGTACGACAAGATGGTGAACAGCAGCAAGAAGCTGCATGCACACGACGAGGCCAACGATGCCAACGTGGGCGACACCGTGAAGGTCATGGAGACGCGTCCGCTCTCCAAGCTCAAGAGGTGGCGCCTGCTCGAGATCGTCGAGAGGGCCAAGTAAGGCATTGGAACTTTTGCCGGTGCATTCGTCGAAGCCGCATGAGGTGGAAACGGGTGCACAGGCACAAAGGCAATTTGGAGGCAACTGATGATACAGCAACAGACAATCCTGACTGTGGCGGATAACTCCGGAGCGCGCAGGGTCCAGTGCATCAAGGTTCTTGGCGGCTCGAAGAGGCGCTATGCCGGACTCGGCGACGTGATCATCTGCTCCGTGAAGGAGGCCACCCCCAACGGCAACGTTAAGAAGGGCGACGTCGTCCGCTGCGTTGTGGTGAGGGTCAAGAAGGAGGTCCGCCGCAAGGACGGAAGCTACATTAGGTTCGACCAGAACGCGGCAGTGGTCATCGACCAGACCGGCGCTCCGCGCGGTACGAGGATCTTCGGGCCCGTGGCCCGCGAGCTTCGCGACAAGAAGTTCATGAAGATCGTGTCCCTCGCACCGGAAACGCTTTAGAGGGGGATACAGATGGCAATGAAGATTCGCAGGGGCGACAAGGTGAAGGTGATCACCGGCAAGGACAAGGGTACCGAGTCGGAGGTCATGGCGGTCGACCCCAAGCGCAACAAGGTCGTGGTGGAGAAGGTGGCTATCGCCAAGAAGCACCAGCGCCCCACCCAGGCCAACCAGCAGGGCGGCATCATCGAGATCGAGAAGCCCATCGACGCTTCTAACGTGATGCTGATCTGCCCCAAGTGCAAGAAGCCCACGCGCGTAGGCACCAAGCGCGACGGCAAGAAGAAGCTGCGCATCTGCAAGAAGTGCGGCGAGGAGTTCTAAACAGCTCCTCCTCAACAAAGCCGAGTAGGCGATAGGGTCGGAAATCCTACGCCTTTAAAACCTCGTTTTGAAAGGAAACAAAGTGACACCTCGTCTTAAAGAAGACTACAAGGACAGGGTGGCCCCGCTTCTGGAGAAGGAGCTGGGAATCGCCAACGTCAACCATGTGCCCAAGCTCGTGAAGATCGTCGTGAACATGGGCGTCGGAGAGGCCGTGAGCGACTCCAAGCTGCTCGACGCAGCTGTTGAGGACCTCCGCACCATCACCGGCCAGCAGCCCATGATCTGCAGGGCCAAGAAGTCCATCGCGAGCTTCAAGGTGCGCGCTGGCATGCCCATCGGATGCAAGGTCACCCTCCGCGGCGACCGCATGTGGGAGTTCTTCGACAGGCTCATCGCCACCGCGATTCCCCGCATCAGGGACTTCCGCGGCCTGCCTGCCAACAGCTTCGACGGCAGGGGCAACTACACGTTCGGCGTGACCGAGCAGCTCATCTTCCCCGAGATTGAGTACGACAAGATCGACAGGACTCGCGGCATGGACATCACGTTCGTCACGAGCAGCGACACCACCGACGAGGGTGCAAAGGCTCTGCTCGATGCCTTTGGATTCCCCTTCAAGCAGGATTAAGGAGGATATAACCAATGGCTAAGAAGTCTTGCATCGCAAAGTCCAAGAGGGAGCCGAAGTTCTCCACTCGTCAGCACAACCGCTGCCAGCGCTGCGGTCGTCCGAGGGCTTACTACCGCAAGTTCGGACTCTGCCGCGTCTGCCTGCGCGAGCTTGCCAACCGCGGCGAGCTTCCCGGCGTTCGCAAGGCCAGCTGGTAACTGGCTGCTTTTTATCCGGCCGAACAGGCGCTGAACCGGGATAGTGCCCGGGTAGCGAACCAACGGCAAGATGTTTTAAGGAGGCACTAAATGTCTGTCACAGACCCCATAGCGGACATGCTGACGCGCATTCGCAACGCCAATTCCGCAACCAAGGAAAAGGTGTCGATGCCGTCCAGCAAGAAGCTCGTGGCCATCGCGCAGATCATGAAGGAAGAGGGCTACATCGTTGACTTCCAGGTCATCGAGCAGGCTCCGCAGAACGTGCTCGAGATCACCCTCAAGTACGGTCCCAAGAAGGCCAAGGTCATCCGCGGCATCCGCAGGATCTCGAAGCCCGGCCTTCGTATTTTCGCCGGCAAGAACGACCTGCCCCGCGTGCTGGGCGGACTCGGCACGGCCATCATCTCCACTTCCAAGGGCGTTATGTGCGACCGCGAGGCCCGCAAGCTTGGAATTGGCGGCGAAGTAATCGCTTATATCTGGTAACCGCGAGTATTCGATAAGGAGTGAACAGTGTCTAGAATTGGAAAACTGCCTATCGCGATACCTGCTGGCGTCGAGGTCAAGGTCGACGGCGACACGGTTACCGTGAAGGGCCCGAAGGGCGAGCTTACCCAGACTTTCTCCGATAAGCTCACCATCGAGATCGAGGATGGCAAGATCGAGGTCAAGAGGGCGGACGACGAGCAGGACTCCAGGTCCCTGCACGGCCTGACCCGCACCCTCATCAACAACATGGTCATCGGCGTGACCGAGGGCTATTCGAAGAAGCTCGTGCTCGTGGGCGTCGGCTACCGTGCGCAGCTCAAGGGCAACGACCTGCAGATGTCGCTTGGCTACTCGCATCCCGTGGATGTGAAGGCGGTCGAGGGCATCAAGTTCGAGTGCCCGTCGCCCACCGAGATCATCATCAGCGGCATCGACAAGCAGAAGGTCGGACAGGTTGCCGCCGATGTGCGTGCCTGGAGGGCTCCGGAGCCTTACAAGGGCAAGGGCATCAGGTACGACGGCGAGAACGTGCGCCACAAGCTCGGCAAGGCGGCTTCGGCAGGCTAATCGGGCAACAGGGAATCTAAGAGATCTCGTTGATTTGGTAATCACTTAGGAGTATCGATGGACAAGTCAAAGCAGAAAACGTTGAACCTGAAGCGCCGTCAGCGCCGCGTCAGGGCCAAGGTCTCTGGAACCCCGGATCGCCCGAGGCTCCGCGTGACCAGGTCCAACGCCCACATCTACGCTCAGGTTATCGACGACGTTGCGGGTCGCACCCTTTGCTCGTGCAGCTCGCTGGACCCCGAGTTCAAGGCTGCCGGCAAGAGCGGCTCGAACATCGAGGGCGCAAAGCTCGTCGGAGAGCTGGTTGGCAAGAGGGCTAGCGCCCTCGGAATCGTCGAGGTCGTGTTCGACCGCGGCGGACGTATCTATCATGGCCGCGTGCAGTCTCTCGCAGAGGGCGCGCGTGAGGCCGGTCTGAAGTTCTAGGGAGGAGAGGTATGCCACGCAACAAGACTCAGCAAGCTCCCGAACTTCAGGAGCGCGTTGTCTACATCAACCGCGTGTCTAAGGTCGTCAAGGGCGGCCGCAGGTTCTCGCTTTCGGCTCTCGTGGTCGTAGGCGACGGACACGGACACGTGGGAATCGGAATGGGCAAGTCGCAGGAGGTTCCCACGGCTATCCGCAAGGCCACCGACGATGCCAAGAAGAACATGTTCGAGGTGCCCATAACCAAGGATGGATCCATCCCCCACGAGGTGATGGGCGAGTTCTCCGCAGGCAGGGTGCTGCTCAAGCCGGCTCGTCCCGGTACCGGTGTTATCGCCGGTGGCGCTGTGCGCCCGCTGCTCGAGCTTGCAGGCATCGAGAACGTTCTCTCGAAGTCGCTCGGCACCGACAACGCTATCAACATCGTGAAGGCTGCCGCAGAGGGCCTCAAGAACCTCAGCAGCCCCAAGCAGACCGCTTCTGCCCGCGACGTTAGCGTTGCCCACATCTTCGGATGGGAGGAGAACTAACAATGGCTGAAGCCAAGAAGACCCTGCGCGTCACGCAGGTCAAATCCACTATCGGCTACAAGGACAACCAGCGCAGGATCTGCGAGTCGCTCGGTCTTGGAAAGATCGGTCGCTATCACGACCACTACGACACCCCCGAGATCCGCGGGATGATTTTCAAGGTCAAGCATCTGGTGAAGGTTGAGGAGATCTAACATGCAACTTCATGATCTGACTCCCGCTGAGGGTGCCAAGAAGGACAGGAAGCGCGTTGGCCGCGGCCCTGGCTCGGGCTATGGCAAGACCGCCGGCAGGGGCATGAACGGACAGAAGTCCCGCTCTGGCGGCGGCAAGGGAGCAGGCTTCGAGGGTGGCCAGACTCCTCTGGCCCGCAGGCTGCCCAAGCTTCCCGGCTTCAGGAACTTCAACAGGGTCGAATACGTACCGGTGAATGTCGGTCGTTTGGACGCTGCGTACAATGCCGGCGACTGTGTTGATGCAGAATCTCTCAAGGCAAAGGGTATAATCAAGCACATCGACGATCCCGTGAAGGTTCTGGGCGATGGCGAGCTTACCAAATCCCTCACTGTGAAGGTCGAGAAAGTATCGGCTAGTGCAGCCGCGAAGATCGAGGCTGCCGGAGGAAAGGTTGAAGCGGCTTGCTAGGTGCAATCGTTAACGCTTTCAGGATCCCTGAGCTTCGCAAGAAGATTCTCTTCACGCTCTTCATTCTCGTTATCTACAGAATTGGCTCGTTCGTGCCGGTGCCTGGAATTCCGTTCCATGCACTGGCCGACCAGTTCTCTGCTACTTCGTCGGGAAGCATGGCTCTGCTGAACCTCTTCGCAGGTGGTGCGCTGTCGTACTTCTCGGTGTTCAGCTTGGGCATCATGCCCTACATCACGGCATCGATTATCATGCAGCTGATGCAGGGCGTTATCCCCACGGTTGCGGCTTGGGCCAAGCAGGGCGAGATGGGACAGAAGAAGATCACCAACGTGACCCGTTGGCTCACGCTCGGCATCTCGCTTCTCAATGCTTACGGATACCTGCTGCTGTTCAAGAGCGATGCATACGGCATCACACTAAACACCGAGGGCCTTCCGGGGGAGTGGCTCACCGACATCATCATCGTTGCCACGATGGTCATCGGCTCCGCCCTCATCATGTGGCTCGGCGAGCTTATCACCCAGCGCGGCGTGGGCAACGGAATGTCGCTCATCATCTTCGCCAACATCCTCTCGGGCCTGCCGCAGGCAATCCTGTCCTCGCTGCAGCTCGATAGCAACGGCATTGCCGTGACCGTCATGATCGTGGTGATCGTACTGGCCATCATTCCGGCTATCGTGCTCATCGAAAGGGCGCAGCGCAGGATTCCCGTGAACTATGCGAAGCGCGTTTCTGGACGCAGGGTGATGGGCGGAACCTCCACCTACATCCCGCTCAAGGTCAATGCCGCCGGTGTTATCCCGATCATCTTCGCATCTGCTCTGATCTACTTCCCGGCGCAGCTCGCGGCGATCTTCAACGTCGACTGGCTCAAGGTTGCCGCAGACGCTATCTCGACCGGCTGGATCAACTGGGTGCTCACGCTGTTCCTCATCGTGTTCTTCACCTACTTCTACTCCTCGATGGTTTTCAACCCGGAGCAGACGGCAGACCAGCTTAGGCAGAACGGCGGGTTCATCCCCGGCGTGCGTCCCGGCACCGCTACTGTGATACACATCAAGAACATCCTTCGCAGGATCACGCTGCCGGGTGCAATCTACCTGGCCATCATCGCCGTGGTTCCCACGATCCTGTTCTACTACACGGGCAATCAGCTCATCAGCGCCTTCGGCGGCACTTCGATCCTGATTCTCGTGGGCGTTGGACTCGACACCATGCAGAAGGTCGAAGCCCAGCTCAAGACGCATCACTACGACGGATTCTTCTAGGCCGTAGCTTTAAGGCGAAAGGACTGCATTATGAATCTTGTATTGCTTGGAGCGCCGGGTGCCGGCAAGGGCACGCAGGCCAAGATGCTGGTGGAGGAGTTCGGCTACGCACACATCTCCACCGGAGACATCCTCCGTGCTGCTGTGAAGAACGAGACCGAGCTTGGTCTCGAGGCCAAGAAGTACATGGATGCCGGCGACCTCGTGCCCGACTCCGTTGTGATCGGCCTCGTGGCTGAGAGACTCACCGAGCCGGATACACAGAAGGGATTCATCCTCGACGGCTTCCCGCGCACCATCCCCCAGGCGATGGCGCTTTCGGAGGAGCTGGCCAAGCTCGACCGCAAGCTCGATGCCGCGGTTGCAGTGAACGTCGACTTCGAGGAGATCGTCAAGAGGCTCACCTCGCGCAGGTGCTGCAAGTCGTGCGGCAAGATCGGCAGCGTTGCCGATGCAGTGTGCCCCGATTGCGGCGGCGAGATGTTCCAGCGCGATGACGACAAAGAGGACGTGATTCGCAACAGGCTCGACGTTTACGAGAAGAACACGGCACCGCTGATCGACTACTACCGAGGTGCAGATCTTCTCGTGGAAATCGAGAGCAAGGGCGACCCCAAAGAGGTTTATGCTTCTGTTAAGCAGGCAATCAACCTCTAGGCACATATGCTTTATGGTAGTTTCGAGGCCCGGATTCGCATTGCGGATTCGGGCCTCGTTCTTGTATGCGCCTATCAGGGTGGATATGCATTTAGAGGTGCAGTAGATGATCAAGATCAAATCAGAAGAACAAATCGAGGCAATGAAGGAAGCCGGACGCCTTAGCGCCAAGGCGCTCCGCAAGGTTGGCGAGCTTATCGAGCCCGGCATCACCACGATGGAGCTGGACCACAGGGCCGAGGCTATCATCAGGCTCGAGGGTGGCAAGCCCGCATTCAAGGGGTACGGCGGATTCCCAGGCAGCATCTGCTGCTCCGTGAACGACATGATCGTGCACGGCATCCCCTCAAACGACTTCGTGCTGAAGGAAGGCGACATCGTCTCCATCGACACCGGCGCAATCGTGGACGGCTGGGTTGGCGATAACGCGTGGACGTTCGCCTGCGGCAAGATCAGCGAGGAGAACCAGCGGCTGCTGGACGTGACCGAGCAGTCGATGTGGAACGGCATCGAGGCCGCAAGGCCCGGCAACCACCTGGGCGACATCGGCCACGCCGTGCAGAGCATCGCCGAGGGCGCGGGCTTCAAGGTGGTGCGCGAGTACGTCGGCCACGGCGTGGGCCGCGACATGCACGAGGACCCCAACGTCCCCAACTTCGGAAAGCCCGGACATGGCGTGAAGCTCATCGAGGGCATGGTACTTGCCATCGAGCCCATGGTGAACATGAAGTCGCATCGCACGCGCAAATGCAAGGACGGCTGGGGCGTCAAGACCGCCGACCACATGCCCTCTGCGCATTTCGAGAGAACGGTAGCAATAACGGCCGACGGCCCCGTGATTCTTACCAAGGAGTAAGCAATATGCCTAGAAACATGACAATTGCCGAGAAGATTCTCTGCGCCCATAGCGATAGGGAAGAGCTGGAACCGGGCGAGCTTGTCGAGTGCGACCTCGACATCGTGCTTGCCAACGACATCACCGCTCCCATCGCCATCCGCGAGTTCGACAAGCTTGGATGGGGCAAGGTCTTCGACAAGGACAAGATCGTGCTGGTGGGCGACCACTATTGCCCCAACAAGGACATCAAGAGCGCAATCCAGGCCAAGGACATGCGCGAGTTCGCGCGCAAGCATGGCATCACGCACTACTACGACGTTGGGCGTGCCGGAGTCGAGCACTCGCTGCTTCCCGAGCAGGGCATCGTTGGAGCCGGCGACCTCATCATCGGAGCCGACTCGCACACCTGCACTTACGGTGCGCTCGGCGCCCTCTCTACCGGAATGGGTTCTACGGACATCGGCATGGCGTACGCGACCGGCAAGGCATGGTTCAAGGTTCCGCAGACCATCAAGGTCGTGCTCAACGGACATCTGCCCGAGCATGTGTATGCAAAGGACATCATCCTCCACCTCATTGGAATGATCGGGGTGGACGGCGCGCTCTATCAGGCGCTTGAGTTCTATGGCGACGTTGTGGACGAGCTGGAACTCGACGACAGGATGACGATTTCCAACATGGCCATCGAGTGCGGTGCCAAGGCGGGCATCTTCCCGGCGGACGACAAGACGCTGGCATATCTCGAGGGAAGGTTCGAGCGCGAGCCCAGGGTGTTCAAGGCCGACGAGGGAGCCGAGTACTCCAGAGTCGTGGAAATCGACTGCTCGTCGCTGCGACCCACCGTGTCGCTGCCGCACCTGCCCTCCAACACCAAGACCGTGGACGAGGTGGGCGACATGCCGATCGACCAGTCTGTGATCGGGTCGTGCACCAACGGGCACATCGACGACATGCGCGTTGCCGCTCGAATCCTCAAGGGCCACAAGGTCGCTCCCAGCGTGCGCTGCATCGTGATTCCCGCTACCCAGCAGATCTATAGGCAGTGCGTGGACGAGGGCCTTATGGACATCTTCCTGGATGCTGAGTGTGCGGTGTCCACGCCGACCTGCGGACCCTGCCTTGGAGGCTACATGGGCGTGCTCGCCCCGCACGAACGCGCGGTGGCCACCACCAACCGCAACTTCATCGGCAGGATGGGCGATGCCACTTCCGAGGTGATCCTGTCCTCGCCGGCAGTCGCCGCGGCATCGGCCATCATGGGACGCATCGCATCTCCCGACCAGATCGCCTAAGGAGGCTACATTCATGATCGAAGGAAAGGCACATCGCTTCGGCAGGGACATCGACACCGATGCGATCATCGCCGCTCGCTACCTCAACGTGAGCGACCCTGCGCAGCTCGCCGAGCACTGCATGGAAGACATCGACCCGGGATTCGTGAACAGGGTCTCCAAGGGCGACATAATGGTGGCCGACGAGAACTTCGGATGCGGCTCTTCGCGCGAGCACGCCCCCATCGCCATCAAGGCGGTTGGCTGCGATGCCGTGATCGCAAAGAGCTTCGCGCGCATCTTCTATCGCAACGCCATCAACATCGGCCTCCCCATTCTGGAGTGCCCAGAGGCTGCAGACGCCATCTCCGATGGCGACACGGTGCGCATCGACACCGATGCGGGCATAATCGAGGACCTCACGACGGGGCAGAAGTTCGAAGCCCACCCCTTCCCTGAGTTTATCGACCAGATAATTGCAGCTGGAGGACTCGTGGAGCGCACGAAGAAGATTCTGGAGGAGAGCCGATGAGCGATTCGCACAAGATTTGCACGCTGCCGGGCGACGGTATTGGACCCGAGATCATGGAGCAGGCCAGGCGCGTGCTCGACAGGGTTTCGGAGCTGTATGGAGTCGAATTCGAATACAGCGAGCAGCTCATAGGCGGCTGCGCAATAGACGCTACCGGATCCGCCTACCCCGAGCAGACCGAGGCCGCATGCCTCGAGGCCGACGCAGTGCTGCTGGCATCGGTTGGAGGACCCAAGTGGGACAAGGGCGACGTGAGGCCCGAGCAGGGCTTGCTGGCCCTGCGCAAGTCGCTCAACGCGTACTGCAACCTCAGGCCCATCACCATCTTCGACTCGCTCATCGATTCGTCGACGCTCAAGCCCGAAGTGGTTCGAGGCGTGGACCTCATGATCGTGCGCGAGCTTACCGGCGGCATCTACTTCGGCAGGCGCGAGACCCGCGACAACGTGGAGGGCGCAGGCGTTGACAGCAAGCCCGGAAGCGTGGCCTACGATACCATGGAGTACAGCGAGTACGAGATCGAGCGTATCGCCCGCTATGCCTTCGAGACGGCACGCAAGCGCGGCAAGCACGTGACCTCGGTGGACAAGGCCAACGTGCTCGATTCGTCCAAGCTCTGGCGCAAGCTGGTGCACGAGCTGGGCGAGAGCGAGTACCCCGACGTGCAGCTCGACGACATGCTGGTGGACAACGCTGCGATGCAGCTGGTCAAGAATCCCGGCTTCTTCGATGTGGTGCTCACCGAGAACACCTTCGGCGACATCCTGTCGGACGAGGCATCGATGATCACGGGATCGCTGGGCATGCTGGCATCGGCATCTCTTGGCTCCAAGACCCCGATCTTCGAGCCCTGCCACGGCTCGGCGCCCGACATCGCGGGCAGGGGAGTGGCCAACCCGCTGGCGCAGATTCTCACCGTGGCGATGATGCTGCGCTATGCGTTCGACATGGGCGAGGCGGCGGCTTGCATCGAGAACGCGGTCAACGCCGTGCTCAACGCCGGATGGTTCACCGCCGATATCGCACCCGTTGGATGCGCATCCGAGCGTATCGTGGGATCTGCCGCCATGGGCGACAAGGTTCTTGAGGCAATGGCTAGGTAGTTTTCGTAGGACCTGTTTGACAGACGACTTTTTAGGAGGAGATCGTATGGCAGGCGTTGTGGAGAGCGAGTTCATCTGGAAGAACGGCGAGCTGATTCCGTGGGCGGAGGCAACCACGCATGTGCTCACGCATGCGCTGCACTATGGAACCGCGGTTTTCGAGGGCGCCAGGTGCTACAAGACCGAGACCGGTTCGGCGGTCTTCAGGCTAGAAGACCATATGAAGAGGCTCGTGCGCTCTGCGAACATGGTGCTCATGCCGCTCGACTACACGGCCGATCAGCTGAGCGAGGCTTGCGTGGAGCTTATCAAGGCCAACAAGCTGGAGTCGTGCTACATCAGGCCGATCGCCTACAGGGGCTATGGCTCGATGGGCGTGGATCCGCGCCAGTCTCCGGTGGATGTGGCCATCGCCGTGTGGCCCTGGGATGCGTACCTGGGCGATGAGGCTCTCGACCGTGGCGTGTCCGTCGCCGTCTCCTCCTGGAGGCAGCGTTCGGCCAACTCCACCCCGGGTGCCATCAAGTCTTCGGCAAGCTACCTCAACTCCGGACTTGCCCATATGGAGGTTGCAATCAACGGATACGGCGAGGCTATCCTGCTCAACGAGGCCGGCACCGTTGCCGAGGGATCTGGCGAGAACGTCTTCATCGTGCGCGAGGGCGAGCTGATCACGCCTCCGCTGTCCGACGGCTGCCTCGCCGGCATCACCCGCGACTCCGTGATCAAGATCGCACGCGATGCCGGATACACCGTGAAGGAGCAGTCGCTGCTGCGCACCGACCTTTACACGGCAGACGAGGTGTTCATGACCGGATCCGCCGCCGAGCTGACCCCGGTCAACTCCGTCGACGGTCGTGCCGTGCCGTGCCCTGGCACCATCACCAAGGACGTGCAGAAGCGCTTCTTCGAGGTGCTCACCGGCAAGAACGAGAAGTTCGCAGCTTGGAACCACGCTCTGTAGCATTGAGTGCTTGAAGCATATTTCGCTTTCGTGCGACGGGTCGAGCCTCGAGGGTTTCGGCCCGTCGCTTTTTGCATGGTGCCGCAGGAATCGGAGAATTTCGCGTTTGGCATTAGGGAAAAGTCGCGCTATCTTATTTAAATCGCGTATTCGGAGAAGGAGGAAAGTTGGCTCAGAAGGATTGCGTTCGAAACAGCAAATTGGAGTTCGAGGTCGGCCAGACTGTACATGGATTCGAGGTAGTCGACCGAGATCCGGTGCCCGAAATCGATACAGTAGCTTATCTGATGAAGCACGTGGCCACCGGGGCCAGGCTCCTCTATCTGCAGAACTCCGATAACAACAAGACCTTCTCGATCGCCTTCAAGACGCCTCCTGCCAACGACACCGGCGTATTCCACATCCTGGAGCATTCGGTGCTTTGCGGATCGGATGCATATCCGGTCAAGGAACCCTTCGTGGACCTGCTCAAATGCTCGATGCAGACCTTCCTGAACGCCATGACCTATCCCGACAAGACGGTGTATCCGGTGGCCAGCACCAACGAGCGCGACCTCGAGAATCTCGCTAGCATCTACATCGACGCGGTGCTCAACCCTGCGCTCCGCAACGATCCGCAGATCCTTCAGCAGGAAGGCTGGCACTACGAGGTTGCAGACGACGAGGAGCGGACGCTTTCTACCAACGGCGTGGTGTACAGCGAGATGAAGGGCGCGCTTTCGGACCCCGACTCGATTGCGGAGCTAACGCTGGTGCGTGCCCTGTTTCCCGACACCCCGTATGGATTCGAGTCGGGCGGCGAACCGATATCGATTCCGAATCTCACCCAGGAAGAGTTCGTCGATACCTACAACAGGCACTACAGGCTGGACAACAGCTACACGCTTCTGTATGGCAACATGGACATCGAGCACTTCCTCGAGTTTCTGGACGAGAAATACTCGAAGGCAAGGCCTGCCGGCGTGAGCGGCCCGAACCCGCTGCCCTTGCAGGCTCCTGTGAAGGAGCTGGGAATCCGCAGGGAGATGTCCACCGCGCCCGAAAACGCGTGCGTGATGCAGGGTTATGTGGTGGGAACAGCTGGCGACATCGAGAAAGTATCGGCTGTACAGCTGGCGATATCCGCCCTGATGGGATCCAACGAGGCACCGCTCAAGCATGCCATCTTGGACAGCGGGATCGCAAGCTCTGCTTCCGCGACAGTGCTAACGGAGTTCCAGCAGCCTTTCCTCGTGCTGCAGATCAACGGCCTGAAGGCCGACGATGCCGAGGCTCGCTTGAGGCAGATCGTATGCGAAGAGTGCCAGCGGATCGTGGATGAGGGTTTCGACCAGGAACTCCTCGAGGCTTCGCTGTCGCGCATAGAGTTCATCTACCGCGAAGGCAATCTGAGCTGTCGAGATGGCGTGGGCTATGCCTGCGGAACGCTGAGCACCTGGCTCTACGACGACTCGCAGAGCACGACGATACTCCACTACGAGCAGCTGATCGACACGTTGCGCACGTGGATTGACGACGGCTCTGGATACTATGAGCAGCTGCTGCGCGAAGTCGTGTTGGAGAATCCGCATATGGCCACCGTGGAGATAGTGCCCGTGGATACCGATCCCACCGAATGGGAGACGCGGAAGATGTCGGATCTGCGTGCCACGCTGGACGGGGAGGCACTAGACAAGATCGCCATAGACGCCCGGAAGCTGAAGGAGAAGCAGGAGGCTCCAGACTCTCCGGAGGCCAAGGCCACCATACCGATGCTGCACTTGTGCGATGTTGGAGATGCGCCGGTGGAGCCTTCCTGCGAATACGAAGAGGACAAACGCTGCATAGTTCACCATGTGGATACCCGCGGAATCGTGTATGTTTCGAGGTTCTTCGACCTCGGTTGCGTGAGCTTCGACGAGCTGCCGTATCTGCCTCTGCTGGCCAAGCTGCTCGGATGCGTGGACACGGATCGCCATAGCGCAGCCGACCTCGTCACGCTCGTGAAGAGAGAACTTGGCAACCTGTACTTCAGCATCAAGACCTTCGAGAACATCGACGATGTTGCGCACCCCAGGCTTTTCCTGGAAGTGAACGCATCGGCGCTCTCGCACAAGCTGGACAAGCTTGTGGACATCTCGAACGAGGTCATGCTGCTAAGCCACCTGGACGACAAGGTTCGCCTTCGCAAGTTCGTCGAACAGGGCAAGGTCAATATGGAGCAATTGCTTGTCTCGGGTCCGATCACTGTGGCCAACACACGAATGGGATCGATGTTTCGGCCGGCAGCCGTTATAGACGACGTGCTTGGTGGAATAGAGGGCTACCGGTTCGTCAAGGAGCTGCTCGCGAACTTCGACGAGATGTACCCGCAGGTCATCGCCAAGGTTCAGGAGCTTGCGACGAGGATCTTCTCTTCGCAGAACTCGATATTCAGCTTTGCCGGATCGAATGAAGATTACGACAGGTTCATGAGCTTCGACCACGGGATTGCGAAAGCTGGCGGTTCGACGCCGGTAGATTTCGACAAGCTGAAGGTGCATACCGGGACTCCCCACAACGAAGCCTTCGTGATTCCAACCAACGTCGCCTTCGTAACCGCTGGAAACGACTGCATTCCGTTTGGGAGGCAGTACAAGGGTTCCAATCCCGTGGCATGCGGACCGCTGAACCTGGACTACCTGTGGAACGAGGTGCGCGTGAAGGGCGGCGCCTACGGTGCTGGAGGCAACTTGCCAAGGTCGCTGATGGCTCGCTTCTATTCTTATCGCGACCCGCATATCGACGAGACGCTCGACATCTTCAAGAACGCCGGAAGCTGGCTTTCGGCAAACGAACCTGATGCCGAGTCGCTCGAAGGCTACAAGATCAGCGTGCTCTCGGGCAACGATGCGCCGATCAAGCCGCGAGTCCTGGTGTCCAAGCAGAATGCAAGGTACTTCTCTGGGATACCTGCGGACGAAAAGGAGAGGTACCGCCGCGAGACGGTCGATGCCACGGTCGACGACGTGCACGAGATGGGCGACCTGTTCACGAAAGCGATGGCAGGTAGCGTGTCGTGTACTTTCGCAAGCGCCGAGATGCTGTCGAAGTCGAAGGTCGACTTCGAGACGATAGACCTGTTCTCGGAGTAGAGTGCAGGAGTTATTAGAAACGAGAGCCTGGCGGGTATGCAATCACCGCCCGGCTCTCGTTGCGTGTGGATGCCCGTCTTGGCCTGTGAATCGCGACGGTACCGCTTTGACCGGCACTTCCATTGAGCATCGCACGGGTAATTTGACAAGAATTGGACTCGCACGGTTCAAAAACCCCATCACATGACGGCTTTGCAATGCCGATTCGCCTTGGTATCCGGGTGCGGTAGTTCCTCATAGTTGTATATGGGGGTTCAACCACAACATATTGTGTCTTTGTTTATATGTGCTTGCATCAGCAAAGAACGAGAGCTGCAAGATGCCGTCATGTGTCGGGGTTTTGGAACCATTGAAGCCTGATTATTGTCAAAAACCAAGATGAAGTGAGGCAAGGCTGTAGTAAAGCGGCGGTAGCGTATAATGTGCACGTGCATACGCATCGCTTTTCTAGCGAGGGCAATCCATCGACATTTACGTTGAACTTGTAGGGAGAGGGGAGTAATCTATGCCATCGGTAACCCAGATTGTAGGCAACGTAAAACAACCTCGTGGCGGCTATCTCCCCATTGAAGAATTCGAACAGCAAACCTATTCCGACGATTTGAAGGTAGTGGGTAGCTACAATATCAGCGCGAATCTTGTCGGTCTCGCGGTGGACTATGGCGTGCGCATCGCATTAGGAGATTCACCAGAAGATGCTCTTATGGTCTCGCTTATCGGGGCAAATCTCGTCCACGAGTTGGAAAATGCAGAGGCGCTTATCAATCAAATCGATTCAGCTGCTCTGCGCAGTTCCTATCCAGACGAGCAAACCATCATTGCGCTATGCAAACTTTCGGGTTTTGATTCTGCCATGCGTGCTGGCATCCGCGCGTACAAGCCAATCGAAGATATTCGTCCGAATGAACAGACGATATCGGACATTGCCAATCTCATCATTCGAACCAAAACGTTCTTTGATGAGGTAGGTCCGGTGGACTCTACCGGATTCACGTTTGAGGGCGGTCTTACCGACTGCGCTGAAACAGGCGACGGCGATTACATCGCCGGAGATACGCTTTGGGATTTGAAAGTACGCAAGGACGAGCCCGACAAGAATCAGACCCTCCAGATTCTTCTCTACTATCTGATGGGGTTGCGATCCAACCAGGACAAGTTTAAGCCCATCACCAAAATCGGCATCTACAATCCCCGGTTGCAGAAGTCTTGGATATGTTCTGTGCTGGATTTGGATGAGTCTATGCTTGGCGGCATCATGGAAAGCATTCTTGGCTACGAGCCACGCCATGCGGATAGGGTAGAGCCTCGTGAATCAAATTCGACGACGATATACGAAGTTGTCAAAGAGATACGCGAGGAATCCAAAACCGAGAAGGAGAAGGGCACTAAATTCGAGAGGGCATGCCGCTATTACCTGATGAACGATCCGGTATATGCCCAGCGCTTCGATGAAGTGTGGATGTGGAACGACGCGCCTACCAACGATGGAGCCGACGTTGGCATCGATTTGGTCGCGCTCGATTCCGAAGATGGAAGCTACTGGGCCATACAATGCAAGTGCTATCAGAAGCACATTCTCAATCTCAAAGATGTTTCCACGTTCTACACCAAAGCCGGTATTGGCGATATATATAAGCACAATATGATTATCAGCACGTGCTGGGACTTCGGGCCGAATCTCGACAAGACTGCAATCGGGTACGGCACTGTGCGCCTATACGCAGGCCAAATGGCCGAGTCCGATATCGATTGGGATTCCTTTCTCGAGGGCAAATCGGTTGGCAAACGAGATTTCAAGGAGCCTCGTCCGCATCAGCGTGAAGCAATAGATGCATGCCTGGAGAAGTTTCAAGACTATGACCGCGGACAGCTCATCATGGCTTGCGGCACTGGGAAAACCATCACGTCGCTGCGGTTGACAGAGGAAATGCTCCCCGAAGGATCTCTGGTTCTGTTCTTAACACCATCAATCGCACTCGTTTCCCAGACGATGCGCGAATGGGCCAACCAGTCCAAACGCGACATGCGTTGCGCGGTTGTGTGCTCCGACGAGACGGCCAGCAGGACCGAGAAGGATACATGGGAGACCTCTCTATCCGACATTCCCTATCCTGCGACTACCGACCCCGCAAAGCTTTTCGAACAGATTGGACACTTCGACCGCTCGGATGGCATCAACGTAGTATTTTCGACCTATCAATCCATACAGGTGATCTCGGATGCCCAGCACATGGGACTCGACCCCTTCGACCTCATAGTATGCGACGAAGCGCATCGCACCACCGGCGCTTCGGTTGCCACGGATGACCTTTCCAATCAAAGTTCTTTCACGAAAGTTCATGACAACCGCCTGGTTTCGGCCAAGAAGCGCGTCTATATGACGGCTACGCCAAAGATCTACGGCGACAACGCACGCCGCCAAGCCAAAGCGGAGAGCTACGAGATATCGTCTATGGACGATGAGGAGAAGTTCGGCCCGGTGTTATACAAGCTTTCGTTTGCCAGCGCGGTAGATCAGGGCTTGCTCACCGACTATCGCGTCATTGCGCTCACCGTCTCGGAGGAAGTGGTGAGCGAGGTCTATCAGCGTGCCATGGCAAATGCAGATGGATTCGAAATCACCGATGCGGCCAAGGTCATCGGCTGTTGGAAAGGACTCTCCGATCAGGGCAAAGAAGATGGCAGCGGACACCCGTTGAAAAACGCCGTGGCCTTCTGCTCTTCCATCCCGGAATCCATCAGGATCGCAGACTACTTTGAACGCACCGTAAAGGCGTACATCGATTATGAGCATGAGAAGGGCAACGACGTGAAGGGCCTCGAATGCGAGGTAAGGCATGTGGATGGCACCATGGATATGGCCACCCGCAAGGGCAAGCTCTCATGGCTTGCCGATGCCGATGACGCTACCTGCCATGTGCTTTCCAACGTGCGCTGCCTGTCCGAGGGCGTAGACGTGCCGAACCTCGATGCAATCATGTTCCTGCAGCCCAAGAAGTCTCGCGTTGACGTTGTGCAGGCTGTTGGGCGCGTAATGCGGAGATTCGAAGGAAAGGAATACGGCTACATCATCCTCCCCGTTGTGGTTCCTGCTGGCTATACGCCTGAAGAAGCTCTAGACAACACCGAAGCCTTCAAAGTCGTCTGGGAAATCCTGCAAGCGTTGCGAAGTCATGACGAGCGCTTGGAAGGGTCTATGAACTCGCTCGAGTACGACATGTCCACAACATCTGTGGTGGAAGTGGTCAATGTTGGCAACAAAGCAAAAGGCCAAGCGAACGAGAACGGCGACAAGGGCGGAGCCGACGAAGAAACGACAACGGGCGACGGCCAGCTGCGTCTGGACCTTTCCGACAGGCAGTTGCAGGAGGCCGTGAACGCCGTGATCGTGAAGAAGTGCGGCACCAAGGTGTATTGGGAGGACTGGGCAAAAGACATCGGACAGATAGCCAAGCGGCATATCGAACGCGTCGGTGAGCTGGTGCTGGACGAAGGGCCAGCGTCGGCGGAGTTCAACGTGTTCCTGAAGGGGCTTCGCGATTCGCTCAACAACGGTATTACCGAAGGCGAAGCTGTGGATATGCTGGCGCAGCACATGATCACCCTGCCTGTGTTCGAAGCACTGTTTGCCGGCTCTGGGTTTGCAAGTTCCAACCCTGTGTCGATTGCCATGGAGGGCATGGTGGAGACGCTGAGAACTTACGGCATCGAGACCGATTCTGAGCGCCGCGAGCTTGCAGAACTTTACACCAGCGTGCGCTTGCGTGCGGCGTCTGTGCGCACCGATGCCGGGCGGCAAAAGATCATCAAGGAACTCTACGAGAAATTCTTCAGCCAGGCATTCAAGGCCACGCACGAAAAGATGGGAATCGTTTACACCCCCAACGAGGTGGTGGACTACATCTTGCACGCTACCGACAGGCTGCTCAAGAAGGAGTTTGGCAAAAGCCTGGCGGACGAAGGAGTGCACATCTTGGATCCCTTCACGGGAACGGGCACGTTTGTGGTGAACCTGCTGCAGGACAGCGGGCTGATCCCAGACGATAGGCTCGCGTACAAGTACGCCAACGAGGTGCACTGCAACGAGATTGTGCTTCTGGCCTACTACATCGCCACCATCAACATCGAGCATGCCTATCATTCGCGCATGCCCGGCGAGTACGTGCCGTTCGAGGGCGCGGTGCTCACCGACACCTTCCAGATGTACGAGGATGGCGACCCGATTGACCTAGATACTTTCGTCGACAACACCGAGCGCATCCTCAAGCAGATGAAGACGCCCATCAACGTCATCGTCGGCAACCCGCCTTATTCGGCGGGGCAGAAGAGCGAGAATGATAACGCCAAGAACCTTGAGTACCCAACTCTCGATGGGAAGATCCGCGCAACCTACGCCGCAAAATCGTCGGCAACGCTCAAGAACTCGCTCTACGACTCCTACATCCGCTCGTTCCGCTGGGCGTCCGACCGCATCGGCGAGCGCGGCATGGTGAGCTTCGTCACCAACGGCGGCTGGCTCGACGGACAGGCCATGGACGGGTTCAGAAAGACGCTCGTGGACGAGTTTAGCTCGATCTACGTGTTCAACCTGAGGGGCAACCAGCGCACCCAGGGCGAGCAATCTCGCAAGGAAGGCGGCAAGATCTTCGGGTCGGGCTCCCGTACGCCCGTGGCGATCACCATGCTCATCAAGAACCCAGACTCCGGCGAGCGGGGCGCCATCCACTACCACGACATCGGCGATTACCTCACACGAGAGGAGAAGCTCTCCATCGTGGCGAGCGCCATCGAAGGCGAGCCCTTCGGGTGGGATTCGATAACTCCCGACCGCCACGGCGACTGGCTCAACCAGCGCGACGACTCCTGGTACGATTTCGCGCCGCTCGGTATCGAGAATAAGCTGAATAAAACTCCTAGTGGCATATTTGATACGTATTCAGGTGGTTTGAAGACAAATAGGGATGCATGGCTGATTAATTACTCAGAAGCTGCCTGCGTTAAAACCTCTACCGAAATGATTGAATTTTATAATTCGGAAGTTTCACGAGTTTCCGTCTCTGGCTCAGTTAACGATATTGATTCTTTTGTTAATTCTGATCCTTTAAAAATATCTTGGAGCTCAGGACTCAAATTAAAACTGAAAAGACGTCTCGCGATCAAAGGCGAGGTACAGCTTAATTGCATGATGTATAGACCATTTTGCAAACAATGGATTAACTGGGTTGACGATTTGGTGGAACGCCCAGGATTGCAATCTTCGATCTTTCCAACAAGTCAAGAAAATGTCGTGATTGATCTTTCCCGTGGTTTGAAGTCTTTTTCTGCCATAGTCGTAAAGGCTGTACCGGCTTACGATTTCAATGAAAAGGGCCAGTGTTTCCCACTCTATTGGTATGAGGAAACGGAGGCGGGGACCACGCTCTTTGATAGCGACGACTACCTCGGAAAGGGCGAGCAGTCGTCCCTCTTCGGCGACGGCGCTTCCCTCAAGGAAAAGAAGTTCGTCCGCCACGACGCAATCACCGACGACGCTCTTAGAATATTCCGCGCCGCCTACCCGAACGCCTACGGCGCTGGCAAGGGCCGCACCATCGAACAAGCCAAAGAAGACGGGCTTCCCACGTCGGTTGCGCGCACCAACGAGCGTTTCGAGGTGGCGAAGGTCGACATCTTCTACTACGTGTACGGCATCCTGCATTCCCCTGAGTACCGAGAGCGGTTTGCGGCCAATCTGCAGAAGGAGCTGCCGCGCATCCCCCTGTCGCGCAACTTCAAGGAATTTGCCGGCGCTGGACGTGCCCTGGCCAAGCTCCATCTTGATTATGAGAATGTCGACCCCTGGGATGTCAAGGAGATTGGCAGCGGCTTGATTCCCGGGCCTGTCACCAAGATCAAGTGGGGTAAGAAAAAAGATTCCGAGACCGGCAATAAAGTGGACGATCATACCGTTCTCATCTACAACGAGAATCTGACCATCAGAGAGATACCCGAGCATGCGCAGCGCTATGTCGTCAACGGACGTAGCCCGCTTGAGTGGGTTATCGATCGCTATCAGGTGAAGACCGACAAGGATTCGGGCATCGTCAACGACCCCAACGACTACAGCGACAATCCTCGCTATATAGTCGACCTCATCGAGAAGCTCATCACAGTGTCGGTGCGCACGATGGAAATCGTGGATGCATTGCCGCCTTTGGCGGAGATGGCTCAGCCTGAGGATTGGCCGGTTGCCTGGAAGATCAACAAAGGCTAGCAGCCGAACATCATCGCCTTCATGAAGCTGTAGAACTCTGGAGACGTGTACTGCAAGTCCCCGAAATGCGATGTGGCCAGGAATGTGAGGAAGTACATCGCCATGCCCAGAAGCGCGAGGCAGGCCATGACGGTGACTACGCGCGATCTTGCGGGAGCCATGTGCACGACGGCGGGAATGACGGGTTTCTTCTTGCCTGCCGGCTTGCTTGCGGTTTCGACTCGGACTTCCTGCGACACCCAGAAGCACACGAGGGCCGGTATGGTGAGAAGCAGCGAGAAGTCGACGAAGTAGCGCATGTTCACGCCGGAGTAGATGCCGTCGAAAGCGGCGAGGAGCAACGCGACGACTATGCAGCCCAGACAGAGGAACATCGGCGAGTTGCCATGTTCGCGCAGCTGCACGCGCTTCTTGCGACCAAAGAGCGCAAACGATATGAACAGCGCCGGGTTGAGGAACAGAAAACCAGCGTAGTACGGTTCGTTCGTCCACACCTGCCACATGTCGAGGTTGTTGACCACCTGGATGAACGGGTATTCGGAACACGGTATGAACGGTAGGAACAGGTATTCGAGCACGTACCCGATGCTCCGCATGAACCCCGGCCATGCAAACGAGGTCATATCGGAACCGGTGAGGTTGTACATGGCACCGAAGTCGGTTGGGGAGCCGAAGCGGATGTAGTTGTACCACATGATGGGCAGCACCGCCGCGAGAACGGGCAGTATCGCGCAAGCCGTGTTGGCAAGGCCTTTCTTCGAGAAGAAGAGCCGCTGCCTGATCTCGGGCCAGAAGATCGGGAAGGCGAGAAACACCGCAACGAAGAACTGAGGCCGGCATCCAAGGGTGCATCCCACGAACAGCGACCCAAGGACGAGCAGGGGCTTGCTCACCTTGGCTGCCACTCCATCGTTTTCGAGCTGCTCGCTACCGGGCTTGGCCTTGAACCAGCATGCGAGGCCAAGGCAGAGGAACATGAAGCCGCTTGTCGTGGGCACCTCGTACACGCGAGGGACGAATGCCTGCTCGAACACTCCGCAAGCCGCTATTGCCACGACCGTGCCAACGAGGAAAGCCGCCAGGCTCAACTTGGGAAAGAGCTTTTGCTGCATCTGCTTGAGGAGCAGCAAAAGCGCCCATACCGAGAGTATGGCAAACAGCAGCACCACATGGTTCGTTGCCAGGTCTATGCCGGTGAGAGCCTTGACCGGCAGGTAGGTGAGCAGGCAGGGCAGCACTCCGAAGTAGCAGTAGTACTCGCCGTTGTACCATGCGTAGTCCCAGTACATGGGCTCTTGAGCCTCGGCGTTGGCTGCGGTGCGGTCGGCCCACACGTAGGGGTTGTCCATCGACTCCAAGATTTCGGAATGGGGGAGGTCCAGCGTAACGTGCCCCTCGAGCAGCGCGTCGGCCAGATGGTTGTACTCGTTGCCGTCTACCGTGCCGTACTCGGCGTCGAATCCCGTGCTGGCAAGCCAATCCCCCTGCTTGGTGAAGTCGGAGAAGGGGACGAGCACGAGCGATACGATGATGGGGATGGCGAGGATGGCTGCCAGATGCTTGCGGTTTTTCCAGTCGACCACGGACTTGTGCAGCGGCGAGCTGGGACGAAACGCGAAGATGATTGCGGCGGCCACGAAGAGCAGCGCCCATCGCGCTGCGAACTTGTCGATGCCGAACGCCTCGCTTCTAGCGCCGAGAACCCAGGCGATAACAGACAGCGCGACATCTATGAGAAAGGCCGCAAGCGCCAGCTTGTCGAACGAATTGAGCCAGACATGCGACGGGTTGCCGTTCGCATCGGGATCGATGCGATTCGACACTTTTGAATCTGCGATGTTTGACGATCTGCGCATGCTGTCCCGCTTTCCCGATGGGCTGCTTGCCGCATATGGCAATGTGCTTGCTGCTTGGGGTTCGAGTATATATCAGGTTCGGCTCAAACTCCGCCTGCCATCATGGCTACAGGCATATGCGGGAGACTCCCGAACTTTTTCAGAATGTCGCCGGGGATGTGCGCGGGTTGGCTGTTCTCGATGCTATCATCGAGAACAGGACTGGGCGATTTTGGATTTCCGCGCATTCGGCTTCGGCCTGCAGCGGAGCCTTTCAATCATAATTTAGAGACGACTCGAGAAACGGCGGTTGGATTTGGACAAGAACGGCAACAGCCAGGAGATAGCGGAGCTTTGCAACGTGCTGGCCACTATCGACAACTCGGACGACGTAAAGAGGTTTTTGGAAGACCTGTGCACCATAAGGGAGATGCAGGACTTCGCCCAGCGCCTGAGCGTTGCGCAGATGCTGGATGCCGGCCATGCCTACACCTCGATCAGCGATGCCACCGGTGCTTCTGCCACCACCATCGCGAGGGTGTCCAAATGCCTCAACTACGGTTCGGGCGGCTACCGCATGGTGCTCGACCAGATCCTGGGCGATCCGGAGCCGGACGGCGAGGCCGAGAGCTAAAGCGCTTACCCGTGCCCTCACAGTAGGGCATCACCTTAGATTTACCACTAGCGACTAGAGGCGAGATTCATGGCGTTCGTACATCTTCACAACCACACGGAATATTCACTACTCGACGGTGCCACCAAGGTGGACGAGATGGCCGAGTATGCATATAGCCTGGGGATGAACGCCATAGCCATCACCGACCACGGCTACATGTACGGCATCCCCGAGTTCGTGAAGGCCTGCGATGCAGTGACCTCGAAGGCCATGAAGAACTGGCAGAAGGCTTGCGAGGCGGCTGAGGAAGCGGGCGAACCCGCTCCCGAGAAGCCCAAGGGCATCAAGCCCATCCTGGGATGCGAGGTCTACTTTACCCCCGACTCCACGCTGGCACGCGACCACAAGCCCGAGCTTTACCACATGATTCTTCTGGCCAAGAACAACGAGGGCTACAAGAACCTGCTGGCCATCGTGAGCGATGCCGCGGTCGAGGGATTCTACTACAAGCCTCGCACCACCCTGGAGTCTCTCAGAGAGCATCACGAAGGCGTGATCGCCACCAGCGCCTGCATCGCGGGCATCATCCCCAAGTACATCGACCGAGGGCAGCTCGACCAGGCGGTCGAATGGGCGCAGACCTTCGTGGACATCTTCGGCAAGGACGATTTCTACATCGAGATCCAGGACCACGGCATCACCACCGATGCCGGCATGCCCGAGGCCGAGGTCAACCGCGCGCTGGTGAAGATCGCTGCCGACCTGGGGCTCAAGACCATCGCCACCAACGACATCCACTACCTCAAGAAGGAAGATGCCCAGACGCAGGACATCATGATGTGCATCGGCATGGGCAAGCAGCTCGACGATCCCGACCGCATGCGCTTCAAGAACGACGAGTTCTACCTCAAGACCGAGGAGGAGATGCGCGCCATCTTCGCCGAGTATCCCGAGGCCTGCGACAACACGGTCGAGATCGCCGAGAAGTGCAACGTCACGCTATCGCACGACCTCGTGCTGCCGAGGCTGCCGCTTCCCGAGGGCGAGACCAACGAGACGATGCTTCGCAAGGAGGCCGAGAAGGGCCTCAAGGAGCGCTATGGCGACCCGCTTCCACAGGAGGTGGTCGACCGTTTCGAGCACGAGTACAACATCATCTGCACCAAGGGCTTCGCGGCGTACTTCCTCATCGTGCAGGAGTTCACGCAATGGGCCAAGGACAACGGCGTGGGAGTGGGTCCGGGCCGTGGATCGGCCGCTGGCTCCATCGTGAGCTATGCGCTCAACATCACCACGTTCGACCCGCTTGAGAACGGCCTGCTGTTCGAGAGGTTCCTCTCGCCTGAGCGCACGGAGATGCCCGATATCGACCTCGACTTCGACGACGAGCGCCGCGGTGACGTGATCAACCACGTGAAGGAGGTGTACGGCGAGGAGAAGATCGCCAACATCATCACCTTCGGCAAGATGAAGGCCAAGCAGGCCATCCAGGATGCCGCCAGGGTGCTGGGCTACTCGCTGGGCAAGGCGCTGTCGATCAACAAGCTCTTCACCAGCCCGTTCGCCACCATCGCGGGCACCATGAACGAGTCGAAGAAGGAGTCGGACAACGCTGAGTACTACAACCCCGACTTCGTGGAGATGTACAAGACCGACCCCGAGGCCAAGCAGATCATCGACACCGCCAAGAAGCTCGAGGGCATGATCCGCGGCGAGGGCGTGCATGCGTCGGCCGTGGTGATCTGCCGCGACCCGATCAAGGAGCACGTGCCCGCCAAGCTCGACACCAAGGAGGGCGCGCTCATCTCGCAGTACGACGGCGTGAACGTGGCCGACCTCGGACTGCTGAAGATGGACTTCCTGGGCCTGCGCACCCTCACCGTGATCTCGAAGGCGCAGCAGAACATCTACGAGAACTACGGCAAGAAGATCGACCTCGACAAGATCGACTTCTCGGACCCCGCCATCTACGACCTGTTCGCCAGGGGCGACACGACGGGCGTGTTCCAGGTGGAGTCGGCCGGACTCACCAGCCTGCTGCAGCGCATGAAGCCCGACAGGTACTCCGACATCATCGCGTGCATCGCGCTCTACCGTCCGGGACCGCTCGACGCGGGCATGGTCGACGACTTCGTGGACCGCAAGCTCGGCAAGAAGGAGATCAAGTACTACGACGACAGGCTCAAGGACATCCTGGAGGATACCTACGGCACCATCGTGTACCAGGAGCAGGTGATGCTCATCTCCATCAAGATGTCGGGCTTCAACGCGGGCGAGAGCGACAAGGTGCGCAAGGCCGTGGCCAAGAAGAAGATCGACCTCATGACCAAGAAGGTCCAGAAATGGGCCGATGGCCAGGAAGAGACGATGAAGGACCACTGGCTCAACGGCGCCGAGCGCAACGGCTACAAGCGCGAGATCGCGCAGAAGATCTGGGACGACGTGGAGAAGTTCGCGTCCTACGCGTTCAACAAGTCGCACTCGGCAGCGTACGCCATCATCTGCATGCAGACCGCGTGGCTCAAGGCGTACTACCCGCGCGAGTACATGGCCGCGGTGCTCACCAGCTACATGGGCAAGAACAGCGACCGCATCAAGGTCGTGATCAACGCCCTCAAGCAGCAGGGCGTGTCGGTGCTGCCGCCCGATGTGAACTCGTCTAGGCGCGACTTTACCGCAGTGGGCGACGACATCAGGTTCGGCCTGGCCGGCATCAAGGGCATGGGCACGGCGCCGGCCGACGCGATCATCGAGGAACGCGAGAAGAACGGCCCCTTCACCTCGCTGCACGATTTCGTGAACCGCGTGTCCACCAAGTACTGCAACAAGAAGGTGGTCGAGGTGCTCATCAAGTCGGGCGCTTTCGACTCAACCGGATACACCCGCAGGCAGATGATGCTGTTCCTCGAGCGCGACGGGCTTCTGGAGTCGGCCGCCAAGCACCACAAGGATATCGAGATGGGACAGGTCACGATGTTCGACCTCATGGGCGATGCCGGCGACAACTCTTTTGCAGAAGACGTGCCCGAGCCCGACGGCGTGGAGTGGGACAGGAAGGTCAAGCTCGACTTCGAGAAGGAAGTCCTGGGCATGTACATCTCCGACCACCCCCTGAGCCCCTATCAGTCGCGCTTGGACGAGGTGAGCGAGTTCAAGCTCGACGTGTTCAGCGACACGGCGGGTGGCGACGACGAGATGGGCGGCAACGTCTCGGCGGTGCCGCAAGACCGCGACATCACGCTCGCCGGCATGATCACGGGTCTGCAGTACAAGCTCACCAAGAAGGGCGACAGGATGGCCGTGTGCACCCTCGAGAGCATGGACGGCGGCATCGACTGCGTGATATTCTCGCGCACGCTGGCCGAATGCGCCGACAGCCTGTCGGAGGAGAAGATCGTGAAGATGCGCGGGCGCTACGACTGCGGCGACCGAGGCTCGCAGCTCAAGGTGTCGAAGGTCGTGCCGCTAAACTTCGGGCGCAACGTGAACATCGAACTGGACCGCAACGTGCTCGACCGCGACTTGCTGGGAGAGATTAAGGCCTCGGCCGACGAATTCCCGGGCAACGACCAGATCACGCTCACCGTGTGCACCAACGGCGTGGCCAGCGACCTCGTGGACCTGCCGCTCAAGGTGGACAGCGGCAACATCGTGTTCATGTCCACGCTCTCGTCGCTCATGCATGGCAAGGGCAAGGTGAGGGTGTAACGATTGCATGCCGCTCGCGTATAAGGGCGGCTGTTGTGTTGCTTTAGCACTCTACTGTGCTAAAGTGGATTGCGAGGGGCACGGCGCCTTCCCGGCATGGTAGCCGGTTTCGCAAAACGCGCCCCGAGCTACAAGGAGGCTTGATGAAACCATATACGCCGCGAGGCTTCAAAGACGTGCTTCCGGAGGAGGCGCGCATACGCGAGAACCTCAAGAAGAGGTCGCTCGACGTGTTCGACCTGTGGGGCTACGACCCCATCGAGACCCCGGCGCTCGAGGTGCTGGACGTGCTGGAGAAGGGCAGCAGCATCGATGCCGCGACCTTCCGCCTCTTCGACGGCGACAACAACCTGCTGGTGCTGCGCCCCGACGTGACGCTGCCCATCGCCAGGATGGTGGCCACGAGGCTTGCCGATGGGCAGACCCCGCACAGGTTCCGCTACGACATGAGCGTGTTTCGCGACAACGAGTCGTCGAAGGGCAGCTCGAGGGAGTTCACCCAGCTTGGCATCGAGCAGATCGGCGTGGACGGATGCGCCGCCGATGCCGAGACCATGGTGGTGATGATCGAGAGCCTGCGCGCCTGCGGGCTGGGCAACTTCAAGCTCGAGTTCTGCAACGTCGAGGTGCTGCAGAGGCTGCTGGAGGCCTGCGACATGGGCGAGGGCTTCGAGCGCGCGGTGCAGGCCGCCTATCACACCTCGAACTACGTGAAGCTCGACAACATCGTGGACGACGCGGTGGCGGGGCTCTGGGACGGCAAGAAGCTGGGCGACAAGCTGGCCACGTGCCTCAAGGAGCTCATCCGCATACACGGCGGTCGAGAGAGCATCTCGCAATGCGCCGCAATGCTCGACGGCTACGTGAGGCCGCAGGTGTTCGACGACCTGCTGGCCACCTGGGACCTGGTGGAGTCGTGCGGCTACGCGCGCTACATCGGCGTTGACTTCTCGCTGCTCTCATCGTTCGACTACTACACGGGCATCATCTTCGAGGCCTTCGTGCAGGGGTTTGGCAAATCCATCGGAGGGGGAGGCAGGTACGACAGGCTCCTCGAGGTGTTCGGCAAGAGCATGCCGGCCGCCGGATTCGCCTTCTCGTTGGAGAACCTGATGCACGCGCTGGCGTTCGACGGGATGCTGGAGCTGGAGCCCGCCGACAAGAACGTCGTGGAGGGCGGAGATGCCGACGCGTTCGCCCGTGCGATGCGCATGCACGCTCAGGGCAAGGTTGCGATGCTGGGAGGTGCACGATGATGGGAGACGCGCGCAAGCCCGTGAGGATAGGAGTGCCCAAGGGGTCGCTCAACGCCGACAGCCTCGACATGCTGGAGAAGGCCGGCCTTCCGGTGGAGTGCCTCAAGGACCCGGGACGCCAGCTCATCTTCAGGGAAGACGGCTACGAGTTCATCATCCTGCGCCCCACCGACGTGCCCACCTTCGTGGCGCTTGGCGGCGCCGACTGCGCGATATGCGGCGAGGACTCGATCATCGAGGCCGGCATGGATGTCGTGGAGCTGGTGGACCTGCGTTTCGGAGGATGCAGGTTCGTGGTGGCCGAGCCTGCCGAATCGGCTTCCAACGTAGACGATTCCTACAGCCGCCTCGGCGTGCTCAAGGTCGCCACGAAGTATCCGCGCATCACGCAGGCCTACTACGATTCGATCGGAACGCAGGTCGAGATCGTGCAGCTCCACGGCAACATCGAGCTGGCGCCGCTGTGCCAGATGGCCGACCGCATCGTGGACATCACGGCCACTGGCACCACGCTTCGCGAGAACAACCTCCAGATAGTTGGAGAGGTAATGGAATCGACTGCAAGATTCATAGGCAACGCTGCTTCGGTGAGAATAGACGAGCGCGTGCGAGACATAGCGGCTAAACTTGGTGCTATAGCTGCCCAAGACGCATAAGGAGGACATCTGATGGATATTCAGGTCATCGAGCTGGAAGAAGACGAGGAGCTGGACCTCGACTCCATGAACCGCAGCGGCGAGATATCGCCCGAGGTTGCGGAGTCGGTGCGCAAGATTCTAGCCGACGTGAAGGCGCGCGGCGACGCGGCGGTGCGCGAGTACACCGAGAAGTTCGACCACGCCAAGCTCGTGTCGTTCAGGGTGCCCGACGAGATGCTCGACCAGGCCGTGAACTACATCGAGCCCTCGGTGGCGCAGTCGTTTCGGGCCGCATACGAGTCGATCTGCGCGTTTCATCGCAACGACGTGCCGCAGTCGCGCTTCAACGTGGCTGAGGACGGCTCGCTGGTGGGGTACAAGGTCACCCCGCTCGAGACCGTGGGCCTCTACGTGCCCGGCGGCAGGGCGGCCTACCCCTCTACAGTGCTCATGAACGCCGTGCCCGCCAAGATGGCCGGCGTGAAGCGCCTGGTGATGGTAACCCCGCCTTCTGCGAACGGAACCATCAACCCGGCTCTGCTATATGCGGCAAAGCTCGCCGGCGTGGACGACGTGTACGCCGTGGGCGGCGCCCAG
>CAVFRF010000070.1:0-14606 GCA_963624975.1 Bacteroidaceae bacterium
GACTTTTGGCCGAAGGCCAACCTGAGCCGTTCAGATATACCGCGTGCGGGCACCCAGTGAGACCCGCCAGGTGCCCGTGCGGGGTGTGTCTGAACGGCGACTTTTGGCCGAAGGCCAACCTGAGCCGTTCAGATATACCGCGTGCGGGCACCCAGTGAGACCCGCAAGCGCTGCGAGCGCACGGCGCCCCTCGCCCGCAATGTGCGCCTACGCTGCCCGACAGCGGGGCGGCCCGGGCTTTGCTATATAATTGCAAGCGTATATGCGCATATGCATGCTCTAGAAACGCGTCATAGGAGTGCGAATGTCTCAAAGGACACGATTGCACGCGAGGCAGAAGAAGAGCCTCGCCAACCGAATCGCCGTGGTGTTCGGCATCGGGGTGCTGGCGATGCTGGCCATCGGCCTCACCGTGGGAGTGGGCCTCGCCCAGTCCTGGCTGCAAGACCTTCCCGACTACACCAACATCAACTCGTTCAGCCTCTCCAACAAGACGCGCGTGTACGCGTCCGACGGCACAACGCTTCTGGCGGAGTTCTATCTCGAGGATCGCGAGCCGGTGGAGCTCAGCCAGATCTCGACCTACGCCAAGAACGCCACCGTGGCCACCGAGGACGAGAGGTTCTACGAGCACGGCGCCATCGACCCCGAGGGCATCTTGAGGGCGCTGATCGTGAACCTCTCCGGCTCCGGGCAGGAGGGCGCGTCCACCATCACGCAGCAGCTCGTGCGCAACACGCTGCTGCTCGACGAGATGAACGAGATCTCGCTCAAGCGCAAGGTGCGCGAGGCCTACCTGGCCATGCAGGTGGAGAAGATCTACACCAAGGACGAGATACTCAACATGTATCTCAACACCATCAACTACGGCGACGGCGCCTACGGCATCGAGTCGGCGGCCAACCACTACTTCAGCAAGAGCGCGAAGGACCTCACGCTCGCGGAGTCGGCGCTGCTGGCGGCCATTCCGCAATCGCCTACCAACAACAACCCCAAGAACAATCCCGACCGCGCCAAAGAGAGGCGCAACCTGGTGCTCGACAGGATGCTCTCCAACGGCTACATCACGCAGGAGGAGCACGACGAGGCGCAGGCATCCGACCTCGACCTCAACCCCGCCGCCACCGACGAGCACAACGACGGCATCTACCAGTTCCCCTACTACACCTCGTGGATCCGCAAGCTGCTGCTCGACGAGTACTCGAGCGAGGAGGTGTACAGCGGCGGCCTCACGGTGTACACGTCGCTGGACGTGAGCAAGCAGCAGGCGGCCGAGTCGGCCTGCAGCGAGAAGCTCGACAGCCTCGACGACGACGTGGACATAGCGCTGTCGTCCATCGACCCGTCCAACGGCTACGTCGTGGCGCTGGTGGGCGGGCGCGACTACTACGAGGACCAGTTCAACCTGGCCACGCAGGCCTCGAGGCAGGCGGGTTCGTGCTTCAAGATGTTCACGCTGGTGGCGGCCATAGAAGCGGGCATTAGCCCCAGCACCTACATCAGCTGCTCGTCGCCCGTGACCATCGGCAACTGGACGGTGGAGAACTACGGCGGCACATCGCAGGGCACCAAGACCATCCAGGGCGCCACGCAGGTGTCGTCCAACACGGGCTACGCCAGGCTCATCGACGTGGTGGGCGCCGACAAGGTGGTCGAGGTGGCCAAGCGCATGGGCATCACCAGCGAGCTTGAAGCGGTGCCCTCCATCACGCTGGGCAGCCAGGGAGTGAACACGCTGCAGATGGCCTCGGCCTACGCCACGCTGGCTTCGGGTGGCGTGTACCATGAGCCGGTGTTCATCACCAAGGTGGAGAACTCCAAGGGCCAGGTGATCAAGGACGCCTCCGAGAACGCGGCCGGCAAGCAGGTGCTCACGCAAGAGGTCGCCAACGCCACGGTAAAGGTGCTCGAGAGCGTGGTTACCAGCGGCACCGCCACGAGGGCGCGCCTGTCGTCGGGGCAGGTGTCGGCCGGCAAGACGGGCACCTCGCAGAACTACCGCGACTCGATGTACTGCGGCATTACCCCGCAGCTTTCGACCTCGGTGTGGATCGGCGCCAGGCAGGAGCGCGCCGTGTCCGACAACATGGGCGGCTCCAACTGCTGCCCCGTGTGGAAGGACTACATGACGGCGGCGCTCGAAGGTGCCGAGCAGAAGGACTTCGTGATGGCGAACGCGGCCGATCCGACGTACAGCTCGGAAGCTGCGGCGCAAATCGCCAAGAAGGGCTACTCGTCTGGAGGCGGCAGCTCGTCGTATTCGAGCGGCAACAGCAGCAGCTCGAGCGGCAACTCGTCCGGAGGCGGCACGTCTAGCGGAGGCGCCGACAGCGGGGGCGGAAGCGACTCAGGAGGAGGCGACTCTGGCGGGGGCGATTCCGGCGGAGGAGGCGACTCCGGAGGAGGCGACTCAGGTGGCGGCACCGGCGGAGGCGACTCCGGTGGTGGCGGCACCGGCGGCGACAGCTAGCCAGCTCGCCGCAGACGGCGGCAGCAAGATGCCGAGCGACACTCCGATGCCCACCCAGAGGGCTGCGGCGACAGCTAGCCGCAGCGAGCACGTCGCCCCACATCGCCGCCGCAGCGAGCATGTCGTCCCACATCGAATAGCAACAAAAAATGGGACCCCCGATGGGGTCCCATTTTTATGCACGCTCGGCACTCAGGCTGCCAAACATGTGGCTGATGTACTTGATGTCTCACGTTCCCCCACCTGGGGTCCCATTTTAATGCACGCTCGGCACTCCCTCTCGCATATTTCAACGGGGCCCAATTACCACGAACCCTCGTCGCAAGCGCACTCTTGACACAAATCGGGCCCCGACGGTTCAAAAACCCCAACATATGACGCAAGGACCGAGTTTCTCCCAATCTGCCCGAAAGCAATCGTAGTTGATAGACAGGGAAATTAGCCTTCAAACACAACATATAGTCTTGAGCAATTTGCTCCACTCCTCCGACACCTGCCTGCAAGGCAAAATCCTCGTCATGTGTTGGGGTTTTTGAACCGTTGACCTCCGATTTATGTCAAGACAGCACCAACAGTCGAGATATCGCAAGAAAACGCGCCGTGAGATGACCTGCAAACAAAAGAGGCTCCCTTGAGGAGCCTCTTCCATGCCAATATTTGCGCAGGCAAGCTAGCGAGCGGCATCTGCCTCGCGAATCGCGTCGGCTATCGAGTTGGCCACTCGGGCGGCCGTCTCGTCGTCGGCGGCTTCCACCATCACGCGCACGAGTTGCTCGGTGCCCGAGGCCCTCACCAGCACGTTGCCGTCGCTGCCGAGCGCCGCGGTTTCCTCCGCGATCTTGGCCACCACCGCGGGATCGCTCTCGAAGATGCCCTTGTCGGCTACCTCCACGTTCACCAGCGACTGCGGGAAGCGCGTCATCACCTGCGCAAGCTCGCTCATCTTCTTGCCGCTGCGTTTGAGCGCGGCCAGCAGGTTGAGCGCGGTGATCAGGCCGTCGCCAGTGGTGTTGTGCGCCAGGAAGATCATGTGGCCCGACTGCTCGCCGCCCAGCACGTAGCCCTTCTCGCGCATGCGCTCCAGCACGTAGCGGTCGCCCACCTTGGTGAGTTCGATGCCGATGCCCTCGCGCTCCATCGCCTTGCGCAGGCCCAGGTTGCACATCACCGTGGACACGATGGCGTTGCCGTCCAGCAATCCGCGGTCGCGCAGGTCCACTGCGCAGATGGCCTCGATCTGGTCGCCATCCACGGGGTTGCCCAGCTCGTCGATGGCCTGCAGCCTGTCGGCATCGCCATCGTGGGCAAGGCCGAGGTCGGCGCCCTCTGCAAGCACGGCCTGCGTGGCCACCGCTAGGTTGGTCGAACCGCACTCCACGTTGATATCGTCGCCGTTGTAAGAGGTGTTGAGCGCCACGACCTGGGCTCCCAGCCTGCGCAGGGCCTCCGGCGTGGTCTCGCACGAGGCGCCGTGCCCGCAATCCACCACGATCCTGAGTCCCTCGAGGCTCACGTTCTGGCTGCCCAGCGACTCCACCGCGTTGGCGATGTAGCGCTCGCGGGCGTCGGCCAGCACCTCCAGCTTGCCCACCGCGTCGCCCACGACCGGCTCGTCGGAGGGGCATCCGTCCTCGATGAACTGCTGCATCCGATCCTCAAGCTCGTCGGGCAGCTTGAATCCCTCGCTGCTGAAGAACTTGATGCCGTTGTACTTGGGAGGATTGTGGGAGGCCGAGATCACCACGCCGCCGTCGTAGCTGCCGGTGCTGGTGAGAAGCGCGATGCCCGGCGTGGGGATCACGCCCGCGTCGAACACGTTGCCCCCGGCCGACATGATGCCGGCCGCCAGCGCACAGCCCAGCATGTCGCCGCTCCTACGCGTGTCGCGACCCACGACTATCTGCTTGCCCAGGAAGCGAACGGCCGCGCGCCCCAGGTCGAAGGCCAGCTTGGAATCCAGCTCGACGTTGGCCACTCCCCTCACGCCATCGGTTCCAAAAATGCGATGCGACATCTAAACCTCCCAAATGCTCGAAGAGCGAAGGCACGTAAGCCATGCCCTCGCTCTTCTTAAAACTCTGCTTTTTAGTAGCTCCCGGCGCCTATGCAGCGCCAAGCCAATCGCCTGTAAAGACTAGCGCTTCGAGAACTGCGGGCGCTTGCGGGCCTTCTTGAGGCCGTACTTCTTGCGCTCCACCATCCTGGAATCGCGGGTGAGGTATCCGGCCTTCTTGAGGTCGGCGCGGTAGTCGCCAGCCTCCAGAAGCGCACGGGCGATTCCGAGGCGAACTGCTCCGGACTGGCCGGCGATTCCGCCGCCGTCGCAAAGGGCGATCACGTCGAAGTGGTTGACGGTATCGGTGACCTTGAAGGGAGCCAGTGCATAATCGAGAAGCGCCTGACGGCCGAAGTACTCTGCTCCGTCGCGCTTGTTGATGGTGACCTTGCCGGTTCCCGGCACGATCCTCACGCGAGCAACCGCGTTCTTGCGGCGGCCGGTGCCATAGTAGACTGCGTCGTTGTTTGCCATCTTAACCCTCCAGCTCGATCTTGCGCGGCTTCTGCGCTGCATGCGGATGCTCGGGTCCAGCGTAGACCTTGAGCTTCTTGGCCATCTCGCGACCAAGAGTGTTCTTGGGGAGCATGCCGCGCACAGCCTTCTCGATCACGCGCTCGGGATGCTTGGCGATGGCCTCCTGGAAGGTCTCCATCTTGAGTCCGCCGGGATGTCCGGTGTGCCTGTAGTACTCTTTGTCGGTGGTCTTGTTGCCGGTGACCCTGATCTTCTCGGCATTGATGACGATCACGAAATCTCCGGTATCGACATGCGGGGTGTACTGCGGCTTGGTCTTTCCGCGAAGGATTGCGGCGACCTGGGTTGCCAGACGGCCGAGCACCATGTCCTCGGCGTCGACGAGCAGCCACTCGCGCTCCACCTCACCGGGCTTCGCATAATAAGTCTTCACGTGCTTCCTCCAATTTAATTACCTGGACGTGTTTTCATTAGCTTTCACGGGGCCTTCTGAAAACGAACTGTCCAATCATAATGCCCGGCAAGTGCCCCCGTCAATCGCCCCCGCCGCCCAGATTATGCAAACCGCCACCTCGACCGGGCGAGCGGGCACAGGTGCAAACGCAAAACATCCCCCGGATTCCCTGAATGAAATCCGGGGGACGTCAACTGCTTTCGTAGGTGCCGGTTTTAACCAGCACGAACAGCGGGTGTCAACCTCTGGCGAGGCTCAACCTCTGCTAGAACTGCGGAAGCTCGATGCCGTCGTCCTCGGCGGCAGCCTCAGCGGTCTCGGCAACCTCGGCCTCGACCTCCACGCCGGCCTCCTCGGCAGCGGTGGCTGCTGCAGCGGCATCGGCGGCGTTCTTGGCAACCTGCTCGGAGATGATCTTGCGAGCAGCGTCGATCTTGGCCTGGAGCTGATCGTTCTTCTGATCCACTGCGGGGCGAATCGTCGAAACCGAAGACTGGAAGCGCTGGACTCCCTGCTGGTAGTACTCCTGGCCCTGATCCCAGAGCGAACGCGCGTGCTCGGCTGCCTCGGCCCTGGTCTCGGCTCCGGCCTTGGGGGCTAGAAAGATTCCAGCTGCCAGTCCGCAAAGAGCTCCTGCAAAGAATGCTCCGCTTTTACTCATGTTCAATCCTCCTCGAACCAGCTATCGCACCTCTTGCGACAGTGTCCATCCATGTATGCGTGCAAATGCAGTTTTTGATTCTAGCACTTCGAAGCCCACAGCACCCCGAGAGTTGGCATGTGCCGCAAGAAAGTCACGCGATGCCCACATCAAGCCCGTCCCATCCCGCCGCACGGGCGCGCCCTTCGCGCTCAGGGCGCACATCTGTATAATGTCATAGGCTCGAACGACGCAACCGACGCGCCGCGCGGGCACATCTACGTCAAGGCTCGACCGCGGGAGACAGATGCGCAAGCTAGTTTTCGGAATCATCATAGTGGTGGCGTTGGTCGTGGTGTTCATGAGGGGAGATTCGTTCTTCCAGCTCATCGAGACCATGCAGCAGGGGTCGATGGTGCCGCTGGTCATCGCCATCGTGAGCCAGCTGTGCAAGTACTTCTCGCAGAGCTTCGCCTTCTCCAACTCGTTCAAGACGGTGGACGAGCGCATCAAGCCGCGCGACACCATCAACCTGGTGTTCGGCATGTTCTTCATGAACACGGTGGCGCCTTCGGTGGGCGCCTCGGGCATCGTGCTGGTGGTCGACGACGCGCGCCGCCGCGGCATCTCCACCGGCCGCGCCACTTCGGCCGCGGTGCTGATGCAGATCTCCATCGACACCGGCTTTCTGGTGATCATGATCTTGGGCTTCATCGTGCTGGGCATTACCGGCAGCTTCAACCCGTGGTGGCTGCTGTTCGCCCTGCTAGACGGCGTGCTGGTGGGCGCCATGACGCTGCTGCTGGTGCTGGGCAACAAGAAGCCCGCGGCGCTGCACGCGTTTCTGGAGAAGATCGAGCACCTCGTCAACCGCGTGCTGCTCAAGTTCAAACGCCAGCCCAAGCTCTGGGCCGACGACCTCGTTGAGTCGTTCAGCGAGGCATCGGGCGACATCGCGCGCAACCCGCGCAAGGCCGTGAAGGTCTTCCTGTTCTCCGTCATCGCCAGCGCATGCGAGCTTACGTGCTTCATCCTGTGCGGCATCGCGTTCGGAGTGGAGACGATGCCAGCGCTCATCGGCGGCTACGTGGTGGCCACGCTGTTTGCCATGGTGTCGATCACGCCGCAGGGCGTTGGCTTCGTGGAAGCCGCCATCGTGGTGCTCATGACCGCCTACGGGGTGAGCGCCGCAGCCGCCACCGCAGTGGGCATCGTGTACCGCGGCCTCGTGTTCTGGATGCCGTTCATCATCGGCGCCGTGCTCATCAACCGCACGAAGACGTTCGGCCGTTCGAAGGCCGGCGATTCCGAGGATGCCGAGTAGCGTTTCGCAAATCGCCGCCAACCAACAAATAACGCGCGTCTTGCCGGAAAGAGCAAGACGCGCGTTTTCTGTATCGCATATCGTTTCTGCCCGCTGCTACAAGCGCGCGGGTACGCTCAGCGCACGCTACGAGCGGCGAGCAACCGCCTTGTCGAGCTGCTCGCCAATCAGCGCGGCCAGCGTGATGCCCTCGGCATCGCAGGCGGCGGGCATGAGCGACTTCTGCGACATGCCGGGCGACACGTCCAGCTCGATCACCTTGGCCGAGGTGCCGTCCCATATCATGTCCACGCGCGCCATGTCGCGGCAGCCGAACGCCTGGAAGACCTCGATGGCGGCGGCCTTCACGACGCTCATCACCTGGTCGTAGGGCAGTCCCTCGCCGGGCAGCGCGGCGAACGACTCGCTACGCGGGGGCGCGTAGTACTCGGCCTCGCCGGAGTCGAGGCGCGCGCTGGTGTCGAAGTACTCGTGCGACGTGCTGATTTCAACCGGAGGCAGAACGTGCAGGCTGCCATCGGCGCGCTCAACGACCGACACGCCCAGCTCCACGCCGTCGATCCACTCGCCGATGATGACCTCGGTGTCGTAGGACAGCGCGTCGAGGATCGCGGGCGCCAGCTCGTCGTAGCAGACCACCTTGTGAAGGCCCATTGCCGATCCGCCGCGTGCCGGCTTGACCACCAGCGGGAACTTGTCGAACTTGTCGTTGACTAGGCTCAGCGCGGTGGCAAGGCCCATCTCCTTGAACGCGTCGATGAAGAGGCACACCTCGCGCGGCCACGAAGCCGCACCCGCGGCGGCACCTGCAGCCGGCTTCTTGTCGCAAGCCGCCTCGATGGCCGCCTGGGTGGCGCGATGCGCCTCGAGCACGTACTCCATGTTGGACTTGTTGCGGGCGATGCGGCATACCGGCGCGGTGCAGCCCACGTAGGGAATCTCGAGGTACTCGAGCAGCGACTGGATGGTGCCGTCTTCGCCGTGCTTGCCGTGCAGGGCCACGTAGGCCACGTCGACCTTCTCGGCGCGCAGCGTTTCCACCAGGTCCGACGTGGTGTCCAGCGGCACCACCTCGTGCCCGGCCTCCTCGAGCGCGCGGCACACGTTCTTGCCGCTCAGCAGCGAGAACTCCCTCTCGAACGACTTACCACCCATGAGAACCGCAACCTTGTAGCCCATTGCCATTCGCTCCCTTCGCATGTTTTGCGTTTTCGCATATCTGCAAGCCCGCCGCGCCTTGCGGCCGAGCCTCGAGTTCAACCTCGCGCGCGTCCCGCGCCCACCGGCCTCGCACCCGCGAGCGCCAGCCAGCCGCCCCGCGCCCTACTCCGAAATAGCCCCCGCCTTGATGAAGGCCCGATACAGCTCGATCCTCTCCTCGATGACCAGCGCCAGACGCCTGATGGCCTCGCGGATGTCCTCGGGGCTCTCGTAGCAAAACGCGATGCGCATCGAGCTGCCGCCGCCCTCGCCGGGGTAGCACCCCGCGCCCGGCACGTAGGTCACGCCGTTGTCGAGCGCCAGCGCCAGCATCTGGTCGGTGTCCACGAAGCGCGGCAGCGTGATCCACAGGAAGAAGCCGCCCTCCGGGTGCGTCCACGTGGCCTCGGGCGGGAAGAACTCCTCCAGCGCGTCCAGCATCGCCTGTCGCCTCACCCTGTACTCGCGCTTGAGCACCTCGAGCGTGTCGCGCCACGGCGTGTCGTGGAAGTAGTGCTCCACCACCACCTGGTCCAGCGTCGAGCCGCACAGGTCGGTGCCCTGCTTGCACAGGTTGACCTTCTCGAGGATGGGCTTGGGCGCGATGATCCATCCGGTGCGCAGGCCCGGCGCGAAAACCTTCGACACGGTGCCGAGATAGATCACGTTGGGATCCATCTTGCGCAGGCAGTCGATGGGCTCGCCCACGTAGCGCAGGCGGCCGTAGGGGTCGTCCTCGATCACGGCGATGCCGTATTCGTGCGATATCTGCAGCAGCTTCCTGCGGCGTTCGAGCGACATGGTCACGCCCGCCGGGTTCTGGAAGTTGGGGATGGTGTAGATGAACTTGGGCTTGCGCGCGGGTCCAAGCTCCTGGATCTTCTGCTCCAGGAGGTCGATGCGCATGCCGTGCTCGTCCAGCGGAATGCCCTGCATATCGGGCTCGTACTGCGAGAACGCCTGCAGCGCGCCGACGTAGGTGGGCGCCTCGGTGATGATCACGTCGCCGGGGTTGATGAACGTCTTGCCCAGCAGGTCGAGCGCTTCCTGGGCGCCGGCCGTCACGATCACGTCGTCGGGGGTGATGTGGATGTCGAAGTCGGCCACGAGGTCGCACACGACCTGCCTGGTCTGCACCCTGCCCGGCGACGAGCCGTATTGCAGAGCCTGCACGCCCTCCTGCTCGATGGCGTCGGACGCGGCCTTGCGCACCAGGTCCAGCGGCAGGTTGCCGATGCTGGGCATGCCGCCCGAAAGCGAGATGATGTCGGAGCGCGACGCGGCGGCGAAGAGGTCTCGCACAGCGCTTCTGCGAATGCTGTGCATGCGCGTCGAGTAATCCGTAGTCCACTCGTCGAAAACCATTCTCGCCATGATGTCCGCTCCTTGCTCGCTCCTGCAGATCGATAGCCTGTGCGCCTGGCGCGCGACCCTCGCTTAGCGCGAGTCGGCTATTCAATATATTGTGATGCAAGCTCGCAAGCCCGGGCTATAGCCGTCTGGGCAACGGCCACGCCCGCATTCGCCAGCGTGACCCGCGCAAGCCCACGCCTGCGGTCGAGCCACACCGTGTATCCTGCGAAGGCGCGTGCCTCTCCCCGCTCGCGCTGCCACTGCGCCAGGAGGTCGATGGCGAGGTGCTCTATAAGGTGGGGAAGGGTTTGCGGCTCGTCGCCCCAGCCGTCGTCGGTGCACACGTGCTCGCAGAGCGTGGGCCTGTCGGCGCAAGCCGCGTCGAGCACCGACTGCGAGATGAACCGCAGCTCGGGCGCCACCAGCACCTTGAAGTCCACGGCACGCTCACGCTCGCGCACATCCAGCAGCACGATGTGCCCGCCGCCAAACTCTGCCGGCAGCTCGGGCGGCTGCAAGTCGCCTTTGCCTGCAGGCGAAGATTCGTGCATCTGGATATTTTTGTCCGCGCTCGCGCTCATTCGGCGACCCGCCGCGCGCTAATCGCACGCGCATTCATCCGCGGCATCCCCATCACCGTCGGGCGCGTCCTGCACAGCAGCATCTTCCCCGCTAGATGCGGCGTTTTCGGCCACCTCTCCCTCACCCGCAGGCACGCCCTCGACCACCTCGGGCTTCTTCAGGATCACCTTCAACGTCGAGATCCTGCGGCGGCGCATCGCGCGCACTATGATGAGCATGTTGCCGATCTGGAACTGTTCGCCCACGTTGGGCACGGTGTCGATTGCGCTCATGAGCCAGCCGGCCATGGTGTCGTAGTCGTCGCCCTCCTCGATGGGCAGGCCGGCCGCGATGGCGTCGTCCACGGGCAGGCGGCCGTCCACGATCCACTCGCCCTCCCCCACCGGGGTGATGAACTTGTTCTCGAGGTCGTACTCGTCCACGATCTCGCCCACGATCTCTTCCACGATGTCTTCCACCGACACCAGTCCCGCGGTGCCACCGTACTCGTCCACCACGATCACGAGCTGCTGCCGCTCGTTCTGCATCTCGGTGAGAAGCGGCAGGATGTCCTTGGTCTCGGGCACGAACACGGCCTCGCGCATGTGCTTGGCGATGGGGTCGTCCTGGCTGCCGTCGATGAGCGGCGCGATGAGGTCCTTCACCATTGCGATGCCCACGATGGTGTCGTGGTCGTCGTGGAACACGGGCAGCCGCGAGAAGCCGGTGCCGCGCATGCGGTCGACGGTCTGGCGCACCGTCATGGTGTCTTCGGCCAGCACCATGTCGACGCGGGGCACCATGACCTCGCGGGCGATGGTGTCGCCCAGGTCGAAGATCTCGCCGATCATGCGCTTCTCTTCGTCGAGCAGGCCGTCCTGCTCGTTCACGAGACTCTTGATCTCCTCTTCCGAAACCGAGTCGGGGTCGATCCGCTTCCTGCCGAACAGCCTGGCGATGCCCCTCGCGAGCGGGGGTTTTCGAGATCCGTCGTCCATGTCTACTGCGCCTGGCTCTCTTTGTATTCCTCGAACTTGCGGGCAGTCTCGTCGTCGCCCGTGGCCAGGATCTGGATGGCCAGCAGCGCCGCGTTCATCGAGCCGTTGATGGCCACCGTGGCCACCGGCACTCCCTTGGGCATCTGCACGATGGAGAGCAGCGAGTCCATGCCGCCGAGGTCGCTGGTCTTCATGGGCACGCCGATCACGGGCAGCGGCGTGTGCGAAGCCACCACGCCAGGAAGCGCCGCGGCCTTGCCGGCCGCGCCGATGAGCACCTTGATGCCGCGCGCCTTGGCGCTGCCCGCCCACTCGGCCACCTTGGCCGGGTTGCGGTGGGCCGATGCCACGACCAGCTCGTAGGGCACCCCGAAGTCGTCGAGCGTCTGCGTGCAGGGCGCCATGGCCTCGCTGTCCGACTTGGAACCTAGGATTATGCCAACTAGCGGCGCATTTGCTGCTCCGGTCGTGTCTCGGGCTGCTGTGGTGGTGGACATGTGCGACCTCCCTTTCGCGTTCTCATTCCAACCAAGTATATAGCCCAATGCTAACATTCGAAACAACGAGACCGCACAATCCGCGGGCAATCAAATCACACTCATGGAAGGAAGCCGCAACGTGACCGAGAGGGAGCCGGACACGCAGACCGCAGCCGAGCAGGTCGCAGGGAGAACGCAGACCGCGGGCGCGGGCGCGGCGGGCGCAAGTGCGGGCGCGGCGACCTCGGTCGATGCCTATCGCGAGGCGGTGCGCGAGGTCCCCTACTTCAGCGGCAGCATCATGCTCGACGAGCCGGTGCGCGTGGCCTCAGGCGAGCTGCTTCCCTCCGTTACCATCGCGTACGACACGTGGGGCACCCTAAACGAGGCCTGCGACAACGTGATCTTGGTCGAGCACGCGCTCACGGGCAATTCGCACGCGGCCGACGCATACCGCAACGGCGAGTTTCGCGAGGGCTGGTGGAACCGCCTCGTGGGTCCCGGCCTTGCAATCGATACCACGCGCTTCTTCGTGATCTGCTCCAACGTGCTGGGCGGCTGCTCGGGCACCACTGGCCCCGGCTCCATCAACCCCGAGACCGGCGAGCGCTACGGCATGAGCTTTCCCGTGGTCACCGTCAAAGACATGGTGGCGGTGCAAAAGCAGATGCTCGACCAGATGGGCATCCGCAAGCTGCGCGCCGTGATAGGCGGCTCGCTTGGCGGCATGCAGGCGCTGGTGTGGGCCAAGGTCCATCCCGACATGGTGGAGCGCTGCATCGCCGTGGCCACCACCTGGCGCACGTCGGCGCAGTCCATCGCGTTCAACGAGGTGGGCCGCCGCGCGATCCTCAACGACCCGCTCTTCAAAGACGGCCTGTACGACAAGGCCAACCCGCCCAAGAACGGCCTGGCCATCGCGCGCATGATCGGGCACATCACCTACCTGTGCGAAGATTCCATGAACCGCAAGTTCGGCCGCGACCTCGTGGGCGAGCGGCTCGACTTTACCATGGGCAAGGAATTTCAGGTCGAGAGCTACCTCGAGCACCAGGGCTACAAGTTCACCGACCGCTTCGACGCCAGCTCCTACCTGTACGTGACCCGCGCCACCGACTACTTCTCGCTATGCCACTCCACCGAGGCCATCACCCGGCGCTTCGCCGGCTCGCCCGTGAAGTTCATGCTGCTGTCGTTCGACTCCGACTGGCTGTTTCCCACCAGCCAGATGCGCGAGCTGCTCGACGCGCTCACCGCGGCGGGCGTCGACGTAACGTTTGCAGAGCTTAGCTACCCGTTCGGGCACGACTCGTTCCTGCTGGAGGGCGACATCCAGTCGCGCTACATCAGGCCCTTCGTGGAAAACGGCGCCACCGATGCTCCCGACGTCGAGAACGGCCCGCGCGGCAGGCACCACAAGCCCATCGAGTCGCGCCCCGACCTCATGGCCATTACCGAGCTGGTGCGCGACGGCAGCCGCGTGCTGGACCTGGGCTGCGGCGACGGCATGCTGCTGGACTGGCTGCGCGCCAACAGGGGCTGCTCGGTGTACGGCGTGGACTTCGACGAGAACGAGATGTTCGCCACCGTGTCGCGCAGCATCCCGGTGCTCAAGCACGACCTCGACCAGGGGCTGGGCATGTTCGGCGACGACAGCTTCGACGTGGTGGTGCTTTCGCTCGCGCTCATGCAGCTCAAGAACCCCAAGCGTCTCTTCCGCGAGATGCTGCGCGTGGGCAAGAAGGTAATCGTGACCTTCCCCAACTTCGGCTACTGGCGCACGCGCGGCTATCTGCTATTCAAGGGCCGCATGCCGGTGGGCACGTCGCTGCCCTACACGTGGTACGAAACGCCCAACATCCACCACACCACCGTGCGCGACTTCCGCGACTTCGTGGCCGACAACGGCGGCCGCATCGAGCACGAGAGCTACCTGCACTCCACTTCGAGCGGCCTCAAGCGCGTGTCGTTCGCGCCCAACCTGCGCTCCGACACGGTGATAGTGGTGGCGTCGAGCGTCGAGTAGCGCCTCTCTTACGCCTCGATCTGGCGGATGAGGTTGACCATCTCTATGGCGCCCTCGGCGCACTCCGAACCCTTGTTGCCGGCCTTCGTGCCCGCACGCTCGATGGCCTGCTCGATGGTATCGGTGGTGAGCACGCCGAACATCACCGGCACGCCGCTCTCCAGCGAAGTTGCCGCAACGCCCTTCGACACCTCGGCGGCCACGAAGTCGAAGTGAGGGGTCGCACCGCGAATCACCGCACCCAGGCAGATCACCGCGTCGTACCTGCCGCTATCGGCCATCTTCTTGGCGATGAGCGGGATCTCGAAAGCACCCGGCACCCACGCCAGCTCGATGTCGTCGTCCTTCACGCCGCGGCGCTTGAGGCCATCCTCCGCCCCGCTGATGAGCTTCGAGACGATGAACTCGTTGAACCTCGCGGCCACGATCGCCACCTTGATGTCCTGCGAAACCAGCTTGCCTTCCAGCGTCTTCATGATGTTCTCCTTGTCTGTAACCTATTGACTCTCCAGATGCCGACGTGGGGTGTGTCGGACAGGCGACTTCTGCAGCGAAGCGAAGCCTGAGC
>CAVFRF010000071.1:0-9400 GCA_963624975.1 Bacteroidaceae bacterium
GCTGGAGACGAAGCCTGCGCATCGTCTCCAGCCGCTTCTTGTCGCAATCTTGGCTATTGCACGCCACAGCTCGACGTCTTAGGCCGCATCGGCTGCGCCGCAGCTCTGCGCCACGCTAGGCAGTGGTCTTGATGAGGCCGTAGCCGCCGCCGTGGCGACGATACAGCAGGTGCACCGCGCCAGACATCTTATCCTGGTACATGAAGAAGTCGTGGCCCAGCAGGTCGATCTGGATGAGCGCCTCCTCCTCGGTGAGGGGCTGCAGCTCGATCTCCTTGACCCTCACGACGTCTTCCTCGCGCTCGATGTCCTCGGCGATGTCGTCGATCGTCTCGGCGGGCACGAGCTGCGCCGCGGGCTTCTCGGACCTGATCTTCTTGTCCACTACCTTGGTCTTGTACTTGCGGAGCTGACGCATCACCTTGGCCGCCGCGATATCGATCGCGGTGTACATGTCTTCGCCAGCCTCCTCGGTGCGGATGATGTGGCGCTTGGCGATGAGCGTGATCTCGCATACTGCGGGGTTGGGGTTGGCGGGGTTCTTCTCAACGTGCAGAACCACGTCTGCCTTCATGGGCGAGATGTCGAACGCCTTCATAGCTGCGCCGACCTTGGAGTTCACATAGTCCTTGAGGGGCTCGGTAACGGTGAGCTTGCGTCCCGTGATCTTGATGTCCATGGCTAAACCTCTTTTCCGTCTGCTTTCCTTACAATCGTGCCTTCGTGCTTGAAGCTCTAGCTCAGCCGGCCTGGCGACCAGCCGCCTTCACTACTGCTGAGTGGTGGAGCTGCTGCTCGTGTCGGTGCTGCTGCTCGTGCCGGTCGTTGTCTGCGCATCGGTCGTGGCCGCCTTCACGGTCGGAGAAGCGTACTGCACCGCCGAATCGCCGCACCACTTGGCGATCACCACGTCGAGCACGCCGTTGCCGTCGATGGTCTCGAGAGCCTTGGTGATGGCCTGCGTGAGCGTCGAGTTGCTCTGCAGCACCGCCATGTAGCACTCGTTCTGCGTGCCGAACGTGCCCTTGCAGGTAATGCCCTGGTAGAGCATCGACATGTAGCCGCCCGACACCACGTCGGATGCCACGTACTGCACCGAGCCGCTCTCGAGCGACTGGAACATCTCCTTCATGGAGCTGGAGAGCGTCATGTTGCTGGTGCTGCAATACTGCGATGCCTCGGTCGCGGCGATGCTGCCGGTGTAGGCTGCGACCTTCGCGTCTTTGAGGTTCTCGGGCTTCACCGTGGTGGAGGAGCCGTCGTCGAGTCCGAAGATGGCGGCGGCGTTGTTGAGGTACGGCCCCACGAGGGCGCGCTCGTCGCTGGTGTTCTGGCTGCTGGAAGCCGACATCACCACGTCGACCTTCTTGTTCTTGAGCGCCGTGTTGGCGTTCGTGTCGCCAAGGTCGACCACCTTGAGCTTGAGGCCCATCTCGTCGGCGATCTCTGCCGCCACGTCTACATCGAGTCCCACGATCTGGTTGCCGGAGGTCTTGCCCTCCGAATCGGCCTCGCCGGTGGCCACCGAAGCGAACGGCGCCTGCGAGGTGTCGACTCCCACCGTGAGTGTTCCCGCACTCACCAGCGCCGAATCCGAAATCGTGGATTCCAGCGATACGTCCTTGCTCCCCGTGCTGCCGCAGCCGGCAAGCGCGAAGCACATGGCAACTCCCAGAACGGCGGCCAGGAGCGTTGCGATACGAGCGTTCTTCATCAAGTGCCTCTCTAATCCAAGTTCATGCAAGATGCATGGCGGCTCCAGCATTTTCGCGCTTCAAACGCCCGTGCTGGCCAGTGCCACCTGTTGGGCGAAAAGGCCAAAACCTTCCGCCCACCAACTATATATACACTCTATCACGAAACAGCGCGCTTGCCCGCAGCCATTCCGTGCCACTCGAAATTGCGCTCCCCCGGCTGACCTGGTTTTCGCCCCCACACCCGCGCACTGGAGCTTGGCTTGCGCTCTTCGCTCTCTCGCCCGGCGGGGTCTCTTGCCCCGCAAGTCGGTAGGTCGGGCGGTGCGACTTACCTCTAGAATACGCCGTGCTCGCAGCTCGATAACAGCGGTTCTTGCGAACCTTGACAGTGACTATAGGAGGTCTTCTCGCTGCTTACGTGGATCCTTTCGACCGCATCTGCCATGGACTTGCACGTGCCGATGACACGCACGCAACCACAGACCCGGGGAAGCGCACATCGAGTCTACCATCAGGTGGGGTGAGCGCGCGCGGCGATTCGCGCATCTCACCATACTCGGCATACCGTTGCCACTCTCACGTCGGCTGTTCCGGCCTCGAGAAGCGTGCACGCCGCACCATCGAGCGTGGAGCCGGTGGTAAACACGTCGTCCACCACGAGGATGCGCCTGTCCTCCAGCATGTCGGAGCGCAGGGCGATGTCGAAGGCATCCTGCATGTTGCGCATTCGCTCCGCCTTGCCCAGCGCACGCTGGTCGCTGGTGTCGCGGGTGCGCAGGGCTTCGAGGGCCTCGATGCCGGTGAGTTCCGAGAGCGCCTCCGCCACGAGCTGCATGTGGTCGTACCCGCGCCGAGCCAGAGCCGCGGGCGAAGCCGGAATGTGGACGATGGCATCGGGCAGCGCGGCGGCGCGCAAGCCGTTATGAGGTGCGACCTGGATATCGCGGGCGAAGCTCGCGTGGGGTAGCTGCCCGTCTTCTGCGAGCGCACGCGCGATGAAGCTCGCCAGCAGCTCGGCGAGCCGCAGCTCGCCCTGGTCCTTGAAACACTTCACCAACCGGGCGGTGTCGTCGGTGTACTCGAGCGCGCAGGTCGCATGCGAGAAGCCCCGCACGATGCGGCCGTTGCGGTCCCAACAGCCGGTGCAGGCGACTCTGCCGTATGGCGCGCCGCATAGGGGGCAAGAGTCGGCTTGCGCGATCCATGGCAGCGCGTTCGCGCATTCGTCGCACAGCAACGCCCCGGGCATGTCGCAGATGGCGCACCGCGTGGGCCACGCCATCTCGACAAGACCATCCGCCGCATCGCGCGCCAGCCTACGCGCAGCGAGCACCCCGCGTCGTCCGACGGGTCCCTCGAGTATGTTTGCAAGCTTCATCATGCCAAAGATGATGCCACGCGAACCTTCCCGATTTCTTAACCATTTCTAACCAGAATCTAAACGCGCGCGTCGCAAGGGCATGTTTGCAGGTCCAATTTCGACCCGACACCACCAGCACGCAAAAAGGGGCGGCCCTCCTTTTGGAAGGCCGCCCCAGGTTGCGCTATATGTCGCAAGCTGCTCTCGGCGAGGTTACTCGCCCTTCAGAGCCGCGTTCGCGGCATCCTCGACGGCCTGCTTCACAGCAGCGTCGCCGCCGAAGATGTAGCCCTTGGACACGAGGTCCTTGTTCTCCGACACCATCGACTTCACGTTCGCGATGCCCTCGTCGCTGTCGTCTGCGAGCAGCAGCACCGAGCGGTTCTGGCCAAGCAGCGCAGTCGCTGCAAGCGCGTCGGGGAAGTTCTTGGAGTTGGCGATGCCGATTCCGTCGCAGGAGAGCGTCACGACGGGCCTCACGACATCGGCCACGTCCATCTTGTTCATCGCCCAGTTGGCGATGGCGACGGAGGTCTCCAGACGGGTCTCGCCAGCAAGGCGCAGCCACGGGATTCCCAGGCTGGCGATGGTGGCATTCTGGATGCCGCTGTCTCCGCCGGTGCCTCCGGTCACGATCACGCTTTCGAACTTGCCGCCCTTGATGGCTGCGGCGGTGGAGTCGCTGATCGTGCCGCCCGAGGTCAGGAAGATCGGCGACTTCGAAGCATAGGCGTACGACGCGATCGAGAGCGCGTCGGCGAAGTTCTCGCCCTTGGCCACGATGGCCATGTTGGACCAGCTGCCCGCGCCTGCCTCGTACACCGCGTTGGCGGTCTCAACGCGCGACGAGCCGTAGATGCGCTCGACCACCGACACGCAGTCGAGAGCCTCGACCTGCGCCATCACGTCGTCGGACACTGCGGCAGATCCGCCCACGATCGTAACGATGATGCCGTTCTCGGGAGCGATGCGCGCCAGCTCGGCAGCAGCCTCGCTGGAAAGCGAGCCGGAATCGGTGAGGATCACCGGGCAGTTGCACACGCCGGCGAGCGACGAGGCCGAAAGCGCGTCGGCAAAGCTGCTGTTGGACACCAGGATCGCCTCGGTGCACGAGCCTTCACCGAAGGCCTCGCCCACGATCTGCGACATGGTCTGCTCGCGGCCCTCGCCAGCCAGACGCTTGAAGGCGTCGGTCGTCTTGGAGATGGTGAACTCGCCCGCGACGAGAGTGCCCTCGTAGTCCTCGATGCCGGTGAGGGTCACCGTGTACACGCCATGTTCGATGGGCGCGCCCTCGAGCACGTTGCCATCGGCATCGGTGTAGCTCACGGTAAAGTCCCTGTCCTTGATGAGCTGCGTGTCGCCCAGCGTCACGGTCATGGCGGGTTCGACGGCCTCTCCGGTGTAGTCGGCCTTGTGCTCCATCTCGACCTTGGCGTCGGCGATGGACTCCTTCTTGAGGCTGCCCGTACCGCTGATGTAGGTAAGCTCGATCACGTCGCCAGCGTTCACGTTCTGCTGGGTGCAGTAGTTGGAGGCGTACGCGCCGTTCACATAGAACGCCCAGTAGCTCCAGTTGCCATCGCTGGAAGTCATGCCCAGCTTGCGCCCATCGGCGTTGGTGATGGACGCTGGGAATCCGGAGTAGGCTCCGTCGGTGAAGCTGTAGGTGCAGTTGACCTCGTCGAGGAGCTTGGCGAACACGTCCCATGCCGTAGTGTCCTCGTCGACGGGCAGGTTCACCGTGGTGGTAGGCACCCACGGCTCGATGCTGTAGTTGCCGTTTTCATCGTACTCGCTGATGCCGGTGATCCTGGCGGTCGCCTCGAAGGTCTTGCCGGCATCGGGGTTGTCCTGGCCGGTGGTGCCGAGCACCGTCACAGTCGCGGAGACCAGCTGCTCCTTGAGGCTGGCAAACGTTGCGTTGTCGGGATAGCGCTCGGCGTAGCGGGCGTACTTGTCGCTCGACAGGCTGGATGTGATGGTCACGTTGGTGTTGTAGGTGGGCTGCGTGACCAGCAGGTTCTCGTCTCGCACCACGGAGTTCTTGCTCGACTTGAAGAGTCGCCAGGTCATCCAGCTCATCGAGTCGTAGCCGGGAAGCTCCACTGGCACGATGCCCCAGATGTCGTTGCCGGGGTCGTCGTAGGTGTAGGTCCAGGCGAGCTTGCCCTCGGAATTGTAGTAGGCCTTCTGGAAGGCGTGCATGTTCTTGGTCACCGCGTCGGCGGACTGGCCCTCGAGAATGGCCTCGGCGTAGCCGGCCTTGGCGGCCTTCATCAGCTCGACGGTCTTGTCGAGGTCGGTCTGGTCCATGGGAGCCACGGTGTACTCCAGCGTCTTGCTGGCGGTCACGTCGGCGTTCTGCCTATCGGTCACGGTGATGGTGATCGATGCCTTCTTGCTCTCGCCGCCCGGCAGGTCCTGGTACACGTAGGTGCGGTAGCCGTTGATCACGATGGGCTGCTCCGTGGAGTCGGTGCCATCGGTGGCGGTGTACTTGATGGAGTAGTCGCCGCCGTCGATGCCCAGCGTCGCGGGCCTGGGCAGCTGCTGGTCGTTCACCAGCGCGGTGCTGCTCGACACGTCCTCGGTGCCGAAATACTTCACGTTCTCGTAGGTGAACCCGGCATCGACCTTCTCTTGTAGCTTCGCGATGTCGGAGGCCACCTTCTCGGGGTCGCCCTTGACCGTAAGCTCGTATTCCTTCTCGAAGGTGTTGGAAAAGCCGCCCGAGGTCTTCATCGAGATCTTGGCGGTGAGGTACACCGTCTTGTCGGACGACATGCGCGATACCTTGCCGGTCATGGTGTCGTTCCAGCTATAGCCGCTGATGGCGATGCTGTCGGAGTTGGAGGTCGACCACTCCACGGAAGCCCAGGAGGTGCCGGTCACCTTGTTGGGCAGCAGCACGTTCTGCGTCACGGAGAGCGCGGTGTCTTCGCCCGAGTAGACGATCTGGAGCTGGTCGGCGTAGTCCTTGAGGGCCGCGCTGGCCTTGCCCTCGTCCCAGTTGAGACTCGTGGTCTTGCTGGGCGTGTAGGTGATGGTCTCGCCGTTCATCTCGATCTCGAAGGTAACCTCGAGCTGGCGCTGCGAGTAGAACGACCAGGTGGACTCTGCGGGATCGATGTAGAAGTACTCGATGTTGCCGTTGGTGGCATCGTCGGCAGCCGAAACGCCGCCCGAAGCACCCGTGGTCCTGTCGCTCGGGTTGTCGGCGGCAACCACCTTCACCGACACGTCCTTGTAGCCGTAGGACTCGATCTTGGCCAGCAGCATGTCGTTCACGTTGGTGTCGGTGCCGTACTCGGGCATCAGGCGGAAGTCGTCCTTGTTGAGCTTGGCAACCACGCCGTCGAGGGTCTGGCTGTAGATCACGGGGTTGGGGAACGCGGCGGTCACGCTGGTGTCGCCGCTGGTGGCCACGACCTTGAGGTACATGCCGAACGCAGCGTCGGGGACCACGAAGTCCTTCGAGGTAGCGCCCTTGATGGGCATGTACGAGGTGTCGTCGGCGTTGGCGGAGCTGCCGGCGTACCACTGGTAGCTCACGCCCTCGTTGCTGGTCACGTCGTCGCCGTACAGCGAGGTGCCGTCGAGCTTCTTGGCATACGTGGTGGCGCTGAGCGTATCGCCGGTCACGAGGTCGCCGGTCGAGGGGTTCAGGTTCACGCGCATAAGCTCGTACTCGTTGGCGCCCAGCACCTTGAGCACCGAGGAGTCCACGGTGTTCTGGATGGCGTTGGCGCTGACCTTGAGGTACTTGCCCACCAGCGACTCGTCCAGCACGAGCTTGCCGTCGGAGGTGCTGTAGGGATACTTGGTGGAGTCAAGCTCGGCGAAGGTGCCAGTGCCGCTGTCGCTCACATACCACGTGTACACGAGCTTTGCGTCCTCGGGAGCGTCGCTCTCGTAGTAGGTGCTCTGCTTGACCTTGGCCTGAGGCGTGATGGTCGAGCCGGCCTGCATGGCCTGGCCCGTCGACGAGAGCGCCACGGAGGACAGGTCGTATGCGCCGGCCAGGGTCACGGGACCCAGCGGGTCGACGCTGCTGGTGGAGTAGTAGCTCTTCTGGCTGGTGCTCACCACCGTGTTGTTGCTCACGGCCTTGACGCGGATGTACTTGCCCACCATGTCTTCGCCCACCACGTAGGTACTGCCGGTGGCGCCTTCGATGTCGGTGAACGCCGAATCGGTGGTGGTCTTGGTGTTGGCGTACTGCCACTGGTAGGTCACCACGTCGGAGTCGCCGACCTTGGTGGAGGAGTTGTTCTTGTAGGCCTGCGCCGCCAGGGTGTTGCCCACCTTGGGAGTGCCCGTTGCCTCGACCTTGTGCAGCTCCACGCCTCCGGCGATCTGCACGGCACCGGAGGTCGTCTTGGACTCGTCGCCATATCCGCCGTTGGCCACGACCTTGATGTACTTGCCCACGTAGTCGGAGGTCAGGGTGAGCTTGTTGGTGTTGGCGCCTGCGATCTGCGTGGTTGCAGTGCTCGAGGTGTCGCCGTAGTACCAGCTCCACTTCACGTGTTCGTCGGAGGTAACGTCGGTAGAACCCGACTTGGCCGTTGCGGTCAGCTCATCGCCCACCGAGATGTCGCTGGACTTGTCCAGCGTCAGGCTGGAGATGTTGACCGAACCCGCAGCTGCAACCAGACAGCCTCGGCTCACGGTATAGCTGCTGGAACCCACCTTCGACGAGATGGTGCAGTTGATGTACTTGCCCTCGAGGTCGCTCCCAAGCGTCATGGTCTCGGAGGTCTGGCCTTCGATATCGGTCCAAGGGCCGCTCTTCGACTCGCCCACCTTCCACTGGAAGTTGAGCTTGCTGGCATCGATGAAGTCGCTGGCACCCTGCTCCTTGCCGCGAGCCTTGGCGGTGTCGCCCACCGCGAACACGCTGGCGTTGGTTTCGGGGTTGACGATCGAACCGGAGTAGATGATCACCGCACCGGCCTGCAGGAAGGGTCCGGGTGCGCTGTAATAGGAAAGATCGACCGTATTGGCGCCAGCGCTGGCCGACACCGAGATGTAGCAGTTCTCGTATGCCTCGGTCACCGTAAACGTGCTGCCGGTCTGTCCCTCGATGGTGGTCCAGGTGGTCGAGTAGCTGGGCTTCGAGATGCTGTACTTCCAGGTGTAGGTAACGCCCTCGGTCACGTAGGTGGGGCTGTATGTAGAACCCGTGTATGCCTTGGCCGTGAGGATCGTTCCAATCTCGGTGGCGGGCGCGCTCAGCTCCACGCCAGCGAGCTTGACGGACCCCTTTGCCAGAACGGCATCCGACGTGGTGGTGTACTTGTCGTTGACGCCAGCGTTGCCTGTAACCCTGATGTACTTGCCCTGCAAATCCTCGGTTACCTTGAGGGTGTTGCCGGTCTGCCCCTCGATGGTGGTAAAACCGCTATACGCCGAGGTGCTGCTCGACCACGTCCAGGTCACGTTAACGTCGCTACCAACCGCAACATCCGAATAGTTCTTGTATACGTAAGCTGTGGCGGTAATCGTGTCATCCACAGCGGGAGAAGTCTTGTCGATACCCACTTTGCTGAGCTGCGCCTGCCCGGCTCCGAGCACAGGACCGGGAATGTAGTTGCTGTTGATTCCCGAGCCATAGGTAACTGCCGGGCCATACAGCGTAACGTCGCCGGAAGTGACCTTCACGATGATGTAGTTGCCGGCCAAATCGCTGGTAATGGTGAGGCTCTGCGAAGTGGCGCCCTCGATGTTCGTGTAGTCCAACGTGGTCGTGGACTTGGTGGTGCTCTTCATCCACTGGTACGTGAACGTTCCATCGTTGGACACGCTGGAATACGAATATCCCGAGGCAGTATACACATTGGCCCACAGCGTGTCGCCAGCCGAGAGCGTTCCGCTCTTGTACGAATAGCTGCTGTTCTTGTCTTGCGTATCCTGAATATAGACCTTATCGCTCGACGTGATAGCCGCAGCCTCGGCCTCGTCGTCGCCTTGCGCGGTGGCCTCGTCTGCCACCATGTTCTCCGATGCGACAACCGCATCGTCTCCGGGGGTGTTCGCATTCGCGCCTTCGTCGGCAAACGCCGAGGTAGGCACGAAAGAGAACATCAGCACGAACGCGAAGAACACGTTCACCGCCTTGCCCCATCTCGTTAGCTTGCTTTTTCCCACAAACTCTCCTTTCAACGCCCGTCCTCCATTGAGTACGAATTCGAAACTGCATATTTGTACTCAACGTCTAACAATACCCACGATTTACTTAAGCACACTGTGCCTTGAAAGCAATCTTTGACATCATATAGATAGTCTTGGAGAGCATCAATAGCCAAACTCCCAATAATTTGTGTTTTTTATTTGAGGA
>CAVFRF010000072.1:0-8542 GCA_963624975.1 Bacteroidaceae bacterium
CATGCCGGCTCGGCTTCGCTTCGCTGCAGAAGTCGCCGGCACGACACACCCCACGCTGGCACCTGGCGAGTCGCAAAAGACAGTTGAAGACTCGCCGGCGCTCCGTGCGAGATGTATCGGAACGGCGACTTCTGGCTGTAAAGCCCAGCCTGAGCCGTTATGGTATAGCCCGCGCGGGGCATCCCAGGGAGAGTTACGAGAAGAACATGCGGAGATTCGACAAGCCGCCTCTTACAACCGCTGTCGGATTGGGTTGTGTTGTTTCGGTGAATCTATATCTGCTGTTGGAACAATGAAATCGGTACATATCTCGCTATATATGGGCACAGGCTCGACCGTCGGCAGGGTTGAAGTTTGCCGAGGCTCAATTTTGGTGGAAATCGTACTTGAGAACTGTTAGGCTTTACGGGTGCTTTTAACGCAGACGACAAACGAACCACGGTCACAAAATTGGAGGTTGTCGATTTGGTGACTACTCAACCCAGGGCACGCCGTCGCTTTGCTGCGGCAATCGCTGCAGCCTTTTTGCTCGCGTTTTCGACGTTCCCCACAAGCGCCCTTGCCGAAACCTCTTCCGAGGTTCAGGCCGAGGCAGATGCTCTCATGAAGCAGATCGACTCGTTGCAGTCGCAGATCGACACGGCGCAGTCGCAGTACGACACCGCGATGAACGAGTACAACGATGCAACGCAGGCTATGGAGCAGGCTCAGCAGAAGATCGCCAGCTGCCAGCAGACCATCGATGCCAACAAGGACAAGATTCGCAACCGCGCTGCCAGCGTGTACCGCAACGGCGAGCTAACCATGGTGGACGTGATACTGGGCGCAAGCAGCTTCAGCGAGTTCTGCACGCTGTCGACCCAGGTGCAGTACATCAACGACTACAACAACGCCATCATCGAGGAATCGCTTACCGCCAAGTCGGAGGCGGAGGCGGCCAGGGCCGAAATCGAGACGCAGCAGAAGAAGGCCCAGGAGGAGATGCAGACGGCCGAGAACGCCAAGGCCGAGCTGGCTCAGAAGACCTCCGACATCCAGGCCGAGGTAGCCAAGCTCAACAGCGAGGCCGCCGAACTGCAGGCCGAGGAGGAGGCGGCCGCAGAGGCGGCACGCAGCGCCTACTCTGGCAGCGCCGGCGAAGACGTGATCACCGGCAACGGGCAGTTCTCGCACCCGTGCCCGGGCTATTCGAGCATCTCGAGCACCTTTGGCTACAGGACCTACGACAACTCCTTCCACAAGGGAATGGACTTCGCCGCGCCTGCAGGCACGCCCATCTACGCGGCAGACTCGGGCACCGTGGTGATCGCCGGATACAGCAGCTCTGCTGGCAACTGGGTCGTGATCTCGCATGGCGACGGCCTCGTGACCAAGTACATGCACATGGTGAGCACGCCCTATGTGTCGGCTGGCGAATACGTTTCGCGCGGGCAGAACATCGGCGCGGTGGGCACGACGGGCAACTCGTCGGGCAACCATCTGCACTTCCAGGTGGAGGTCAACGGCACCGCCGTGAACCCGGCATCGTATCTGTAGGGGAGCTGTCACGGGGTCCGCAACCCGGTGGGGCGGCGTTTAGGCAAGATTGCACTCGACCTTCGCGGGCATCGGCATCCAGCTGGTGCCCGCGTCGTGTATCTGCGAGAGGGCTGTCGTGCGCTGCACCCGAGCACAGCTTCAGGTCATTAAAAAAGCCGCTCACTTGGGGCGGCTTTCGAAGTCTTGATGGCGGGATGTACGAGACTTGAACTCGCGACCTCTGGCTTGACAGGCCAGCGCTCTAACCAGCTGAGCTAACACCCCTTGCTACGAACGAGTTGTTCATGCAGCGTTAAGGATAATATCGGTTTTGCGGCATGGTGTCTAGGCAATCTGGAAAAGTGGTCGAGAATTGCCGCCCAAAAACGGCGGGCGGCAACCGGGCGGCAACTCCGCATGCAACACCGCGGCAGCTCGGCGCCCTGTGCCTTATATCGAGAGGGGCGAGACCTCGGGAAAAGCCGCCCTCTGGCGTTGTATAATCTTCGTTCACGGCAAAAACGGCCTTTGGAGGCTCATGGCTTCTTCATCCACAGACATATCTGACACCATCACCGCGGAAAACGGCGGCAAGGTGCGTCTGGCGGTGTTCGACATCGACGGCACCACGATCGACGGGCAGTCTCCGGCCATCGTTACGCTCAACCTGTTCACCGACGGCGTGCTGGGCATCGGATCCGCGCTCATGGCGGGCATCTGGGGGCTGAGGTACAAGGCCGGCCTCACCGTCGAGACCACGGAGGTGCGGCAGAGGGTCTTTGCCGCCTTCAGGGAAATGCCGGTGGAGCAGGCCAACCAGATACTGGCCGACATCTACGAGAAGCGTGTGGCCCCCAGGATTCGCGAGAAGGCGCTGGATCGCATCCGGTGGCATCAGAAACGCGGCGACGTGGTGGTGTTCGTGTCGGCATCGTTCGACTACATCGCGAAGCTTTTGGCTGCCGACATTGGGGTGGACAGACAGCTGTCTACCAAGATGGGGGTGAAGGACGGACGCTACACCGGCAAGGTCGAGGGCCTTCCCGTCGAGGGCGACGAGAAGCCGGTGCGGCTCGCGCAGTATGCCGATGCGGAGTTCGGCGAAGGCCGTTGGGAGCTGGCGTATTCGTACGGCGACCACGAGACCGACATCCCTATGCTGGAGATGGCGGAGCATCCCGTGGCGGTCAATCCCAAGCGCGGTTTGGAATCGGTTGCCAAAGAGCGCGGATGGGATATAGTCGATTGGTAGAAGCGGCGGCTGCAAATTGCATGTTCTGCCGTTGCAGGCAAGCCCGAAGGGCTTGTTGTTGAACCCGGGCCGGCCTCGGGTTTGGATCTTGAAGGAGGATGACATGGATTTCATGCAGGAGAGCCATCCGTCCGATGATTTCGACGCTCGCGTCGAGCTTTACATAGACGCTGCCGACAGGGCGGCCCGCGAGAACCACAAGAGGCTCGCGATTCATCTGTATATCGCCGCATTCGAGCAGCACAACGTTTGCAATGCGGTTCCCAGCCCGACGGTGCTCGACGCCATGGGATGCGCGTGGGACATCGCGTGCGAGATCGGCGACAAGAGCAGCGCCGAGACCATCTTCACCGAGCTTTCGCCCTACAGCTCGCCAGAGCAGGTTCAGGTGCGCGTGCGCCAGCTGCAGGAGATGGCGGTGGACCAGCTGCGGCAGATGGGCGTGCCCGACGACTGCATCGAGCGCATGTCGGAGGCCAACATGAACGCCGGCGTGCAGGACGGGTTCGACGAAGACTACGTGGATGCCGACGACGAAGACGATGCCGCAGACGCTGGCTCGGGTGCGGGAGCAGGTTCGAAGCTGCCCGAGGGCACCAATCCGCTCGAGCTGCTCAAGCAGATCGGCAGCGCGATGGAAAGCGCCGTGGAGGTCAAGAAGTACGCCGACCTCGTGGGCTACGACGCCGCGCTCGAACAGATGTGCGTGTACGGTTTCGAGTCGGCCGGCGACAAGGAATACCAGCGCTTCATTCGAGCGACCTCCGAGTTCCACGGCGTGGACGGGATGTCGCTCGAAGAGCCGTTCGTGATGCAGGGCCCGTCGCGCGAAGACCTCTACGAGTTTGCCGAGGCCACGGCGGGCGAGATCGGCAATCCCGTCGTGTCGCTGCACGTGCGCACCGACGACGAGGGCATGTGGACCATGAGGCTGTCGGGTCCCTTCAAGAGGGGGCCGTTCGGGGTCTCCGACCCCAGCGACGTGCCCACGCCCTGCACGTTCATCGTGGAGAACGTCGACCTGCTGCAGGACTTCATCAGGGAATCCGCCAGGAGCGAGGCCATGGGCTACGGCAGCGACTCGCCCTATCCGCATGCAACCGGCAGGGGATACGGCGAGGTGCTGGGATACGTTCACACGATGATGAACAAGTCCAAGGTTTTCACCATCGCGACCTCCGCTGCCAGCAACATCGAGTTCTTGCCGCAGATAGACGACCTGTTCGCCAGGTCGCAGCGCATCGAGGTGGGCTACCCCAACCTGGAGGAGCGCAAGCAGATCTGGGAGAGCTTCGCGGCCGACCATGTGTCGTTTGCCACGATCGACCTCGATTCGCTTGCGGAGATTTCGGCGGGGGTGTCGAGGCACGACCTCGTGGCTGCGGGGCGCAACGCGGTGCGCGATGCCTACCGCAAGTCCATCAGCAACAGCGACTACGAGTTCGTGGACATCAACGACGTGCTGTACGAGCTGGTACCGTTCGTGTCGGATGCCAAGCTGGGTTCGGCGATCGAGGATGCCGCGGCGATGGCGTTCTCCAACGAGCTGGAGGGGATGCTGTCCGACTTGGACGATCCCAGTGCCGGGGCCGTGGACTAGCGGGGTGGCCTAGGCCGCGAGGGCTGGCGATCTAGATTAGCTGTTGATGCGATCGCGATAAGCGGTAGCTGTTTGACTCACCTGTTGGGGCATGCAGCTACCGCTTTTTTTGTGGCTTGCGGTCGGGGTGCGCCTACGGGTTCGGAGATTGCTGCTTCCACTGCGCTGCCAGGTCGTCTTCGACTTGCGTGCAGCTCTGGCCTGTCTGGTGCGCTATGCGGGCCACGTCGTCGTGCTCGGGGCGGATCCAATGTTGCGGAGCGATGCCGTTGGCCGTGGAGCCGTCGGGCCAGGCGAGCTTGAACCTCACCGGGCCGTAGCTCGTCTCTGCCGTGCGGCTTTCCCTCGGTGCCACGCTGCGCTCCACGATGCTTCGCCTCACCCCCAGCGAACCTGTGAGCTTGCTGGCCAGCTCGCATAGGCGGTCGGCATCTGCCGGTGCGCACAGCACGTTGAGAATGCAGCCCAGGCGACCTTTCTTCATGGCGATGGACTGCTGCCACACGTCGAGGGCACCTGCGTCGAGCAGGTCTTCACAGCAAGAGGCGGCGTTTTCGGGGCTGATGTGGTCGATGTTGGTTTGCAGCAGCACGCAGCCCTCGATTGCCATGCCCTCGGGGTTGGTACATGCAGCGCTCGTGTCTCCCACGACGCTCGCAGGGGCGCCCACCACGATTCGCAGCGCGTTGGGGGTGCCCGGAATGGTGCGCGTGCCCAGGCCCGTTCCCACGGCAGCGGGAACCATCGTGGGCAGGGGACCCCACTTGGCCACGTTGGCCTTGAGCAGAGCCGCGCCGGTGGGGGTGGTAAGCTCGCCTTCGTTGGCGCCTGCCTGCACGGGCATGCCGACGCATATGAGCGCGGTGGCCGGAGCCGGCACGGGCAGTGTCCCATGAGCGCACTTCACGGTGCCGTATCCCAGCGTGACCACCGACGAGTGCAGCGTGTCGATGCCGAGCACGTCCAGCAGCACCGATGCGCCCACGATGTCGGCGATGGAGTCGATGGCGCCCACCTCGTGGAAGGCCACGTCGTCCACCGGCGCGCCGTGCACCTGCGCTTCGGCTTCGGCAACGATCTGGAACGCGCGCAGCGCACGCTCGGCCGCGCCTTGCGCGATGGAGCCGTCTTCGCGCCAGCCTTCGATCGTGGAGCGGATGCTCGCCCAGCTGGTGTGCTCGTGCCCGTCCGAGCGAGCATGAGCGTGATCGCAAGCGCAATCGGCATCCGTCACCTTCATCCCGAGGCCGGCGATGCCCTGGTCGCTTCTCTCCTCGAATTGCACCCTGGCTTGCGGCAGCAGCTTTGCGAACAGCTGCACGAACCTCTCGCGGTCGAACGCGCCGACCTGCTCGGCTGCCTGCATGAGCGCGCATACCAGCTTGTCGCCCGAAGCTCCGGTACCGGCATCGACGTGCGCGATCATGCTCCGGCCTCCTCGCCGCCAAGCCAAGCCGGCAGGTTGATGCGGTGCGCGATCTGTCCCGCGCCGAACCCGTTGTCGATGTTCACCACGCTCACGCCCGCGGCGCAGCTGTTGACCATCGAGAGCATCGCGGCCACTCCTCCCAGGTTGGCCCCGTATCCCACGCTGGTGGGCACCGCGACTACCGGCACCTTCACCAGGCCCGCCACTAGCGAAGGCAGCGCGCCCTCCATACCGGCGGCGCACACGATCGCGCGGGCATCTCGTAGCTCGTCCACGCGCGAAAGCGTGCGGTGGACCCCCGCGACCCCGATGTCGGGAATCAGGCTCACATGCGAGCCCATCAGGCACGCCGTAACGGCGGCCTCCTCGGCCACGAACAGGTCGCTCGTGCCCGCGCAGCACACCACCACGTTGCCGGTGGCGGCGCTTCGGGGCACCGTGGCCAGCACGTCGGCGGTGCTCGTGGCGCCCGCCGCGTTGCGCTCGGCTCGCCTGTCCACGAACAGCACGCGCGGCGTGGGCAGGTACGTGGCATCGGCAATGCGCTCGCTCACGTCGGCGGCCTTCTCGCTTTCCACCCGCGTGACCATCACCAGCTCGCTGCGCTCCAGCAGCTTGAGGCAGATGGCCGCGATCTGTCCGGCGGTCTTTCCCATTCCAAACACCACTTCGGGAAAGCCGCAGCGGCGCTCGCGGTCAAAATCGATGTTGGCAAATTGCCCGATGTCGGGCCTCGTGTCAGAATCCATGGATGTCTCCTCGTGTCTCACGGGTATGATTGTCGCACATGCCCGCGCCTTGGAGAGGTTCGACTTTATATCGAAGGGAAAGCGAAGGATGGATCCACGCTGCGAAGCCGGCACGATCGACCGGCTCTACAAGATTTACGAAGACTGCACGCTATGCCCCCGCGAGTGCCATGCAAACAGGCGGGCGGGACAGCTGGGCTTTTGCGGCGCGTCCGACAAGGTGAGGGTGGCCCGCGCCGCGCTGCACTTTTGGGAAGAACCGCCCATTTCGGGCGACAACGGCTCGGGCACGGTGTTCTTCGCGCACTGCCAGCTGCAATGCGTGTACTGCCAGAACGCGCGGATCTCGCGCTCGCGCATCGATGCCGCCGCGAACCCCTGGGCCAGCGTCGAGGTAGATGCCGGCATGCTCGCGCGCATCTTCATAGACCTCGAATCGCAGGGGGCCAACAACGTCAACCTGGTGTCGGCCACGCAGTACCTGCCCACGGTGGCCGATGCCATCGTGCAGGCGCGCGACATGGGCCTCGCGATTCCGGTGGTGTACAACACCGGCGGCTACGAGAGCGTCGCGACCCTGAGGGCCATAAGCGGCCTCGTGGACGTGTACCTCGCCGACTTCAAGCACTGGAGCAGCAGCGCGGCGGCCCGCTACGCGCATGCGTCCGACTACCCCGAGGTGGCGAGGCGGGCCATCGCCGAGATGGTGGTGCAAACCGGCGCTCCCGACTACATGGAGATGCCCACGGGCGAGGTGGTGCTCGAGCGCGGCACCATCGTGCGCCATCTGCTGCTGCCCGGACAGCTTGACGACGCCGAGAGCATCGTGCGCTACTTGGGGTCGGAGTACGGCAGCGAGGTGGTGGTGAGCCTCATGAGCCAGTTCGTGCCCATGGCAGACCCCGACGCATACCCCGAGATAGCCTGCAAGGTCGACATGGTGGACTACGACAACCTGGTGGACCTGGCGTGCGCGTTCGACTTCGACGAGTGCTTCATCCAGGAAGAGGAGTCGGCCGAGGCAGAGTACATCCCGAGCTTCGACGGCCAGGGAGTCCTGAACGCCGCCGAGTGAGCGGGACCTAGGTGCCGCGTCGCGGGGAAGCGTTGAGCGACATTGCACGAGAAGCCCGCTAAGCCCGCTAAGCCCGCTAAGCCCGCTAAGCCCGCCGTGCCCGCCGTGCCCGCTATGCCACAGAATTGAGGTTCTGCCTTCGCTCGCACGCGACCTGCTGATTTTCTGCCGCGATTTTGAGGTTCTGCCTCCATATGCATTGCGAGGTATCCTTGCGCGCCACAGAATTGAGGCTCTGCCTCGTCCTGGTGTACAAGTATTGAGGTTTTGCCTGCTGCAGAGGGTCGAGCGACATGCTCGGAGAGGCAAAACCTCAAAATCGCGGCAGAATAATGCCACCTGGCGTGCGAGCGAAGGCGAAACCTCAAAAACGCGGCATCGGCCTTCGCGCTAGCTGCCCACGGGGATCACTATGTCGGTGCCCTCCGGGGGAGCAGTGCGCTGAATCGGGGCCGATTGCGAATCGGACGACGAATCGGGGGCCTGGGTGGTGAAGAACGCCGCCGCCGTTGCGAGCACGGCGAGCAACGCCACGAAGGCCACGCGTTTTGCGACTTTGGAGCGGCGGCACGTTCTTGGGGGCGCTGCGCTGCTGGGGCGGTGTTCTTTGTGAGAGAGGGCTGCGGTGCCGGAAACCTTGCCCTCACGCGCGCATGGGCGAGCAAGACCTTCTTTCGAGGAGAACGTTGCATCTGCGGGCGTTGCTGCCGGGCGTTGCGCGGCAAGTTTCCCGTCCAACGCGGCGGAGAGGTCGAAGGCCACCTGGCGCGGGGTCTGGTAGCGCTCCTCTGGCTCGAAGGCGCACATCTTCTGCAAGATTGCCTCGAGCGCGCTGGCACCACCGTCGCCCAGCGAGTCCCGCAGCTTCTCGCGCACCTGGTCGCCGAGCTGCAGCGGCTCGCCTGCCATGCGGCGCGCC
>CAVFRF010000073.1:0-12634 GCA_963624975.1 Bacteroidaceae bacterium
GGTAGAGCCTGCCCGGCTTGGGCGGCGCGTCTGCACTCGGAACGTCTCCGAACGAGAGGTTGCACCGCTGAGCCCCATCGCCAAAACGCGTTGCGATTCCCAGACTCTCGAAGTCTACGGCCAACAGTTCGAGACTCAGCTTCATAACGCACCCCTGTAGCGTCCAAATCGGCTTCCCATGTCCGGCAATCATGCCGGCTCGACAAATTTTAGCAATTTCAAAAGTCTGTGCATCGTGCACATTTGCGCTTTTCAACGGAGTGCACCGATTTCGTTGCCGCCGAGTTTGAACCGTTTCAAAATACAGCTGTTCGATCGAGCAGGGCCCTGCGGCGATTTGACTTTCTACGAAACGATGCGCGGCGATAAGCCGGCGCACTACAACAAGGGGGTTTAGCGATGAGCGATAAAGCCAAGACGGTGACGAAGATCTCTATCGTGGGTCTGGTCGCGCTGTTCATGACGGTGTTTATCTACATGGCCGACTTGGCCTACTACCCGGCATTCTATGGAACTATGATGGCGTTTCCCGATGCCGACATGGGAGTGCTCAACTTCATAATGACAGGCTCGCAGCTTTCGGCTGCCGTATCGGCGTTTCTCGTGATTTCGCTGATGCGCAAGTTCTCCAAGAAGACGCTGCTTCTGGTGTGCACCGGCGCGTTCGCGGTGTTCGGCATCTGTACTCCGCTCGTCAACGACGTTATGTTCGTCGCCGCGATGCGCACGCTGTCGGGCTTCGCCTTCGGCGGCATCATGGGCGTTGCGGTTTCGCTCATCCAGCAGGTGTACCGCAACAACGCCAAGAAACGCGACCGGCTTGTGGGCTGGTACAACGGATTCATGTCGCTTTCCGGCACGATCAACAGCCTTGCCGGAGGTTTCCTGGCTGCAATCTCGTGGAACTACGTGTTCAGCTTCTACTGGATCGCCGTTCCGATTTTCGTGCTGGTGCTGCTCTTCGTGCCCAAGACTCCCGTCGATGGAGCCGATGGCGATTCGTCCGACGAGATGGAGGCGCTGGCGGCTGCTGCAAGCCAGCCCGAGACCGGCGAAGGCGGATGGGAGGGAACTCTTCCCAAGGCGATCGGCGCTGCCGTTTCCTTCGGCGTGATCAGCCTGGTGTACATGGCCTGCGGCTCTGGCCAGCTGTCGGTTATCGTCCCCGAGCTGGGCATCGGCGGCGAGGAGGTTGCGGGACTCATCGCCGCAGTGGCCTCTGTGGCCGGGTTCTTTGCCGGCATCGTGTTCGCCCCCGCGTTCGCCAAGCTCGGAAGGTTCATGCCCGTCGTGCTGTTTGCGATCATGGCCGTTGGAATCGGCTGCTACTGCATGGGCGCCAACGTCGTGCTCATCTACGTGGGCTTCTGCCTCGACGCGTTCTCGTATGCTGCCGGACTGTCCTACTACATGGTCTATGCGGCAGAAGTGGTGCCTCCCTCGAAGGCCTCCACGGCTATCACCATCGTCACGATCGGAATGACGCTAGGCGGATTCATCTCTCCCTATGCCGTGACCGCTCTGCAGACCGCGCTTGGCTCGGCCGAGATTATGCCGATCTATCCGGTCCTCGCTCTGTGCATCGTCGCCGCCACCGTCATATCGCTGGTGCTGGCCATCAGGTCCAAGAAGTCCGGCGAGCAGATCGTCTCTGCCGCAGAGATGTAGGGGAGAGGTGACGAGACGATGGACACGATGACGCATGTCGAGCGTTTCGAGAACGCGGTGGCCTGCAAACCAGTGGATCGCACGTGCTATGTGAACTTCGATGGCGGGCTGATCGGAAAATACGCCAACCCGGAGTTCAGACCGGGCGACCTCTATACCCGCCCGAGCTGGGCGATCGAGCAGATAATCGCGGGAGCCAAGAAGATGGGCGGCGATACCGTTCCGCCGTACCTGTACGGACCCATGATGGCGCTCGACCCCACGGGCAGCTACTACAAGACTCCGGGACGCGAGCTTCCGCCCGACGATATCTGCCAGGCATTCGAGACCAACCCGCTCAAGGACGAGCATCTCGACTACATCCTCGAAAACGGAGTGCAGGCATGGGAGGACGAGTTCGTGGTTCCCAACTACCCCGAATGGACCTACGAGGAGTTCGACAAGGGTTTGGCGATCTCTGCCGAATACGGGGAGAAATGGAGGGAAGCCACCGCGGACGACCCATGGTACGACCTGCCCATCCCCGGATGGGGCGGCGCCATGATCTACGGCATGGCCAGAGGCGTCGTGGAAACGCTGATCGACATGTACGAGCAGCCGGAGAAGGTTGCCAAGGTCGTGCGCATGTTCGACGAATGGGAGATGGCGCAAAACGAGGCGATGGCCGCGGAGTGGGGCGGCATGCAGGCCGTGTGCGTGAGCGCGGGGCGCTTCGACAACAAGCAAGCCGGCCCCGACTCCTTCGACGAGACGATGTGGCCTTCCTACAAGTTCGCGATCGACTACGCCAACGAGCACGACCTCAAACTCTTCGTGCATGCCGACGGCGCCTGGGAACACACCATCAAGAGGCATCTGCACGAGTTCCCGGCAGGACGTACGATCTTCCAGCTCGACGGCTTCACCGACGTGCCCGCCGTGGCCGACCTGTTCGTGAAGCACCAGATCTGCTTCTTCGGCGACGTGCACCCCGCAACGCTCGCGTTCGGCAAGCCCGAAGAGGTGTACGACCGCGTGATCTATCTGCGCAAGACGTTCGGCGACGGCCTGATCCTGTCGAGCGGATGCGGCGCTCCGTGGAACATGAAGATGGAGAACATCGACGCGTTCGTGGAAGCCGCGCGAACGCCCAACTTCTAGAAGGGGAGATGTAACGATGCCAATGACTCCAAGAGAGCGCTATATGAGGGCGCTTCGCGGCGAGGTGCCCGATGTTGTGCCCGACTACAACACCGACACCTGCTTCATCGATCCGATGATCATGAACTCCGCTATGGGCCAGATGTTCGGCGCGATAGAGGAGAACGGCGGCGAGCTTCCCGAGGGCTGGAAGGCAGTCGACTGCTTCGGCATCACATGGCTGCCCGACGACATGGCCCCGATGGTCGACGTTGCGCATCCGGCCGTGCCGGACTTCGAGCAGTGGCGAGAGCAGCTGCAGATCCCCGACTACCAGAACTTCGACTGGAAAGCGGCGATCCCGATAGACAGCATGTTTCTGGAAGACGACAAGGCATCGCAGATCTTCATGCTCGGGCCTCTCATGACGTTCGTCAACGCGCTGGGATACGAGGAGGCGTTCTGCGCCCTCGTTGAAGATCCCGACGAGTCGCGTGCGATGCTGGGCACCATAACCGACTTTCTCGAGGCGGTGCTGGTGAACACCTGCAAGAACATGCGCGTCGACTGCTTCGTGCTGCACAACGACATGGCCAACCCCAAGGGGATGATGATCGATCCCGAAATCTACCGCGACATCGTCAAGCCCTTCGATGCGCAGCTCTACAGCGCGGTGGCTCGGGTGAGTCCCGACACCGTGCTCGAGTACCACTGCTGCGGCAGATGCGAGGACGTGATCGACGACATCGTGGACCTGGGATGCACGGCGTGGCAGCCGGCTCAGCCGATGAACGACCTAGCTGGCATCGCGGCCAGGTTCGGCAACCGCCTGGTGTTTGACGGCGCGTGGGACAACGTGAAGTATTTCACCACCCCAGACGTGAACGAGGAGCTGATCCGACAGTCCATCCGCGACCTGATCGACGAGCAGACTGCCGGCGGCAGGCCGTTCGTGTTCTGGGATGGCGGACCGTACGGACCGGACGAGCGTCTGAACGAGATTTGCGGATGGGCCGCAGACGAGGTTAAGAAGTACGGCGCGACCGCGTATTCGAAGCAAGGCTTGGCGTAGCGGCGAGCAATCTCCGGGTTGTCCGATCGTGTTGAGCCGCAAGCAGATAGATGCCCCGTCCGGCAGCAAGCCGGGCGGGGCATCTTTGCGTTTCTGCCGCGAACGTGCCTGTTGGGCTTGCCTCGCCCGGCAGATGGTATCCTTATACGTTGGCAGAGGCTCGCACGACCGCAAAGGAGCGCCCAGTTGCCCAACGACAATCAACCAGACAATCTCAACGTCCAGTGGACGTCCACCTCGATGCCCGCGCAAGCGCCTGCGCGGGCAACCACCTTCACGGCCATGGATGAGCGCAGGTCGTCGCAGTCGCTAGACGACGACGCGATCAAGCGCATGATGAAGGGCTCGACCCCGAGCTTCCTCGACCGATACGGGTCGTGCATCGTCACGCTGGCGCTCATCGCCATCAACGTGGTGGTGTTCGTGGTCGAGGTCCTGATGTCGCATTCGCTCGACATCGACTCCTACACGCTCTTCGACATGGGCGCGATGTTCGCCCCCGCAGTGCAGTCGGCGGCGGATCTCTACAGGTTCGTAGCGCCGATGTTTTTGCACGTGGACCTCATGCACCTGCTGTTCAACATGGCCGCGCTGTACAGCGTTGGCATCATGCTCGAGGGATTCCTGGGCCGCTGGAACTACCTGCTGCTGTACTTCATCGGCGGCATCACCGGCAACGTGGTGTCCTATGTGGCCGACATGCTCACAGGCAGCATGGTGGTGAGCGCCGGCGCGTCTACCAGCATCTTCGGCCTGTTCGTGGCCGCCGCCATGCTGGGCGTGCTGTCCAACGGCCCTCGCGGGCAGCGTGCCGCCCTGCTGCAGTACAGCAAGGGCTTCCTCGGGGTGATAGTGATCAACATCGTGTACACGCTGGCCATGCCCAGCATCTCGATCAGCGGACACCTTGGCGGAGCCATCGGCGGCCTCATCGCGATGTTCATAATCCCCAGCCGCAACCTCCGCGTGCCCAACGTTGTGCGCATCGTGGTGGCGGTGGCGTGGGCCGCGGCGGTAGGGTACGCGCTCGTGTCGATGGGCGTGCTGCCATAGGCAGAAACGCATAGCCTGCGGAGCAATCCGCAAGCGCGGACAAGCAGAACAAGCTGGAAAACGCAAACGACGTTGTAGAGAGCAAGGAGAATTCTTGAAAGAGGCAAACGAAACGCCCGCCGCAGCAGGCGAGGACGAGCGCGACCGCGCAGCCGAGGGCGATCAGCTAGTGCCGGCGAGCGCACCTGTGGACAAGAGCCTGTCGCCGCGCCGCAAGAAGATGCTGACGCTGTCGATCGCAATCGTGGCGCTGGGAGTGCTCACGGCGGTGCTCTCGACCATATTCGTGCCGGATTTGTCGGAGACCAGGATCGAGAACATCGAGAATCTCCGGGGCGCCGTCGCCATCGTAAGGTTCCTGAGCATCTTCTTTGCGATCATCGGATTGTTCGGCATCAGGGGAGCGCGCAACCCGCGCAAGCTGGTGGCGTTCATGGTGATGTCGGCCATCGGGGTGACGCTGGGCTCCCTCACCATCCTGGGCCTCGTTGCCGACCAGGTGTTCCTGTTTTCCGTGACGCCCGTGGCCGCCGTGATGGTGATCGCCTCTGCGATGTGCCTGCGGCTGGCGTTCGAGGTCCGCAAGACGGGCGACGGGATAGACAGAAGCCAGCTCGGCCCCGACGGCATCGAGTTTCCCAACGGGTTCAACCCGAACAAGCTCGGCTTCATGCGCGTGATGCAGATAGTGTTCGCGTTCAACGTGCTGATGTCTGTCGTGGCGCTCACCACATATGTGAAGGGCAGCTACGAGATCACGTTCAGCTTCCTGCTGGACCTGGTCAACCTAATGTTCGACGGCGTGCTGTTCTGGATGCTGTTCAGGCGCTACAACGTTACGCGCAAGTTCGCGGTGTTCGTGGCCCTCTTCAACATCTTGGTGGGCACCGGCTACAACGTATTCACGGGCGAGTTCGCGATAACGTCGCAGCTCTGGCTGTGCCTGGGCGACATCGTGATGCTGCTGTACTTCCTCACCTCGCAGCGCGCCAAGGCCGTGCTCACGCGCCCGTTCTCGTCTCCCAAGGTCGCCGACATGCTGGGCGAGGGCGACAACAGCTTCTACGATTGGCGCAAGTGGTCGTTCTGGCGCAGCGTGGTCATCTACTTCTGCATCTTCTGCGTGGTGGGGCACTGGGCCGAGGCCGGCTACTGCCTCTTCATCAAATATGGAATCCTGCCGGGCGTGTACGACCCCACGTCGCAGATCTGGAGCGACTGGCTCTACCCGTTCCCGGTGTACGGCTGCGGCATGGTGGCGTGCATCATCCTGCTGTTCCCGATCAAGAACGTGCTGCAGCGCAAGGTCAAGAACACCGTTGTGGCGGTGGTGCTGAGCTTCACGATCAACGCGGCGGTGTGCACGAGCATCGAGCTGGTGATGGGCCTGATCCAGAACCAGCCTGTCAACGGCGTGTACCCGCTGTGGGACTACAGCAACATGTTTTGCAACTTCATGGGCCAGATCTGCCTGCAGAACGCGCTGGCCTTCGGCGCCATCTCCACGTTCATGGTGTGGGCGGTGTACCCGCTTTTGGAGAAGTTCATGGTCAAGCTTCCCAACAACGTGGCCAACACGCTGTTCATCATGGTGGTGATCTTCTACGCGATACTCACCAGTCTGTACCTGGTGAACGTGGCGATGTAGGGGCGGTGGCGCGCAGCGCCGTCGAAGGCGCAGCTGGCGCGGGGGCGCAGGTCGGTGCCCGCTGCCGAGCGCGCGTTGCATATGGAAACGAAAAACGGCGGCTTTCGCGTGGTGCGGAAGCCGCCGTTTTGGTGTGCGTGTGCGTGCGTGCCTGCGGGTTCAGGCTACTGCATCTTGTAGGTGGTGAGGCCGTCCTTGATGGTCTCGGCGACCTTCACGTTGTGGATCTGGTAGGGGTCGATTTCGAACAGGTCCTGGTCGAACACCGTGAGGTCGGCGTACTTGCCAACCTCCACCGAGCCCAGCACGTCTTCGCGCTGCATCTGGTAGGCGTTGTTGATGGTGTATCCCTTGATGATCTCTTCCACCGTGAGTGCCTCTTCCGGATTGTGCACCAGTGCATCGGGGTTGCCCAGCTCGCGACGCGTGACCAGGCACTCGATGTTCTGCATCGGCGGGAACGAGGTGGGGTCGGTGGGGAAGTCGGATCCCAGCGCCACGCGCGTGCCGCTGTTGAGGATGCTCTTCATCGGATAGGGGGTCGCCTGGGTGAGGTCGAGCACCAGCTTGAACGTGGCCTCGTCCTTCGGGTCGGAGCACCATAGGCCGGTGGTGTCGGAAATCACGTCGTTCTTTCCGAACAGCGCCATGTCGTCGGCATACAGGTAGGAGCAGTGCGAGCAGGTGATGCGGATGTCCTTGTAACCCTTATCGCGCACGACGCCCGCCGCCAGCAGCACGTTGCGGATCGCCTCGGGGCCGATCGCGTGGATGTTGACGTTGATGCCCGCCTTGGCGCACTCCTCGAACTTCTGCGCCAGCACGTCCACGCTCATGATGGGCTTGATGATGTTGCCGTTCTCGTACGGTTTTGGAATGGCGGCCGAGAACGACTCGAGGGTGCCGTCTTCGAACAGCTTGTAGAAGTTGCAGAAGAAGCGGTCGCCGTTGTACTTCTTGCTATAGGCCACCGAGTCGTTGAAGGCCATCTCGTAGAGGCCCGCTACGCCGGCGAATCCGCAGAAGTTGAGTCGCAGCGGGTACTCGTCGCGGTCGACCTCGGCGCAAAGCTCGTCGTTGATGAGGTACTTGAGGAAGCTGATCGCGCCGCAGTCCACGAGCGAGGTCACGCCATTGGACGCGCACATCTGCTCGAACGCCTTGGTGGCTCCCTCGACCATGTTGTCGTCGAAGTACTTCGCCGCGCTCATGACCTTGTCCATCGAGGCGATTTCCTTGCAGTAGCCGGTGGGCTCGCCGTTCTCGTCGCGAGCATAGATCACGCCGCTGGCAGCGTCGATGTCGGGGGTGTCCCTGGTAATGCCGGCAGCTTCGAGCGCCTTGCTGTTGCACCACACCGTGTGCATGCTTGCCGAGAGATACGCCATGGGCTTGTCGGGGCAGATGGCATCGAGGTCGGCCTTGTTGGGCCCAACCTCGCCGAACGCGAAGTCGAACCAGCCCATGCCGGTGTAGGCGGGCCTGTCGGGATTGGCCTCCACGTCTTCGCGGATCTTGACCAGCATCTCCTCGGGGGAGAGGGCATCGAGGCGGAGCAGGCCGCCCAGCACGATCGCCGCGTAGACGTGCAGGTGGCCGTCGATCAGACCGGGGGTCACGAGCTTTCCGCCCAGATCCTCGACCTGTGCATCCGCGCCGGCTGCAGCGTTAGCATCCGCGGTGCTGCCCACGAAGGCGATCTTGTTGCCGTCGATCACGACGGCCTCGGCCCAGGGCATGTTGTCGTTTGCTGTAAAGATCTTGCCGTTGGTGAGTACTCGTTTGGTAGCTATAGGGATCATCTCCTCGGTCGAGCGCCGGCGATGAGCCGACGCGCTGCATATGTCTTCAGATTCTACACCACAAAACAGCGCGGACGACAGGTTTTGCAATATTTTGATGTCCGCCCTACAACGGATGCATCGATTGTGCAGTTAGCATGCATAGAAATGCATTTTCTCTACATCGTAACCGCGCTGGATCTCGTTACATCTCGTGCACGTCGCAGGACAGCAGCTCGAAGTGGTTCTTGTGAAACTCCAAGATGCCGTCGTCTCGCATCTTGCCCAGCTCGATCGAAAGCCCGCTGCGGTCCACTGCCAGGTAGTCGGCGAGCTGCTGGCGCGTGAACGGGATGTCGAACTCCCGCGAGCCATGGCGGCGCGACTCCGCCGACAGGTACGACAGCAGCTTGCGGCGCGTTGTGCGGTGGTTCATGTGGCCGAGCTTCTCGTTGAGGTCAAGGTTCTTGTCGGCCAGCTCGCCCAGCAGGTTGCGCACGATGCGGCTGTGGTGCGAGCAGGCGTTCGAGCACACGGTGAGAATGCGCTTGACGTGGAGAAACATCACGGTCGTGGCGGTCTCGGCCACCACGTTGGAGTCGAGCACCGCGCCAACGGAACACGCGACGGTCGAGGCGAAAGCCTGCCCCACGCCCATCTTCGACATTATGCTGCGGTTGCCCCACACGTCTTCCTGCACCACCAGCACGCTGCCCTCCATCACGAGGCCTATCGACTCCACGGTGTCGCCAGCGCGCAGGATGCAGCTGCCCTTGGGGTATCTCGCGATCTTCACCTCGAGGCAGTGCAGCATGGCCTCAAGCTCGTCTTCGGCCACGCCCGAGAACAGCTGCGACGACCTCGCCGCAGCGTAGTATTCCTCGAAATCCTTCGTCTTGCCGCCAGCGCATCCAGCCATTTTTTACGCTTCTTTCTGCATGTGTTGAAAATTCAACCGACACGTTGATTCTATTCACTTTAAATAGGAACGGCAAGGCAAGATGCAGCCTATCGGGGGCTCTACGGATGAACTTGCCTGGCGCAGTATCCAGAAAAAGTTTCGCAATGCAAACCAGCAAAGAGGAGGACAACAGGATGGACGGAAAGATGTTTTGCTTCCAGTGCGAGCAGACGGCCCACTGCACCGGGTGCACCGGTAACGCGGGCGTGTGCGGCAAGACCGCCGAGGTCGCCGGAATCCAGGACAGGCTCACCGGCGCGCTGATCGGACTGGCCCGCTCGATCGACGATTGCAGCAAGTGCGACGCTGACATGTGGGAGCTGATCGCCGAGGGGCTGTTCAGCACCGTGACCAACGTTAACTTCAACGAGGCCACCCTGTGCGCCCTCATCGAGCGCGTGCACGCAGCAGCAGGCGGAGACGCCAACGACTACGACATGGTCAAGGTGTGGGACGCCGACGAGGACATCCGCAGCCTCAAGTCGCTCATCCTGTTCGGCATCCGCGGCGTGGCGGCCTATGCTCATCATGCGATGGTGCTGGGCTACACCGACGACGAGGTCAACCACTTCTTCGTGAAGGCCCTGCGCGCCATCGGCGAGGACTGGGGCATGAACGAGCTGCTGCCCATCGTGCTGGAGGTCGGCGAGAAGAACCTCAAGTGCATGGCGCTGCTCGACCAGGCCAACACCGAGGGCTACGGCACGCCCGAGCCCACCACCGTCTCCCTCAAGGTGGAGAAGGGTCCGTTCATCGTGATCACCGGCCACGACCTGCACGACCTCAAGATGCTGCTCGAGCAGACCGAGGGCAAGGGCGTCAACGTCTACACCCATGGCGAGATGCTGCCGGCGCACGCCTACCCGGAGTTCAAGAAGTACGCGCATCTCAAGGGCAACTTCGGCACCGCATGGCAGAACCAGAAGAAGGAGTTCGACGGACTGCCCGCGCCCATCCTCTACACCACCAACTGCCTGATGCCGCCTAGGGGCAGCTACTCCGACCGCGTGTTCACCACGTCGGTGGTGTCGTATCCCGAGATGCAGCACATCGGCGAGACCAAGGGTGCCGACGGACTGCCCGTCAAGGACTTCGGTCCCGTGATCGAGAAGGCCATCGAGCTGGGCGGCTTTGCCGAGGACCAGCAGTTCACCGGCATGAACGGCGGCTCCACCGTGATGACCGGCTTCGCGCGCGGCACCGTTCTTGGCGTGGCCGATACGGTGATCGACGCCGTGAAATCCGGCGCGATCAAGCACTTCTTCCTGGTTGCCGGATGCGACGGCACCCGCGAGGGACGCCAGTACTACACCGACTTCGTGAAGCAGACCCCCGCCGACACCGTGGTGCTCACGCTGGCCTGCGGCAAGTACCGCTTCAACGACCTTGACCTCGGCACCATCGGCGGCCTGCCCAGGCTCATGGACGTGGGCCAGTGCAACGACGCCTACAGCGCCATCCAGATCGCAGTGGCTCTGGCCGAGGCATTCGGCTGCGGCGTGAACGACCTGCCGCTGTCCATGGTGCTCTCGTGGTACGAGCAGAAGGCCGTGTGCATCCTGCTCACCCTGCTGTACCTGGGCATCAAGGACATCCGCCTCGGGCCCTCGCTGCCGGCGTTCGTGTCGCCCAACGTTCTCAACTACCTGGTCGAGAACTTCGGCATCGCCCCCATCTCGACTCCCGAGGAAGACATCGCCAAGCTCATGGCTTAAGGGGTGCGAGGCAACTAGGTAGCTAGTTTGCGAATTGCTTGACCAACGGCGGAGCCGCTCTCGAAAGGGGGCGGCTCCGCTTTTGCTTGCGGTGCTTGTCGTGCCTGCTTGAAGCCCTTTGGGATGTGCGTTGCCATCGGCTTTGCGATATACGTGCGATAATCAGAAAGCTGAAGGCATCTTTGCCGGCGCATATGCAAAAGCTTCTCTAGGAGGTTCTTTCCAAACATGCACATAGCAGTCAGTCTTGGACTCGTGGTGTTGTTCCTGGCGATGAACGCGTTTTTCGTGATCGCCGAATTCGCGCTCGTGCGCGTGAGAAAGTCGCAGATCGAGCTTGCAGTCGAACAGGGCAAACGCGGCGCGAAGGCCGCTAAGGAGATCGCCGACAACGTCAACGCCTACTTGTCGGCATGCCAGCTGGGCGTCACACTTGCGTCACTGGCATTGGGCTGGCTGGGCGAGCCGGCTTTCTCGACCCTCATCCACCCGCTCTTCGACATGCTGGGGCTGCCCGACGCGGTGGTCTCGGCCATCGCGGTGGCCATCGGCTACTGCATCATGACCACCCTGCATGTGGTGATCGGCGAGCTTATCCCCAAGTCGTTCGCGATTTTCTCGACCGAGCGCTACGCCCTGGCCACTGCTAGCCCGCTCATCTGGTTCTACCGCGTTACCTACCCGGTGATGTGGCTGTTCAACGGCATCACCAACGGCGTTGTGAAGCTCACCGGTCACGACCCCGGCAGCGAGCACGACGTGTACACCGGCGACGAGATCAAGCTGCTCATCGACGAGAGCACCGAGAGCGGCCTCATCGACCCCGAGCAGAACGAGTACGTGGACAACATCTTCGACCTGGGCGACAAGGATGCCGAGGCCATCATGACTCCCCGTACCGACCTCGTGTGCCTCGACACCGAGGACTCCCTGGCCGACAGCCTCATGGTCACGCAGAAGTACAAGTATACGCGCTACCCGGTGTGCAAGGGCAGCAAGGACCACATCGTGGGATTCGTGCACGTGAAGGACCTCTACCGGCTTCCCGAGGGCGCTACCGTGGATGACCTGCCGATCCGCGACCTGTACGCCGTGCCCGAGACCGTGCCCGTGGCCAAGCTGCTGCAGACCCTGCAGGAGCGTCGCAGCAAGATGGCCGTGGTGGTGGACGAACATGGCGGCACCGCCGGCATCGTGACGATCAGCGACATCATCGGGCAGATCGTGGGCCGCTTGGACGACGAATACGTCCATGGCGTGGAGAAGGAATTGGTCACGCTGCCCGACGGCACCTACATGGTGGACGGCTCGATGGCCATCGACGAGCTGGAGGAGCTGATCGGCTTCCGTCCCGAAGAAGCCGACGAATGCGAGACCGCCGGCGGGCTGCTGCTCGCGGCATTCGACCGCATTCCCGACGAGGGCGACAGCGTCACGCTGGAAGACCGCGGCTCGAAGGCGATTCTCACCGTGGTGAACATGGACAGCCTGCGCATCGACAAGATCAGCGTCGTCGTGGAGCAAGCCGTAGAAGAAGAATAGAAGCTCTTCTGGGGTGCCATCGCGGGGTATATCGTACAGGCTCAGGCAACGCTAAAGCTGCAGAAGTCGCCTGTC
>CAVFRF010000074.1:0-29284 GCA_963624975.1 Bacteroidaceae bacterium
GTCGAGCATCGACGGCACCGAGATGCAGACGGCCATCCGCTCGCTGCATGTGAAGAACTCCTCCGGCTCTCAGGCCGGCCTGTTCCGCACGTTTGCGGGCAAGGTGGCCAACGTCGTGCTCACGGGCACGCGCATCGACCAGGGCAGCGACGTGGGCGCGCTGGTGGGGGCCACGCGCGGCGACACCACGCTCGAGAACTGCCAGGTGTACCTGAGCGCCCGCAACGGCGACCTCGACGGAGTGGACGCGCAGGAGAGCGTGTACGACGTGGCCCCGTGGCTTTCGGGCAACGTGGTGGGCGGCCTGGTGGGCCGCGCGGCGTCGGGCAGCACGCTCACGATGAACAGCTCGTTCGCTTCCACCGTCGAGCGCGCGGACGCGCAGGCGGGCGGACTCGTGGGCGCAGTCGACGGCACCGTGGCGGGCAGCGGCGTGTATGCCGACGGCTACTTGGTTGCCGGTAGCGCGGCAGGCGGGCTCTTCGGCGGCTGCGACGGCTCCGTCAGCCTGGAGGACTTCTACTCGGCCGGCTACGTGGCGGCTCCGACTGCGGCGGGCATCGTGCCCGGCGGCGTGGACTCCGCTTCGCGCGGCTATTCGGCTTGCAGCTTCGTGGACGCCTCCACGACGTACTCCACCGCGCAGTGGGGCGGCATGTCCGACGTGTACTTCCTCACCGGCGGCAACTCGATCGACGGCACCACGCAGCTCTCCTACGACCAGCTCAGCGCCGATAGCGCGGTCGACTACGTGGGCAGCGCCTTCACCGCATACTCGGGCAGCTCCTCCTACCCGTACAATCTTATGGAACAGGGTCTCACCACCTACTCGTACCCGCGTCTCTCGGCGCTCGCGCACTATGGCGACTGGCAGGCCGAGTTCGAGAGCGGCAAGCTGGTGTACTGCGAGCGCTACGCCGATGGCAGCTACGGATTCCAGGGTGCCAACGTGTCCACGCTCAAGAGCGGCCAGCAGGCCGTGGGCGATGGCTACGCGGTGGCATACACGCAGTCCACGCTGCCTTCGGGCGCCATCTCGGTGAAGTACGAAGGCGGCAGCCAGTACTACCTCGGCACGTCTGACCCCATCGTGGTGAGCGACTCGAGCGAGACGTACTGCCTGGTGCCGCTCACCAGCGACGCGTGCAATCCGAGCCTGGGCACCGGGCGCGATTCGTTCTACACGAAGCTCACGGTGAGCGACCCCAACGGCAATGCCGATTTCTACTTCAACCCGTACTTCGCCAAGACGGTGCGCATCAACGACACCACGCCGGCGGCGCCCGACACCATCTCGGTGCGCACGGCGCGCCAGCTCAACGCGCTGAGCAAGTACTACCCCAAGTACGACCTCGAGACCGCGGGCAAGACCTACAGCCAGGAGCTGGACATCGACTACACCACGTATATGTGGAGCGAGTACGCCGGCCTGGATAGCGTGAACAAGCAGGCGCCCATCACGGCTACGGGCGGCTTCGGCTCCACCTACAACGGCGGCAGCCACACCATCTACGGCGTGTCCATCGAGTCGTACGCGGGCGATACCGGCCTCTTCGGCACGGTGGCCTCGGGCGGCGCGCTTCGCAACGTGCTGCTGGTGGGCCGCGCAGGCACCGACACCGTGGTGCGCCGCACCTCTGCGGGCACGGCGGCCTCGGGCGCGAGCAGGTCGTCGCAGGTCGGCGCCCTGGCGGGCGTGAACAGGGGCACCATCTCCAACTGCGCGGTGTGCGGCTACTCCATGACCTACTACGGCTACAACTCCAACGTGCTGTCGATGGGCGGCCTCGTGGGCAGCAACTCGGGCAGCATCCGCTCGTGCTCGGCCGATGCCTACAGCATCTCGGTCACCAGCTACAGGGCATACGCCTATGTGGGCGGCTTCGTGGGCAGCAACAACGGCACCATCTCCTCGAGCTACTCCACCGGGCATGTGGGAGTGCTGGAGGCGCGCAACTCCACCGTGTGGGCGGCGGGCTTCGCTGGCAGCAATGCGGGTGGCCTGGCATCGTCGTGCTACTCGGCCACCGCGGTGGTGGGCTCCGGCGTTGCCGAGACCTACGGCTTCGCGCGCGTGGGCGGCGGCGTGTCCGACTGCCGCTACCTCGACGGAGGCACCTACTCCTACGCGGGCAGCATGTACGCCTACAACACCTCCGCCAACGAGTACGCCCGCGAGGGCCTGGCTGCGGGCACGGCCATCACCGGCACCGAGCTGCAGAGCCTGAGCATGAGCGGATTCGGCGCGGCGGCGGCCTCGTGGTATCACGACCAGACCTCCGGTAGCTACCCCTACCCGGCTTCGGTGACCGCAAGCGGCCAGAGGGTGCACCTGGGCAACTGGCCCGTGCAGGAGTTCATCGGCACGGTGGGCATGTTCTACTGGGAGTACGAGGAGTACGGCAGCAACAGCGGCTATCACTTTAGCTACATCGGCTATGGCAACAACGGCACCATCCAGGGCGACTCGCTGTGCGAAGAGCACGACGACGGCGGCGTGGTGGAGTCGTACGGCTACGGCTATTTCTACCAGACGGGCAGTAGCGCGCCCACGCTCACGGCCGGCAGCTTCAACCTGGGCAACGTGAACTCCGAGGCGGGCAGCGCCCTGCACGACCAGATGCCCGACTACACGTTCGTGGCCTACGAGACGGGGGAGGGCTCGAGCAAGCTCCACCTCACCTCCACCTCGCGCAACGGCACGTGGACGCTGGCGCAATCTGCCAGCGACGGCGCCAACAGCTACTCGTTTGCGATGTGCCCGTTCTTCGCAAACGCAATGAGCCTCGACTCCATCCGCTTCGCGGGGTCGAGCACCACGCAGAGCATGAGCAACGCGGCGCCGGGCGAGAAGGGCAACACCTACGAGATTCGCTCGGAAGCCCAGCTGCAGTTCATGAACTGGAACAGCTCCAAGCAGACGGCGAGCTACTCGATCACATCGAGCAACTACAACGAGTACTCCGGCAGCGCATACGTGCGCAACCGCTACCCGTACCTGCTGAGCGGCGATCCGAGCAGCATCCCGTCGATTCCCTCCGAGAGCGAGATGCTCTACTGGGAGCAGAGCCACGACGTGGACGCCTATGCCGAGAACGGCAACCAGGATGTGACCTACACGCCCATCGGCAGCATGTACGACGGAGACAGCAATAGCGCAAATGCCAAACCGTACGTGGCGTTCTTCCCCTACAGCTTCGACGGGCAGGCTTATGCCATCAAGAACGTTGCAATAAGCAGCATGAACCAGGCTGTTGGACTTTTTGGAGTTACGGCAGGAGCTCAGCTCCAAAACATCGTCATGTACTCCGACCGTGGAAACCAGATCGTAAAGGAGTCCGGCGGATTCGGCTGGTACACGATGGGCGGCCTTGTGGGGTTCGCGGGGAGCAGGAAGGCGTCGGCTTCTTCGGAAACCAGCAGCTTCTTCAAGAACTGCACGGTTTCCGGCTACACGATCATAGACAGATACGGGCAGGATCCTGGATGGGGCGGCGGCAACGTCGGCGGCCTCGTGGGCACCACGAACATGGATATCAACAACTGCAGCGCCGTCAACGATATCGAGCTGAGGATTACCTATAACGGGTCTTATAAGAACCTTCGCGTCGGCGGAGTCGCAGGCGTTTGCCGTGCGACCATCAACTCCTGCTATGCGGGCGGCTCGATAGAAAGCTATGACGAGCAGGACGACAAAGGAGACTCCTCTAGTGCCTGCATCTGGGTTGGCGGCGTTTGCGGCGGCATCGTCGTGAGGAGCACCGGAAAACTGGCGGACTTGCTGGGATACGTGGACCGCTCGCTTCTGGTAACGAATTGCTATAGCTACGTGGATCTGCCGGCCGGTCCGTCGTATGCCGGGCAGAGCGGGTACAAGCACGTGCGTGCATCTATGTCCATTGCGTCGAATGGCGAGATGCTCGTCAACTGGTTCGGCAGAAACGACAACCCCTCTTCCGATGCATACGTTCCTGCACGCCACGTGTATATCTACAACTCCTATGCGCTTGGAAGCGCGGTGAGCAGCACCACGGACTATAAGAACTACAGCACTGCCACCTCCTTCAACAACAAAGACCTCAATCCTCTGGACTCGGGTAGCAGCAAATGCCACGTGTACATGTACAACGACTCCACGCCGTATCTCAACTATGCGGAGATGTCGGAGTCTATGCTCGACAAGCTCAACACCACTGTAGATGCGAAGTACGACTATATTTCGGCATACAGAACTACGTGGACGACGACGTCGACGACCGAGGTGCAAGAGACCGGCAACTTTGGCACCGTGACCACCACCGAGCACGGCGTGCAGATCGACGGCAAGTACAGCTTCCCGGGCAACGACACCGAGCTCAACGGGCTTAACTACCCGTTCCCCACGGTGCTCACGCAAACCAACGTGTTCGGCGACACGGTCAACGTGCATTACGGCGCGTGGCCCAAGCTGGGCATCTACTGGGAGAAGCCGAGCTTCGACTTCAACCTCTATGGCAACAGGCAGGCCGACCCGGACACTGGCGAGACGGTGTCGCTCATGCAGATGAAGCTGCGCGTGTACGGCACGGTGAGCGGCACGCTGACGGCCGACGGCATCACCTTCACCGACGACGAGGGCAACGAGCTTTCGGGCGACGACCTGCCGCTCGAGGTGTACTCGGTGTCGGGCTACACGCAGGAAAGCTCTACCCAGGGCTACTACACGGTCACGTTCAAGGGCCTGCGCGAGGGAACGGCCTACGTGCACGCCAAGGTTGGCGACAACGCCACGCAGACCATCGCCACGGTGGACAACACGCTCACCATCAAGGCCTCGGCCAGCAAGCTGGAGCTGGAGCCGGGCGAGGAGAAGGCCGTGGAGCTTACGTTCTATGCGCCCGACTCGACTGGCGCCGAGCAGCAGATCAAGCCCGAGGCGGGCAAGTTCGCGTGGAACGTGGAGGTGAAGAGTGGCAACGACGTGGTGATTTGCGACAACGACTCGGTGAGCTACTCGGCTTCCACCGGCGTTCTCACGGTGAGCGCGATTGGCCGCGTGGTCGAGACGCTGGCGAGCGGCGAGGCGCACGTGGCCATTGCGTGCACGTACACGTACGGCTCGAGCGCGGGCGAGCAGATGGCAGCCACGCAGAACCTGCTGGTGGAGGTGGCTTCGCCCGACTTCGCGTGCCTCAAGGTCGATGGGGCCACGAGCGGCTACAGCTTCTGGCGATACGCTTCGGGTGGCAGCGACGTGGCGAGCATCGGCGCGCTTGCGTCGGCGCTTGGCGACTCGCAGAGCGCGCTCTACGTGCGCAACGACTACACGGGTCTGGGCAACGTGAGCGCGAGCATGTTCGCGCTGCGTGTGGATGGCAAGGAGTACGCGGCCAACTCGCAGGGATATGTGACGATCGGCGGGCAGCGCGTGGCGCGGATCGTGCTGGGCAGCAAGGTCACCAACTCCACGTACGGCTACAGCTACTACCCGGTGTCGATCGAGGGCTACTCGCTCTCGGGCAACGCGGTGCTAGTGGCCAACGTGCGCAGCGACGTGAGCCTCGAGGTCGAGGTGTCGCCCGAGGCGGCGGAAGCCAGCGTGGCGGAGGCCGCAGAGGCTGCGGCTGCAAGCGCGAATGCGGGCAGCGGGTCGCGTGCGGGCAGCTCGAGTGCGGGTGCTGGCGCGAGCGGGAGCACGGGCGTGTATCGTCGCTTCAGACTGGTGCAGTAGGGCAGAGGTGGCAAGGCGATGCTAGGGATGAGAGACAAGCTGCGGAGCGAGTCGGGAGCGTCCATGATCATGGCGCTGCTGCTCATGCTCGTGGTCGTGGTCACCAGCGCGGTGATCGTGTCGGCCGCCACCAGCTCTGCGCTCTCAATCGAGGAAGACCGCGACTCCCAGCAGGCCTATCTCACCGTAAGCTCCGCCGCCGAGCTGATGCGCGACGAGCTGGAATCCGGCAAATGCAATTACACAGCCACGACGACGCAGAAGTACACGCGCTCGCGCACCTACTGGGGGTCGAGTTGGGGTGCTTGGAGCAAATCCGGCGATCCTTCTACGAAGTACTCCTTCAATGATGAAAGCGCCCTCTTCACCGGCATCATGAAGGAGGCCATGGATTACATCACCGCTTACTCCACCTCTTTCTACAAGACCTACGCCATAGAGGCTGGCAACTTAGACAAGGTGAGCGCAGAGGTTATGATGGGCAAGGTAACTTCTTCCGATTCGGGAGAGGGCATCGGAAACTACAACCTCACGGTAACGTTTGATGGCGAGCAAGACCCGCACAAATGCAAGATGAAGCTCACCATGGAGGGCATAGCCACGACGAGCACTTCGAGCACAGAAGAAGATGTGAGCTGGTATAGCACCACGCAGACGAAGACCGAGATCACCACCACCACGGTGGAGTGGAAGAATGCCAAGATCCAGCGAAAAGAGGTGCAGTAGGATGCGTAAACTCATATCTTCTCGCGGAGAGACGCTTGTCGAGACGCTCGTGGCGCTGCTCATCGCTACTGTCGTGCTGGGTGCCTTGGCGACTTCCGTGGTGGTGGCTACGAACGTCAACACGAAGGTGCAGCAGTCCGACACGTCGTTCGTATACCCCGACGAGAGCAAGGGCGGCACCCCTATCTCCATCAAGATTACGTCCGACAACGGCATCAACTCCGTGGGCACGGGCACTGCGACTCAGTACACCGACGACAGCGGCCAGTACACCTACTACAAGGAGTCGGAGTAATGAGCGCCAACGTCAACATCCATCGCGAGTCGCCGGCGTTTCATGCGCCGTGCGCGCTTGCGTCGCGTGCATCGCGACTGTTCCGCTCGTCGCGCGTGCCGGATCCGCTTTGCGCGTCAGACGCTCCGGGTACGCCGCGCTCGCTTGCGTCGCAAGAGCCTTCCGCATCGCCCTCACTCCGCGTGCCGCGCGCACCGCACTCGCGCCACGGACAAGGGGCTCCCCGCGCATGTGCGGGCTTCACGCTTGTCGAGATGCTCTGCGCCGTGATAGTGGTGGTGCTGCTGAGCGGGCTTTTGGCAACGGGCGTGAAGCTCGCGGTGGACTCCTACTCCAAGGAGGTTTCGCATTCCGAGTCCAAGGTGCTGTGCTCTACGTTGCGCACTTTGGCGAGCGACGAGCTTCGCTATGCCGGCACGGTGGATGCGTCTGGCCAGCAGATCGTGTTCTTCAGTCAAAACTACGGCGAGGGCGTGGGCTTCTCGCAGAACGACGATGGCCAGGTCTTGTTGGGCGGCAACAAGATTCTCTCCGAGAAGGCGTACTCCTACGGCATGAAGGCGAGCATCAGCCTGCGGTCGTATGACGAGAGCACGCGCGTCTTCCGCGTGAACGTGCAGGTAACCGACACCTCGGACAACGTCTTGTCAACATCGGATTTCGAGGTCCAGCGCCTAAACGAGTAGGCAATATGCTCGTATGCGCATTCAAAACTCAACATCGTTGGTGTACAATTTTGTGCCGATGGGCGCATTGCCTTGCGGCTTGCGTCGAACCGTCGTTTTCGCGGGATGGGTAACCCGTTAAGCTGCATATATGCAAGGCGATTGCAAACGGCGCGCCAGTTCCGCTTGCAGTCTTTTTTATGGGGGGGGAAATGCCGGCAGAAGAAGTGCTTCTCTACGCAGAGCTGAACGTGCTGTCGTTCATCGTGATGCTAATCATCGCCGTCAGCGCGCTCAAGCTCAACGCCACCGCGACGCGCCGCACCATCATGTTCGTCGGCTCCACCCTGTGCGCGGCGGTCGCCAACGTCTTCGACTTCATATGGAACCTGGGACTCACCCATTCCTGGAACATTCCCCCAGAGGCGATGTACGCCGTCGACCTGTGCTACTTCGTGTCGCTGGGAATTTCGTCGTATTGCTGGCTCATGTACACCGAGATGGTGTTCAGCGGTGGCGGCATTCCCAAGAAGGTCTGGCTTGTGGCGTTCATTCCCTTCGTGGCCATGGTGGCTATTATCGTGACTTCGGCGTTCGACGGATGCGCGTTCTACTTCGACGAGGCCGGCGTGTACCATCGCGGACCGCTGTTCTACTTCCAACACATGCTGTCGTACGGTTATATCATCTACGCGTCGCTGATGTGCACGCTCCGTGCGGCCATTTCGGACAGCTACGTGCGCAAGTCGGAGATGAAGTCGCTGGCCATGTTCATCGTGCCGCCCGTCATCTGCGCCGCCCTGCAGATCGCGATGCAGAACCTCCCCATTCTGTCGGTTGGCATCGTGATTTCGTTCCTGCTGGTGTACATACGCGTAACGCGCAACATGATCTCGGAAGACGAGCTTACGGGCATCGCCAACCGCAAGGAGCTGTTCAACTACCTGTCCGCGCAGGTCGACGACCTCGTGCCTGGCGACAACCTGTATCTCATGTTCATCGACATCGACGGATTCAAGCAGGTCAACGACAACTACGGGCACGTCGAGGGCGACCGAACGCTCAAGGCGCTCGCGTCGGCGCTGCACCAGGCGGCGATGCACGTCGGCGGCTTTTGCGCCCGCTACGGCGGCGACGAGTTCGCGTTCGTCGTGCACTGCGCCAGCGAGTCCGAGGCGATGCACCTCAAGGAGGACATCCGCCAGCGCGCCGCAAGCAAGGGCATCAACGAGAACCTCATGCATGGCCTGAGCATCAGCATCGGCTGCGTGCGCTGCGAGTTCGGCGAGCGCAACCTGCAGCACCTGGTGCAAGCCGCCGATGCCGCGATGTACGCCGACAAGAAGCGCTAGTGCGCGGGGTCGCGCACGCGCAGGCTTTCCGCAACACCAGGGATAGGCTTTGGGAAGACACGAGATGGCAGACGTTCACGCTCGATGGTCGCCACAGCCTTTGCAGTTGAGCTAGCTCGCTTTCAAGGCAGGAAGATTGCTCATGCCAGCTGCCGCAGGCACTCAGCGAGTTTGTTGGGATGGGCTTTGGAAAGGTGCGATGCCCAGCGGTTCTCGTTCTGAGGCTGTCATGGCGAGAGATGTCTCCCGTTCTCCGTGTTGACCCGGCACTCTCCGGGTCGGCTTGACAGTTTTCTCGCCCCGACGGTTCAAAAACACCCACACATGACGGCCGTTCCCGTCCCTCGTGCAGGCCGTGAGGGAAGGCGCGAAAACGGGAACACAACATGTTGTGTTCAGGTGGCATATTTCACGCTCTGAAACTATAGCTCCCTCCAGCCAGCTCCTGCGATGACCCACGGCGCTCTGCGAAATCGTCATGTGTGCCCGTTTCTGAACCGTCGACCCCCGAAAAGTGTCAAGTCTAGGAAAGCTCGCAGATATCCGAGAGCACATTTGGCAAGCCCGCCGCGAAAGCCGGATAGTCCGCTTCGTTCCTGCTTCCCGTTAATCCATATCGAAGTAGATGTACTGGTTCTGCGAGCTAACGAGCCAATGCGGCTCATAGACGACGGACACGAGCGATTCGCCGTCGAAGTAGACTTCCCCGGTAAATGTCGAATTGGGCGAGATGCTCGTGGGCGCGAACGAACGGGTATCTCGGTTTCCGTTCTCGTCCTTGATGTAGATCTTGTGGTCCACGCGCTCTCCGTTGCTGTTGTCCGCGTCAAAATTCGACGGCTTTACCCTAAGCGTCCTGTCGGTAAGGTTGCGCATCTGCACGGTCACCTTCACCGTCGGAGTGCGATCCGCATAGTCGTACGGCCCATTCTCGACTGCCACCACGCTCACTGCAAGGTTGTCGGTCACGGCGACTTCTTCCCCGATCGATGCATGAACCGGAGTGGAATTCCTCCTGCTGTCGAGTTCGTCTGAAATTGCGGTTTCGAGTTCGCTGTAGGCATCCCCGACTTTGTCGAGCAGCGTGTCCGCGTCCTTGCTGTCGTGGGTTGTACCGGTCGAGTCCGCTGTAGATATGCTGCCGGTCTCGCGCGATTCCGATGAGTTGGCACATCCGCATAGACCTACTATCACGCACACTGCAAGCCCGAACAAGGCGGTAGCTCTTTTCATCTCTGCTCCAATCCAGTGTCGACGATTCTGCCTTTGCCAGTAATTGTTTGTGGCAAGATTGCCCACAGCCATCTCAAACAAAGGGAAGAACCGATGAGGCTACCGAATACTCGCACCTCGTTTGCGTCATGGCATCGTACCGCGCGTGGGAAAACCATCAGATTATCCGTACGGCTCTCGATGCCTATGGTCGTGCCTTCAAGTCTAAACGATTCTAGATGAGTCATGCAAAGTACCTGCATTTGACAGCAGTCCGTGCAAGCTGGGCGTGTCCGCTGCCGTTCGGCAGGATAGGCGTGGAACCCCAGCAGAAGACAACTCGAGGTCACACCGGTGTCAGCATGGGGCCAGTCGAAATTTGCGAAGGATTCTCGAGTTTTGTAGCCCACCCTACGAACCGAGTTGATGTCGGGGGAAAGCAGCCGCGGATGACGAGGTGCTCGGCCCACCACGGCTTGCCGCATCAAATGTGAACAGCATCGACAGTTGGTTTAGATTTTGGTAAGAATTCGTTTAGATTTCGTTATAAATTTGGTAAGAATCGTGTGGCAACATCTTGCGCATGAATACGATACTCAGCCATACGACAGCGTTAACGTTCTGGTTGTCGGGAGCCTACAGGGCAGTCGATCTAGACTGGCCGTCCATGCCTCCGGCGATGCCGGACGGCTATGTCAATTTTGCGGAACTTCCCGATTGCCTGAAGGGACTCGCAGCCGATGCGCCGAAAATCCACGTTTTGGGAAGCGCCAGCAGATGTTGGGCGGAGGGATGCTGCCATGCATGCAATATCGAGTTGCCGAGTCGGTCGATTGCAAGGGTGCGCAGCGGAGCGCTCAGCGGTCTTTGCATATGCGGCCCGGAGCTGAGTCTCGCGCAGTCTGCGGGCATCCTCTCGCTGCCGCAGCTACTGCGCGCGGCCTACAAACTTTGCGGGTCGTACGACACAGACCGACGCAATCGTAGGATAGGTTCGGTCACGAACGTGCGAAAAATCGGCGAGATGATCCGACGCCTTCCAAACATGCGAGGCATTCAGAAAGCCCGGACCGCCTTGCGATACATGCTCGACAACTCGTGGTCAGAACGAGAGTCGATGCTGGCGATACACTGCATCCTCCCGTATCGGCTGGGCGGGTACGGGCTGCCCAAGCCGGTGCTCAACTACAAGGTCGGCCTCAACAATTTGGAGAAGCGCACCTCGGGGAAGAACTATCTGGTCATCGACATGTACTGGCCCGACCGCGAATACGGCATTGAATACGACAGCAACAAGCACCATACGCACTGCCGGCAAATCGACAACGATTCGAGGCGAAGTGGAGTCCTGATGCACAAGGGTATCGAGAAGGTGAGCATCACCACGGGGATGTTCGACGATTTCGTGCAATTCGACAAGACCGCCCGCATGATAGGCCGTGACCTCGGCAAGCGTGTGAATCCGCGCGACGAAGATCACCTGCTCAAGGTGATTGACCTGAGGTTGCAGATGCAAGCCGAAATCCCGGACAACATTTGGATGTAGGGATGCGAGCGAACTCGGGCGAAATGCGGGGATGGCGAGCGTTCTTGCTCGGCGGTCGCCGCGACTTCTGCAGGCGAGCCGGCTTAGTGTCGAGGTGGGGAGATTGCCCGTGCCAGATGCCTCGGACGTTCCACGAGTTTGCTGGGATGGGCTTTTGAAAGGTGCGATGCCCGGCGGTTCTGCTCGAGGCCGTCGTGGCGAAGGGTTTCTTCCTTCCTGTGCCTTGACCCGGCAGCCTCAAGCCTAGGAAGCTTGGCGCGGTGGAAGAAACAGCCCCTCCAAAAGCCTATGGCCATGAAATGCGAGACCCGTGGATGGGCTTTGGAAAGGCGCGAGACGACCGGTGTTCTTGTGATAGTTTCCTTCTTCATCATGAACCGTCATTCTCAAGTTGTCTTGACAGTTTTCACGCTCCGACGGTTCAAAAACACCCACACATGACGGCCCTTCACGCCCATCGTGCGAGCGAGGGGAAGAGGTGCGAAAAGCGGAACACAACATGTTGCGTTAAGGTGGCATATTTCGTGCTCTGAAACTATAGCTCCCTCCAGCTAGCTCCCGCGACATCCCGAGGAACCCTGCGATGTCGTCATGTGTGCCCGTTTCTGAACCGTCGACCTTCGAAAAGTGTCAAGTCTAGGAAGGCTCGCGGGGTCGGTGGCTCGCGGAGTTGCGGCTAGCGGGTGCACGCCCGGTGTGCAGCTTGCAGAATCGAGCACGCACGGCGCACGCACATGCGGCGGCTCGTCGAACATTTAATGCATTCGAAACATAACTCGGGTCAAACGGGCTAGAATAAATGGCCGGGAAAGCATCGTGCAAGCGCGGTGCATAGGGGAGAGAAATCAATCGGCAACATGCTGTGGGAGCGCGCCGAACATGGATGAGTACTTGCAGACAACGCTCAATCTTTACGTCGAGAACTACCTCGTGACCACGCTCGCATGCGTGGCGTTCATCGTGTTCATAGTGTGCAATCACAATGGACCCCGAAAGTCTTCGACCGGGTTCATGCTCTCGACCATATGCATGGTCGTGGTCATAGCGGCCGAAATCGTGGAGCATTACTACTCGATGCTGCCGCAGCCCAGCTTCGTTCGGGTCGTCGTATCGGCGCTTGCATATTCCGCGCGTCCTGCGATCGCGTACTTCGTGATCGCCGACCCCCTCCGCAAGGCGGCGGGCCGCTACGCTCCGCTGTTCTGCATCCCGCTGATCCTAAACGCGCTGCTCGCGTTCTCGGCGCTGTTCTCGCCAATCATGTTTTCCTACGATGCAGGCAACAGCTTCACGCGCGGGCTGCTCGGGTTCGTGCCGTTCGTTGTGGCCGCGTTCTACCTGGTCGTGCTGTTCTGGCTCGGCATCGTGCGCATCCGGCGCGGCGAGGTGGTCGATGCCATCATCTGCACCACGGCCATCGTGATGTGCTCGTTCGGCGTGTTCATCGAGTTCAGGTGGCAGCACGTTGGAATCCTGCCCTCGATGGCAATCTTCTGCGAGCTGTTCTACTACACCTACCTCGTGATGCTGAGCTACAGCACCGACTTCCTCACCGGCGCGTTCCTGCGCAACCGCATGTACAAGGAAGTGGCGCTGAGCAGGGGAGAGCGATACTACATCACGTTCGACGTGAACGGCCTCAAGCTCATCAACGACGGCCAGGGGCACACGGCCGGCGACGAGGCGCTGGTCTCGTTCGCATCGGCGGTGCATGCCAACAAGCCGATTTCGGCGCTGTTCTACAGGCTTGGCGGCGACGAGTTCGCCGTGCTCTACCGCACGTCGAGCGAGCAGGACGTGCTGGACCTGATCGAGCGCATCCGCAAGGACTGCACGGATCTGCCCTACGGTTTCTCGGTGGGGTACGGGAAGTTCGCCGGCTCCGACGATTTCGAGCGCGTCACGATCGAGGCCGACGACATGCTCTACGATTGCAAGCGCGCGTTCTGGGAGAAGCATGACCGCCGCGAAGCGCTGCAGTAGCGCGCGCGGCGCGAGCACGTTGGCTCCGCACACCCGGCAAACTCGCCGGTAGTGCGGGGTGCGTTCGCCAATTTAAATTGACACAAACGCACAACGCAACCATAATTTACAGGGATTGGGAACTCCCCAATTCAAATCATGCGCTTCAACAACACAAGACTAAGTCTTTTTGGATACAAAAGAGGTTTTTATGCAGAATCTGGATGAGTTCTACGAATCGATGGGTTCTTCGGCGAGCGAAATCGTCGGCCGTCTCGGAGGCAGCGCCGACCTCGTGATGCGCTTTCTCGGGAAGTTCCCTGCCGACGACAGCTTCACGCAGCTCAAGCAGGCGCTCGAAGCAGGCGACGGCGAGACGGCGTTTCGCGCCGCGCACACCATGAAGGGGCTGTGCGCCAACCTCGGACTCCAGCATCTGTTCGACAAGTCGTCCGCGGTTACCGAGATGCTGCGCGGCGAGGCCGACATGGCTGCCGCCACGGAGGCGCTTCCCGACCTCGACGCTGAGTACCAGCGCACGCTTGCGGCCCTCAAAGAACTCGGCATCGAGTAGCACCTATGCCGCACATTTCGTGCATCTTGCAAATCGAGGCAGCGAGCGCCGCGCCTAGCATGCGGGGAGCCGGCAAGGCTCGCCGAGCTAGCACACCCACCGGCGAGCCGACCTCTGCATCACATATAACTTGCGTCCACGGCCTAGCAGAAACGGACATTATATGAACGAATGGTCGCTGGTTGGAGAATACTTCGCACTCATAATACTGCTGGTCATCGCCCTGTTCATGTATGGCACCAAGCCTCAGCAGGGCTATCGCCGCCGGCGCATCTGCTACCATGCGGCACTGCTCCTGTCGGCCTCGTCCATCCTGCTCAACATATGCGACGTGGCCATCATCGAGAACATGCAGAACTTCTCGGTGCCCATCGCGATGGGCGTTACCACTGCGTATTTCATCGTGACATGGATCATGGTCACGGTGCTCGTCTTCTACCTCATACAGAGGGTCCTCGAATTCGTCTACGACACCCGGCACATCAACCTCGTGCGCGTCATACTCACGGTGGTGATGGTCTGCTTCGGCCTGCTGGCGTTTCACAACCTGTTCGGCGGCGAGCTGTTCTACTTCAACGCGCGCGAAGTTTACTGCCGCGGCCCGCTCAACTCGGCGGCCTATGCGCTGCCCATCATCGACGTGATGGTGCTCATGACGTGCTATGTGCTCCACCACAAGAGCGTGAGCGCCGCCACGAGACGGGTGCTCTTCGTGGCCGCGCCCATTTCGCTGCTCATGATCGTGTACCAGATGGCCAATCCCGAGCACCTGCTCAACGGCGCGATCAGCTCGCTGGCCTGCCTCATCATCTTCGTGGGCTACAGGGTGGGGCACGAGGAGCAGGACTACGTGACGGGGCTGGACAACCGCAACTACTACCTCAACGAGATTCTGTTTCGCACCGAGGGCAGGCAGCCCTACCAGGCCGTGATGATCAAGCTGCGCCGGCTGTCGCGCATCGCGCAGGTGTACGGGCAGGCCGGGTACAACACGGTGCTGTTCCAGACTGCCGAGGCGCTGCGGCGCGAGTTTCCCGAAGCCATGGCGTTTCGCTACAGCGAGGAGAGGTTCACGCTGGTGTTCGACGATGCCAGCGAGGTCGAGTGTAACGCTCGCCTGCAGAAGGTGGCCGAGCTGCTGGCCGAGCCGCACAAGCTCGGCACCAACGAGGGCTCGCTCATGTACTACGTGGTGGACTTTCGCTACAACGGCCAGCCGTGGTCGCCCGAGAGCATCAACGGGTATGTGGGCAGCGCCATCCAGGTCGCCATCGCCGAGGAAACGCCCGTGGTGGCTTTCGACGAGAGGCGCTTTCTGGACTACCAGCGCCGCGACTACGTCCTCGACTCCATGCGCACGGCTCTTTCCGACGGGCTGTTCGAGGTGTGGTACCAGCCGATCTACCACTGCGGCACGCAGGGCTTCGAGTCGGCCGAGGCACTGGTGCGCATGACCGACGGGCATGGGTGCTACATCTCGCCCGCCGAGTTTATCCCCGTTGCCGAGGAGACCGGGATGATCTCCGAGATCGCCACCTACGTTCTGCGCGAGATCTGCCAGCTGCTCGCCAGCGGCGAGATCGAAGAGCTGGAGAGCGTGTCGATCAACCTTCCCATCCGGCAATTCCAAGACGAGGGTCTGCGCGACAGGCTGCAAGTCGTGCTGGACGAGTACCGCATCAAGCCCAACCAGATCAAGCTCGAGATCACCGAGCGCGACGTGGAGGAGAACGGCGCCGCCGCCATCGAGATCATCGAGATGCTGGCCGGCGAAGGCTACCGCTTCATGCTCGACGACTTCGGCGTGGCGTACTCCAACCTCTCGCGCGTGCTCACGTTGCCGCTCGAGTCCATCAAGATCGACCGCTCCATCGTGATGCTTCTGGATGCGAGGGCCGGCAACCACGAGGCCATCGAGGATCACCTGTTCCCGTTCTTCAAGGCGCTCGGGCAGTACATCGTAGCCGAAGGCGTGGAGACCCAGCAGCTCGCCGAATACATGATGCATTGCGGAGTCGACCGCATCCAAGGCTACTACTACGCCAAGCCGATGCCCAGAGACACCCTGCTAGAGTGGTACGCCGCCCGCAGCTAGCGCGCCCGCACTTTCTGCGCTCATCCGGTTCGCATCTCATCGAGTTGGGCTTTTGATAAAGTGTGGCTCTGTAGACTTTCTCTTGGAGGCAGGTCGTGGGTTGCTGCCGGGTCGTGCGGCGAGCTTTTGACAGAAATTCCCCTTCAACGGTTCAAAAACCCGGACACATGACGATTTTGCAAAGCTCCATAACAAGACAGCGGACGATGGCAAAAATAGACAACACAATATGTTGTGTCTATGGCCTCAAAATGGACCTTTCAAACTACGACACAGGATCTCTTGCTCCCGCAAATCCCTCTTTCCTCGTCATGTGATGGGGTTTTTGAACCGTTGAGACCCGATTCTTGCCAAAAGCACTTTTCGAAGGCGGGGAGGGGGAGATTCGCGATCGCTCCGGTGCCTATCATGGCGAGAACGGCTGCGCGCAACCCGCGCGGACATGCTTTGCGCAAAGAAGGCGCAACCAGCGGCAAAGCCCAAATTCGATGACTCGCCAGCACGAGCGAGTTTCGAGCCTGGCAGTGCCTCAACCTGCGGACGTGCAGCACGGCTGCGACATCGGTGGCGGTAGGCGTGTTTAAGTGTTCAGAATCGTTGCATGCGACTTGCTGAAAAAACAAATCGTCTCTCGCGTGTATAAATTCATACTATATAAGTTAGAATATCTTCAAGGTGTTTCGCCTTACGACAAGTAGTCCGATCTCTGGCCTACGCATTCCAGCATGCCCCGCGTTGCGCTTGCGTCGATTTTGCGCTCTCGCACCGCGTGCTGTTGCGCGTCCATGGCCACCCTGAGGAGGGAACCGCTTTGAAGAAGAGAACGATTCCTGTTTTGCTTGCCTGCGCGCTGGCCGTGGCGCTGGCGCTGGTGGCGGGGTGCTCCAGCTCTTCGAGCACAACGGGAGAACACGAACCGATCACCATCATGGACGCGCAGCGCGACTACGGCGCGCTGATCGAACTCGTCCACGAGAAGTACCCCGAAATCAACATCGAGGTCATTCCCTACCGCGGGCGCAACATGTCGGCTTACACGAAGCAGCAGCTGGAAACCGGGATCATGCCCGACATCTACTCCAGCACGCAAGCGTGGGACGGCGAGTTCCAAGAGCAGAACCTCGTGGACCTCTCGCGCTACGACGTGGCCAATCTGTACAACGACGCGCGCATCAGCCAGTACTCGGTGAACGACTCGCTGTACCTGCTGCCCTACGACTACCAGATCCAGGGCATCACCTGCAACAAGACGCTGCTGGAGAACAACGGCATCGCGATACCCACGAGCTTCAAGCAGCTGCGCGAAGAGACCATCCCGGCGCTCGAAGCCGCCGGCATCGAGATCTGCGACACGCTGCTGGACCTGCCTGGCACGTCATTCCAGTACTTCTTCAACATCAGCTCGTCGGAGTTCATGAACACCTCCGAAGGCCGCGACTGGCGCGACAGCTTCACGGATACCCGCAGCGACACCTTTGCCACCGGCAACGAGGGCGTGCAGGCATCGGTGGACTACGTGCAGCAGTGGATCGACTGCGGCATGCTCAACGCCGACTTGCTGCGCAGCTCCAGCAGCGAACTCGAGAACCACTTCCACGAGGGCAACACAGCGTTCTACATCGGCTCGCTTGTGAACTTCGCGCAGAACAAGGACGGCACAGGCGACCAGTACCAGCTGCTGCCCTACCTGTCGGAAGACGGCACGCAGAACACCTACGTCGTCTCGACGTCTCGCATGTACGGCCTCAACAAGGAGCTCGAGAACAAGGGCAACGAGCAGAAGCTCGAGGACGCGCTTCACGTGCTCGAGGTAATGTCGACCATGGAGGGCTACAACGCGATCTGCGGCACCACCTCTACCTACATGTGCTCGATCAAGGACTTCACGGTGGAAGAGGGCACATTCTACGACGAGCCGTTGCAGGCCATTAGCAAGGGCCATTCCATGAACATGCTGTACGTGGGCTGGGAGAACTACCTGGTGCCCTTCGGCGAGGCGGTTTACGACTGGCTCAAGGGCGAAAGCACCGGCGAGCAGGCCATCGCCACGCTAGACGACACCAAGCGCAGCGTGCAATCGCAAGGCGTGACCTACTACGCCACGGTGACCGAGGAGCTGGACACCGTGCAGGCAGCGCAGCTCTCGGGCCAGATGTTCATGGATGCCACGGGCGCCGACGCCGCGCTGATCTCGTACAACGAGTACGACCCCAACGTCAAGGCAATCCAGGAGAACGGCTACGGAGCCAACGGACACATCTTGCCGGGCAACTTGACGGAGGAGACAATCACGATCTTCCTGCCCACGGGCTGGTACGACAAGATCAGCACGGTGCAGGTCACGGGTGCCGAGGCCAAGGCGATGGCCGCCAAGGGCACCGATGTTCGCGGCACTGGCCACTACTACCCGTATGTATTCATGACGAAAGACGGTAATGCGCTCGACGACAATACCACGTATACTGTTGTGGTCTGCGGTTACAACAAGGACGACAACGACGGCAAGGAGGCCACCGAAACCAGCATCGTGGGACTCGACGCAGCAAAGGAGTATCTGCTGAAGGTGAAGGAGGTGTCGTCCAAGACGCTGGACGATTCTCTCGTGCAAAAGATCGAGCAGCCGGCGGCAGAGTAACGAATCAACATGGCCTATAGACCCGACCTAGGCAAAAACAGAAGAGCGCCCCGTGCCGTTGGCATGGTGGTAATCCTTTTGGTGGTTCTGCTATGCGCAGGGGCGCTCTTCTACAGCTATGCCTCCGATCAGGTCTACCACGAGTCGATGGCGCAGCTCGACGAGCTTTCGGACCAGCTGTTCGAGAAGCTGGATGCCAGGCTCGAGCTGCAATGGGAGTATCTCGACAAGTTCGAGAAGGACTGCACGCAGAGCAGCTCGATCACGTCGGACGAGCTGGCCAACATCATCACGCATTGCGAGGACGACTTTTCGACGAGCAACTCGACGTACATGTTCCGAGCACTGGACAGCGACGGCGTGTACTACACTCGCGACGGCAAGCAGGGTTCGTGGACTGGCTTGGACAGCATCGATGATGATGATGATGATGATGGACAGTCCTTTCTCATAGCCAATTGGCTCGACAATCACACCTACATGGCGTTCGTGATCAACAACTCGACCCCGCTCACGGTCGACGGGCGCGAAATCACCCATTTCATACTGCTGCGCTCGGTCGACGAGATGCAGCCGTTCTTCCACAGCTCCGCCTTCGGCGAGAGCAACCTCGTGTTCATCGTGGCCCCCAGCGGCCTCGTGCTCTTCGAAGACGGCGAGCTCGAGGGCATGGAGCTGCAGGGCAAGAACATCTTCTACACCATGGAAGACATGGAGTTCCCGCACGTGGAGAGCCTCGACGCGTTCATCGAGCAATGCGAAACCGACGGCAAGGGGTGCACCGAAGTGTGCTCAGGCGGCAACAGCTACTACGTGGTGTACAACTACCTGCCCGGCTACGACTGGGGTATGCTGTTCTTCGTGTCGGCCAACAACGTGGCCAGCACCACGGAGGACATGGTGCGCTCGATGATGGTGGTATTCCTCGTTATCTTGGCCGTGCTGCTGGTGCTGCTGGCCGTGGCGGTGTTTACCTTCGTGCGCTTCGACGCCAACCGCAAGATCCTGGCGGTCAAGGCCGAAAACGAGCAGAAGCTCGAGGCGACCAACCGGGTCTTGGAAGACTACAACGACAAGCTGCAGGAAAAGCAGGTGGAGGTCGAGGCCGCCATGGCAGAGGCGGTGCGCGCCACCAAGGCCAAGAGCAGCTTCCTAGCCAACATGAGCCACGACATCCGCACGCCCATGAACGCCATCGTGGGCCTCACCGAGCTGATGGAAGGCGACCTGGCCGACCGCGAGAAGATGCTGGCCTACATCCGCAAGCTCAGGACGTCGAGCAGCTACATGCTGGGGCTTATCAACGACATCCTGGACATGAGCAAGATCGAGTCGGGCGAGGTGAGCCTCAACCAGGAGTCGCTAAGGATGGCCGAGCAGGTGGGGCAGATCGAGAGCATCATCCGCTCGCACAGCAACGAGCGCGAGCAGACGCTCGACGTGGTGGTGCACGAGATCGCGCACGAGTACCTCATCGGCGACAGCATCCGCGTGAGGCAGATCTTCATCAACCTGCTCAACAACGCCACCAAGTACACGCAGACCGGCGGCTCGATTCGCTTCGAGATCCGCGAGGTGCCATGCGACAATCCCGACCACGCCAAGTTCGTGACCTCGGTGGTCGACAACGGCTGCGGCATGTCGCCCGAGTACCTCGAGCACCTGTTCGAGCCCTTCACGCGCGAGGAAAGCTCGCTCACCAACAAGGTGCAGGGCACGGGCCTGGGCATGTCGATTACCAAGAGCCTGGTGGACCTCATGGGCGGCACCATCACGGTGGAAAGCGAGCTGGGCAAGGGCACGTGCTTCGAGGTAACCCTCGAGATGCCCATCGACCGCGAGGCCTACGAGACGCGCATCGTGGACAGAGTGGTGCTCATTTCGACCGAGCCGCAGATGATCGCCAACATGAAGGTCTCGTTTGGCGAGTCGGACATCGAGCTGCGCGTGGCGGCAAGCCCCGAAGGAGCTGCGCAGATGGTGCGCGAGCAAGCGCCGGACGTGGTGCTGGTGTCGGGCAAGCCGACGCACGACGAGCTTGTCAGCACGGTGAAGATGCTGCGCGAAGCGGCGGACGCGGACGCGGGCGAGAAGATGCTCGTGTTCTGCTGCGACTACGCGCACCGCCAAGAGGTGCACGATGTGATGCGGGGCAGCGGCATAGACGGCTTCGTGGCGCGCCCGTTCTTCTTGGAGAACCTTGCCACAGCCGTGCGCAACGCCCATGCCGACGAGAATCCGGTCGACGACGACAGGCGCTCGCCGCTCAAGGGCAAGAGGTTCCTGTGCGCCGAGGACAACGAGCTTAACGCCGAGATTCTCGAGGCGCTGCTCACCATGCACAGCGCGTCCTGCGTGATCTATCCCAATGGCGAAGAGATAGTCGAGGCGTTCCGCGACGTGAAGCCGGGCGACTTCGACGCGATTCTCATGGACGTGCAGATGCCCAAGATGGACGGCCTGGAAGCCACGCGCGCCATCCGCAACAGCGAGAACGAGCTTGGGCGCACGATTCCGATTATCGCCATGACGGCCAATGCCTTCAACTCCGACGTGAACGACTGCATCGAAGCCGGCATGGACGCGCACCTGGCCAAGCCGGTAGACATAGCCACGCTGGAACGCACGCTGCACGACATCCTCTCCAAAAATGCGGGGGGGGGCGAAGCGTCGTAAGCTAGCGCAGTAGGGCAGAGGGCCGACCCTGCGGGTCGACGCGTCGGTTAGAACCGACGCCTACGAAGTTCGGGATGCAAGTTCAATCTGACCCGAGCAAATCTCGGGATGCAAGTTCAATCTGGCCGCTCGAACTTGCGCGCCACCGCCTACAGGCGCTTCACCTGGCCCACTATCGAGACGTAGCAATCGCCAGTCTCGGGCCAGATGGCCTTGGCGCGCATGCGGTGGGGCACCATTTCGCCGTCTAGGTTCAGCTCCACGTCCATCGCGAACTCGGGGTTGTCGCGCCCGGATGCCATGAACTGGTCGCGGAAGGCATCCCAGAACTTCACCGGCAGCACGCCATCTGCGTTGTCGCGCGAAACGTACTCGGTGCGGCGCGTCGTTTCGCCATCACCCATGTCGGCCACGACGATCTTGTCCAGCACCTTGTCGTACTCGAACAGCACGCCGTCGCCGCATTCCATGAAGAAGTCCTTCTTCACATGCTCGTATTGCAGCATGTCGTGCAAGATGCTCTCCTTGGGCAGTTCCTCTTCGGACAGGATCTCGTTGGCGGTCGAAAGCGCATCGTAGGTGTAGTCGTAGCGCGTCTTCACGTGCAGGAGGCTCTTGAGCGTGTCGGCGGTGTCTTGCAGGCACTGCAGCAGCAGCGGGTTGAACACGCCGCATTCGCCGCCCAGGATCATCTCGATGGCCTTCTCGTGCGAAAACGCCTTCTTGTAGCAGCGCTCGCTGGTGAGCGCGTCGTACACGTCTGCCATCGACACCACCTGCGCGGCAATGGGGATGTCGTCGCCCACGAGGCCGTCGGGATAGCCGCCGCCGTCGTATTTCTCGTGATGCCAGCGGCAGATGCTGCGCGCCACGCGCACGAACTTGCTGTCCTGGTCCAGCTCGGGGCTGGAAAGGATCTTGTCGCCCTCGGTGGTGTGGGCCTTCATGATGACCCACTCTTCGTCGTTGAGCTTGCCGGGCTTGTTCAATATCTCTTCGGGAACCTTGATCTTGCCGATGTCGTGCAGCGCCGAGAGCGTGGAGTACAGCGACACGTCGGACTTGGTGATGCCGTAGCGGTCGGTGATCTCGCACAGACGGCCCAGCAGCAGGTTGGTGATGGTCTGCACGTTGAGGGTATGGGTGCCAGACTCGTGGTTGCGCGTCTCGATGATGTCGCTGAAGATGTTGATCATGGAGTTGCTGATCTTCTCGCGCTCCACGACCTGCTTCTCGACCTGGCGGATGAGCCGCTTCTGCTTGGAGTACATGATCAGCGTGTTCTCGACACGTCGCTGCACCACGAGCGAGTTGAAGGGGCGACCGATGTAGTCGGTAACGCCGAGCTTGTAGGCTCCCTCGATGAAGTCGGTGCTGGTCTCGGCCGAAATCACGATCACGGGAATGGTCTCGATCCAGTTCTGCTCGTTCATGGCGCGCAGAACGTCGAAGCCGTTCTTGTTGGGCATGTTCATGTCGAGCAGCACGAGGTCTATCTCCTCGAGGCTGCTCAGCACCTCGATGGCTTCCACGCCGTCGCAGGCGTATGCGAAGTCGTACTCGTCGCCCAGCATGGCGGTGAGGATGTCGCGGTTTAGCTCCGCGTCGTCGGCTATGAGTATCTTGCTTCTTCGCATGTTTACCTCGCATGTGTTCTCTGCGGCATCCAAGTGCCGCTGTCGCCACATTCGGCACTGCCGCGGAGCATCTTTGGATCCTTGCGCAGCAGCCCGGTCGTTACATTGCTGCTGCTATCCTGCGGTGGTGCTCCTCGTGCCCCTCCTCGTGCACTCTTCCAGAGTCTTGTAGATGTCCTTGGCATCCACGGGCTTGGAGAGGTGGTAGTTCATACCGGATTCGATGGTGCGCTTCTGCTCTTCCACGAAGGCATCGGCCGTCATGGCGATGATCGGAATCGAAGCGCTGTCGGGGCGGTCGAGAGCGCGTATGGCGCGCGTGGCCTCGAGGCCGTCCATTATGGGCATGCGCACGTCCATGAAGATCGCGTCGAACGCAAACGGTGCCGAAGCCTGGAACGTGTCCAGCGCCACCTGCCCGTTCTCGGCCGTGGTGACCACGCACCCGGCCTTCTCCAGCAGGATCGTGGCCACGTAGGTGTTGATCTCGTTGTCTTCCACCAGCAGGATCTGCAAGCCGTCGAGGCTGGGCACGGCTTCCTCGGCCGTCTCGCCCATCTCTTCCTCGGTAAGCTCGCGCCTGGCCACGATGTCCACGTAGAACATCACCTTGAACTCGCTACCCTTGCCGAGCTTGCTCTCCACCGTGATGGTGCCGCCCATGGCCTCCACGAGGCTCTTGACGATCGCGAGGCCCAGGCCCGTGCCCGTGGCCTTGCTGTTGAGCTGCGAATGCTCGCGCGCGAACGGCTCGAAGAGCCGCGTCTGAAACTCCTCGCTCATGCCGATGCCGTTGTCGCGCACGGTGAACAGCACCTGGAGCTTGCCGTTCTCGGCCTCGATGTTGTCCACGGTAAACCACACGTCGCCGCCCTCGGGAGTGAACTTCACGGCGTTGGAGAGCAGATTGAAGAAGATCTGGTTGAAGCGCATCTTGTCCACCGAGATGGTGTACTCGCCGGGGTTCATCTCGGCGTGGTAGTGCAGGTGCTTGGCCTCGATCAGCGGCGCGATCACCGTGTTCACGGTGTGCAGGAACTCCGTGCGGGTGAGGTTCTCCTTCTTGAGTTCCAGCTCGCCGCTCTCGATGCGGCTCATGTCCAGGATGTCGTTGATGAGGGTGAGCAGGAACTGCCCCGACGTGGCCATCTTGTCGAGGTACTCGCGCACCACCTCGATGTCGTCTTCCTTGCGCGCCAGATCGGTGAGGTTGATGATGGCGTTCATGGGAGTGCGGATGTCGTGGCTCATGTTGGAGAGGAACGACGACTTCACGTTGTTGGCCTCCACGGCCACGGCCTCGGCCTCGCGCGCGTTGACCAGCGCGTCCTCGATCACCTGCTGTTGTTCGAGCTGAAGCTCGTCGTTTTGCTTGGATGCCATGGAGAAGTACGAGATGAGCACCACCAGCACCGAGCAGAACGGCTGAAACGGGAAGATTTCGTAGACGGGGATCACGAAGTTGTTGATAGTGGCCGCGAAGATGGGCACCAGCGAGATGAGCATGGCGCGCAGCAGGTAGGGCTCTTGCTTCTGCTGTCTGCGGAGCAGCACCACCACAGCGTATACCAGCGGCTCCACGTAGTAGAAGAAGTTGAGGTAGGTGTACACGTCGAACAGCGGACCGCGGATGTAGGTCTTGGTGTCGTCGATCGTCCAGAGGCATCCGTTGAATGCCGACATGATCACGAGGGCCAGCAAGGCCACGATTGGGATAAGCTCGAGCGTGCGCGTGATGGGCTTGAAAGTGGAACCCACGAAGTTGCGCACGAACAGATGCCACATGAACGGCAGCACCACGTAGGCTATGTAGAACACGAACACGGCGTGCTGGAACGTGGATGCGGCGACGGCATCGTCGAGGTCGCATACGATGAACATCGCGTCCATCACCACGTAGAACGCGGTGGCCAAGATGAGGCCCAGGCAGTACCAGCGGCTGGTGCCCTTCTTGATGTACGTGCACGACCTCACGAGCACTATTGCGAGAATCACCAACATGAAGAACGTGTTGGTTACATAGTTTCCGATAATGGCGACCACATCCCTAAGTCAGATTGCAAAGCAATCGTGGAGCCGGCCGGCTTGGCTGGCCCGCTCGACTTTCTTGCATTTTGGCTTTTGCGCGGATGAGGGATTTGCGCCGGGCGGAAGCGATGCCCGATGCCAACGTGCGAACCCCTGCGACAGCCGCCGCGCTCGTTTACAGTCGGTATATAAAATACACCTTTTGCAGGTATTTCGCTATAAGCCGACGTTGAGCTAGAGAAAGTTTGAACACGCTTACTTTATTATGCCGCAGGGTCTGCCGGTCAAAGACGCGATGGGGGTTTGTGTTGACAGCTCGGGGTGGGTGGCTTAGCATCGCGGTGACGATGGTTTTCAGGGCGGGGTGCGACTCCCCACCGGCGGTAAAGCCCGCGAGCCTCGACGAGGCCGATTCGGTGAGATTCCGAAGCCGACAGTAAAGTCTGGATGATAGAAGACCGCGCATTGCCTGCAAGAGCAGCCGATGAAGAGCAAGCCCTGAAGCGCCTGAGCGTTTCGGGGCTTTTTTGCTGGATGAGGTGGATGACGAATATGACGACGCAAGACGACGAACGCTATATGCGAAGGGCGCTCGAGCTGGCCGAGCGGGGGATGGGGTTCGTGAACCCCAACCCGATGGTGGGCGCCGTGGTGGTGAAGGACGGGCGCGTGATCGGCGAGGGCTATCACCGCAGGTTCGGGGAGCTGCATGCCGAGCGCAACGCGCTGGCGGCGTGCAGCGAGGATCCGGCGGGCGCCACGGTGTATGTGACGCTCGAGCCGTGCTGCCACTATGGCAAGACGCCGCCGTGCACCGAGGCGCTCGTCGAGGCCGGCGTGGCGCGCGTGGTGGTGGCTTCTTCCGACCCCAATCCGCTGGTGGCCGGCAAGGGCCTCGACGCGCTGCGCGAGGCCGGCATCGAGGTGAGCGAGGGCGTGTGCGCCGAGCAGGCGCTGGCTCTCAACCGGCCGTTCTTCCACTTCATATCGACCGGGAAGCCCCTCGTGGTGATGAAGTACGCCATGACCCTCGACGGCAAGATCGCCACGCGCACCGGCGAGTCGCGCTGGATCACGGGCGAGGTGGCACGCGAGAACGTGCACCACGACCGGGGGAGATATGCCGCGATCATGGTGGGAAGCGGCACCGTGGCAGCCGACGACCCGATGCTCACGTGCAGGCTGGCCGGCAGCGCCGATGCGGGCTGTCCGGATGCCGGCGGCGCATGCGGCGAGGCGCACGGCTGCTCGCAGTGCGGGTGGCACAACCCGCTGCGCGTGGTGGTAGACGGCAGCCTGCGCACCAGCCTGAGCAGCCGCATCGTGCAGACCGCGCACGATGTGGAGACGCTCATCGCCACGTGCGTGAACGACCCCGCGCGCATCGCCCCCTACGAGGAAGCGGGCTGCAAGGTGCTGGTGCTCTCGGCGGCGGCTTCCATGCACGTGGGGCTGGCGCGGCTCGTGGAGGAGCTGGGCCGCATGAAAGTCGACAGCGTGCTGCTCGAGGCCGGCGGGTCGCTGGCGTGGGCGGCGCTCGAGGCCCGCATCGTGGACAGGGTGCAGGCCTACGTGGCGCCCAAGATGTTCGGCGGCTCCACTGCGCCGGGTCCCGTGGGAGGCGCCGGCATCGAGCTTCCGTCGCAGTGCATCCGGCTGGTTGACCGGCAGGTTCGAGAGTTCGGCGACGACATCCTCATCGAAGGCGAGGTGGAATATTGTTCACCGGAATAGTGGAGGAAGTCGGGCGCATCGGATCGGTGCGCCGGCAGGGGCTGTCGGCCGTGCTGCAGATCGAGGGCGCGCGCGTGGGGTCGCAGATCTTCGACGACCTCAAGCTGGGCGACAGCGTGGCCGTGAACGGCGTGTGCCTCACCGTCACGTCGCTGGGGCGGGGCAGCTTCACTGCCGACGTGATGCACGAGACCCTCGACCGCTCGTCGCTGGGCCAGGTGGGCGTGGGCGGACGGGTGAACCTCGAGCGCGCCATGCCCGCGTGCGGGAGATTCGGCGGGCACATCGTGTCGGGGCACATCGACGGCACGGGCCGAGTGGAGCGCATCGAGCGCGACTCCAACGCGGTGTGGTACCGCATCGCCGCCGCGCCCCAGGTGATGCGCTACATCGTGGAGAAGGGCTCGATCGCCATCGACGGCATCAGCCTCACCGTGGCGCGGGTAGATGCCGAGTGGTTCGAGGTGTCCATCATCCCGCACACGCTGGAGCAGACGGTGCTGGCCGACCGCCGCGTGGGCGACGTGGTGAACCTCGAGAACGACGTGATCGCCAAGTACGTGGAGAAGCTGCTGCTCGGCGGCGGCGCGCCGGGCGCGGGCGACCTGCGGGCGAGCGCGGCTGCGAGCGCGAGCGGCACCTCCTCTTCACCAACGAATGCACCCCAGGACGGCAACCTCACCGAGGCCTTCCTGGCAGAGAACGGATTCCTGTAGACAACCGCAGAAAGGCGGCGACCCGAAATGGCGCAAGACGAATTTGACACCATACCCGATGCGCTCGAGGCGCTCAAGCGGGGCGAGTGCATCCTGTGCACCGACGACCCCGATCGCGAGAACGAGGGCGACCTGATCTGCGCGGCCGAGTTTGCCACCACGCAGAACGTGAACTTCATGGCCGAGCACGGGCGCGGGCTGATCTGCATGCCCATGAGCCTCGAGTACATCCAGAAGCTCGCGCTGCCGCAGATGGTGCGCAACAACACCGACAACCACGAGACGGCCTTCACCGTGTCGATCGACCACGTGGACACCACCACCGGCATCTCGGCCGAGGAGCGCGGCTACACCGCCCGCAAGTGCGTGGACCCCGATGCCAGGCCAGAGGATTTTCGCAGGCCGGGGCACATGTTTCCGCTGCTGGCTCGCCCGACCGGCGTGTTCGAGCGCAACGGCCACACCGAGGCCACGGTGGACCTGTGCAGGCTGGCGGGCCTTGCCGAGTGCGGCCTTTGCTGCGAGGTCATGCGCGCCGACGGCACCATGATGCGCCGCTCCGAGCTGGTGGAGATGGCCCGCAAGTACGACCTGCGCATCGTGAACATCCGCGACCTCCAGCACTACCGCAAGACGCACGACCACCTGGTGGAGCAGGTCGGCCGCGCCCAGATGCCCACGCGATATGGCGACTTCGTGGCCATGGGATTCGTGAACAAGCTCAACGGCGAGCATCACGTGGCGCTGGTGAAGGGTGACATCGGCGACGGCCGCGACGTGCTGGTGCGCGTGCATTCGGAGTGTCTCACCGGCGACGCGTTCGGCTCGATGCGCTGCGACTGCGGCCAGCAGCTGGAGGCCGCGATGCGCCAGATCGACGCGGAGGGTCGCGGCATCCTGCTCTACATGAGGCAGGAGGGTCGCGGCATCGGGCTTATCAACAAGCTGCGCGCCTACGAGCTGCAAGACGGCGGCATGGACACGGTGGATGCCAACCTGGCACTGGGATTCGAGAGCGACCAGCGCGAGTACTACATCGGCGCGCAGATCCTGCGCGAGCTGGGCGTGCGCTCGATGCGGCTGCTCACCAACAACCCCGACAAGGTCTACCAGCTCAAGGACTTCGGGATCGACATCGCCGCCCGCGTGCCCATCGAGATGCAGCCCACGGCGGCCGACGAGTTCTACTTGAAGACGAAGCAGGAGCGCATGGGCCACATTTTGAGCTTTAAGAGTTGAGAATCCCCCGGGGTGCCCGCACGGGGTATATCTAAACGGCTCAGGTTGGCCTTCGGCCAAAAGTCGCCGTTTAGACACACCCCGCACGGGCACCTAGAGAGTCGCAATATGGAGATGGTGGAGTCGCCGGGGGCCTGTGCGGGGTACGGAGAGGTAGTTGGACATCTTTTTGCGTTTGCTGCGGTTTGCGCATGAAAATCTGGCATTTTTTGGCAAGTATTTGCGGTTGCTGCAGCTCATTGCGTGAAATGGCAATTTGAAGCATCGGGAAAGGAGCTTCTTGCATATTTATAGTTAAGTTGTTAATGCTGAACTTTATTATGGCGAGCTGAAAGGAGAGAATTTCTCTGCACAGCAGCAAGAATCGCAAATTTTTGCACTCTCTTGAAAGATTGAAAAGCATGTAGCCAGAAAGGGCTGGAGGTCTCCCGGGGTGCCGCCGCGGGGTATATCGTACAGGCTCAGGCTTCGCTTCGCTGCAG
>CAVFRF010000075.1:0-26939 GCA_963624975.1 Bacteroidaceae bacterium
TTCTACGGCATCGGGAGCGAAGACGCAGCAGGCGGCAGCCATGCCGCCACCGCGCCCGCCAGCGTCGTACCACTTGGATGCACGCGCTCCATCCCCTTCAGCAGCGAGAAGAAGTGGTCGGGTGCGGTGCTGTCCGATGGCAACGCGTACGTGATGGGCGCCGCGCAGTTCATCCTCGGCGATGCACTCGCGCAAAACGCCACGCTCGCGCGCCAGGCCGAGCAGCTCGCCGCCGATGCCCGCCTGCTGCTGGTAGCGCACGTGGACGGCTTCGACGCCGACGGCAATATCGAGGGCGCCCCGCAGCCGCTGGGCTTCGTGGGCATCCAGGACCAGATCCGCAAGACGGCCGCGCAGACCATCGGCTACTTCAAGGAGCAGGGCGTGCGCGTGATCGTGATCTCGGGCGACGACCCGCGCACCGTGTCGGGCATCGCCGCCAAGGTGGGCATCGACAACGCAAGCAGCTACGTGGATGCCACAACGCTCTCAACCGACGAAGACATCGAGCAGGCGATCGCAAGCTACACGGTGTTCGGCCGCGTGAAGCCCGAGCAGAAGAAGGCCTTCGTGCTGGCCCTGCAGAAGGCCGGGCACACGGTGGCAATGACCGGCGACGGCGTGAACGACACGCTGGCGCTCAAGGCCGCCGACTGCAGCGTGGCAATGGCATCGGGCTCCGACGCCGCGCGCAACGTGGCGCAGCTCGTGCTGGTAGACAACGACTTCGCCAGCATGCCCAAGGTCGTGGCCGAGGGCCGCCGCTCCATCAACAACCTCCAGCGCTCGGCATCGCTCTTCCTGGTGAAGACGCTGCTCTCCATCACCTGCGCGCTACTCTTCGTGCTGCTGCCCTGGCAGTACCCCTTCCAGCCCATACAGATGACGCTCATCAGCACCTTCACCATCGGCATCCCGTCGTTCGTGCTGGCGCTCGAACCCAACCACGACCGCATCAAGGGTCGCTTCCTCGAAAACGTGATCGTGCGCAGCATCCCGGGCGCGGTGTGCGCGGTGGCCTCGATCGTGGCCGTCAACGCGATCGGGTACCCGCTCGGCCTCGACAGCTCGCAGGTCTCCACCGTGTGCGTGCTGCTCACCTCGTGGCTGGGCGTGAACCTCGTGGTGCGCCTGTCGCTGCCCTACACCCCCATCCGCGCGGCGCTGCTGGTGGTCATAGTCGTGGGCATAGTGGGCGGATTCCTGCTGCTACCGGGGCTTTTCTCGCTCACGTCCTACACGCCCGACATGGCGATGCTGGCCGGTGCGACTGCTGCGGTGGCCGCGGTGGCATTCCACTTGTTGTACTGGAAGCTCGACTCCTGGCACTCCGCCAGGCAGGCCAAGCTGGTTTAGAGAGAAGGTGGCAACGCTATGAACGAGCACAACGCAATCGAAGTGGCAGTCGATGAAGCCTGCGAAGGCATCGAGGCCGGGCACGGCGGACCTTTCGGCGCCGTGGTGGTGAATGCCGTAACCGGGCAGATCGCGGGACGCGGCCACAACAGGGTGCTCGAAAAGCACGACCCCACCTGCCATGGCGAGATGGAGGCCATCCGCGACGCATGTGCGAGGCTCGGCACCCACGACCTCTCGGGGCACGACATCTACACCACCGGCGAGCCCTGCCCCATGTGCATGGGCGCCATCTTGTGGGCCAACATCGAGCACGTGTTCTACGGATGCAACATAGACGACGCGGCCCAAGTCGGATTTCGCGACAGCGCCTTCTACGACAAGATCGCCGCAGGCGGACTCTGCGAGGAGAACGAGGAGCTGCGGCAGAAGTCGCTCGAGGTGTTCGAGCGCTACGGCAAGATGAACGCGCAAACCTACTAGGCTCCGCGTTCCAACCGGTATCGGAGCTCCAGCAAGGCCACCTCAAGACCGGCTTTTCTGGCAGAAACGACTAACATGTAACGGTCAAGCAAACGCATAAGCGGGCGATTCGAAGGAGCGCAGACGCAGATGAAGTTCAAGAACCTGTTCGGCAAGATGGTGGCAATCACGGTGGCCGCGACGTTGCTCGTGGGCTGTCTGCCCACGTCCGCGCTCGCGCAGACCGCCTACACACGCGGTACTTTCACCTACGGAGCCGCCGAGAACTCCGGCAACCTGCCGGACACCTTCGCCTACACCGACGACTACTTTGCGGAGTCGGCCGACAACAGCAACCTGCACCTGGCCATCATGTCGTTGCAGATGGCGGCCGCGTCCATGAGCTCCAACGAGGCCGGCTACGAGGACAAGAGCGAGTGCATCGTGGATCTCATGCAGAAGGTCGGCTTTGCCGACATCGAGGTCAACGACAACTACAAGCAGAAGATGACCACCGAGTCGCTGGGCGTGGCCGTGGGCTACAAGCAGCTTTCCGACGGCAGCGTGCTTCTGGCCATCGTGCCCCGGAGCGCCGGCTACGAGCAGGAGTGGGCCAACAACCTGGTGCTTGGCGAGAGCGGCATCCATGCTGGCTTCAAGCATTCGCGCGAGATCGCCTACGCCTTTGCCAAGCAGTACGTGTCCGATCATGCAAGCGTGTTCGATGGCCAGAACGTGAAGGTCTGGACGATGGGATACAGCCGCGGCGCTGCAGTGGCCAACGTGATCGCCGCGGGCATCGTGGACGATTCGCAATCCGCCATCGGCCTCGACGTCGCACGCGAGAACATCTTCGACTACAACTTCGGCTGCGCCAACACCACGTCCACCGAGCTTGCTGCCGCCGGCAACTACGACAACATCCACAACTACCTGTCCGATGGGGACGTTATCGGCATGATCCCGCCGGCGCAGTGGGGCCTCGCCCGGTATGGCACGACCACGACCATCAACAGCACCGATGCCGCGGTCAAAGCAAAGATGCTGTCACTGCTCGAGAACCTCAACTCCAACGTGTACGACGAATACATCGACGACGGCGACTCCGACAGCTTCAAGGCCAAGAAGGTCTCGTTTGACGGGGGCGGCTTCTCGATCGTCGACGACGATTCGAAGCAGATCACGCAGAAGGAGTTTCTCGAAGACCGCTTCAGGCAGCTGGTGGACACGGCCATTCCCGACAGGGCGACCTACGCCAGCACGTACGAGAAGCCCCTCTCCGAGATGATCATGCTCGTGAAGACGAACTCGCGCTTCACGTCCGGCTTCATGAACAGCGACAGCCGCAACAGCCTGCTGCTTACCATGTTCTTCTACGACCTCGTGGACCAAATTGCCGACACATACACGGCCGACGAAGACGTGGCGTCGGCAATCCAGAACATCCTCGCGCTCAAGCCTGGCACGCAGACTGGCGACAGCAGCGTCGATGCCATCCTGGCCTCCGACGAGTGGAAGCAGATCTACGAGCAGGCCGAGCAGATCCTCGATGCCGACAAGGGCGCCCGGCAGATGCTTTCGGAGTTCCAGGACCTGCTGGCCAGCTATATGACCGCAGTGCTCAAAGATTCCCTCACGGCCTGCGGCTACACGGGAGACGACTTGGAGAACAGCGTGCTGCTCGAGGAAGGCGCGCCGCTGTCCCTGGGCATCGTGCTCTCTCAGGTGCTGTTTGGAACCGACGACCCGCTGCCCACCAGCCTCGACGAGGCGGTCGCCGTGCTTTCGAACAAGGCGGGCGTTGCCGCAAGTCTGTATGGCAACGGCAACCGCTTCTCCCGCGTGCACGACAACGACGTGATGATCAGCTGGCTTCGCGCCGAGGATCCGGACCCCATCCCCGCAACGGACCCGGAGCCGGAGGAACAGCCCGCCAGCACCGAGGTCGATGCCAGCCGCCTGCCGGCTACGGGCGACTCTGCTTCCGCGGTTCCCGTAGTGGCGATAGCAGTCGCCGGAGCGGCCCTCGCGGGCATCGGCCTTGCGTCGAGGAAGCGCTGCGGGCGCTAGCGCCAAACACAAGATGCCCCGAAATCTCCTCGATTTCGGGGCATCTCTATTCCCAAACGCTAGCTTGCAGGCAAGCCGCCTAAACCCTTCGGCGACGCAGCAGCACCGCCACGCCAACGCAGCCAAGGCCGGCGATCAGCAGCGCAACCGGCATCGCAGCATCGTCGCCCGTGCCGGGCAGCCGGGCATCGCTGCCGCCTCCGTCGACACCGTCACCGTTATCTCCCCCGCTCGTGCGTGAGGGGTCGTCGGTCGTATGCGAAGGCTCGCCCGAAGCAGACCACCTGGCGTAGAGAGCGACGTCGGAGGTCACAGGCATCGCAAAATCGTAGGCCGTCCCATCCTCCAGGTACCACCCGTCGAACTTGAAGCCGCTGCGCGTGGGGTCGTCAGGCTTCGTCGCGCATTCGCCATCGGTAACCGTTTGCTCGTCGACCTTGGAACCGCCCGCAGTGTCGAACGTCACCTTGTGGATGGCCGCATAGCCAATCTCCCAATAGACGTCGCCGCCGGGCATCACAAATTTCAGCTCGCTGTCGTCGTCGGTCGTGCTCCACCAGCCTTCGTCGCCCTCGGCCGAACCTTCAGCAGGCTGGCAGTAGCTCAATACGTGGTTCTCGTCCTCGGGCGCGATGGACACGACGACATCGGTGCCCGTCTTGAACTTGCCGAACAGCTCGCCGTTCACATACACGGAGTGAACGTCGGGGTCCTCCTCGTAGTAGATGGAGAACGTCGCGTTCTCGCTCGAAGTGTTGTACCAAACCGTATGCGCGGTGATCTGCTGCGCTTCGCTCCAGTCGGTCACTCCGTCGAACAGGGTCGTCTTGCTCATGTCGTAGTAGCTGTAATCCTTGTACTTCACGCCGCTGCCGTCGCCATCGGTGTAGAACACCATGCCGCCGGCGTTGCCGTCTTCGTTGTGCAGCTGCACGTCGGTCACGGTGGGCTGCTCGTAGATGTCGTAGTCGTAGAGATTGCATGACTCGCCAGCCTTCACCGTAACCTCCTCGCCATTCACCTTCATGGTGAGGTACGGCTGGCTAACCTCGCTGGTCGTGGCAGATGCAACCGAGTACAGCGTCGAGCTGATCTCCTCGTCGCTCACATAGTAGCTGTCCTCGCTTCGCAGCCATGCGCACACGACATCGGGAGTGTGGTTGAGCATGATGCGGTCTATGTTGTAGAGGAGCGTGCCGGTCATCACCAGGTATTCGTCGTCGGCATCGTAGTCTACCGACGTGCCCGCCATGTAATCCGAAACGTCGTCCCAGTCGCCCGAAACATAGTTGAGCGCCATGCGCGAAAAGGCGATCGCCTGGCCCTCCGTGAGCGGAATGCCGCCTTCGCCGAAGATGCCGTGATCCGTGAGTATCCTGATCAGCTCGTCGGTCGACGTGTCGTCGTTGAAGCCGAGTGCCCACTTTGCAATATCCGATGCCGTGTCGGATGTGAGTATCTTGTCGGTGAGACCTTCCGTCTTCAGCTTGCCCGTGCTCACCGCGGCCATGAGGGTTCGCGCCGTCTCTTCGTACGATGCGTGGGAATCCCCGTACTGGAATTCCGTCACATAGTGGGCGCGGGAAGAACGCTGTTGCAGGTTCTGGCCGTTGATGAGCCAGGCGTTTGCATAGAACATGAAGTCGTCCAGGAACTGTGCGAGCTTCACATCGTCGCTGCCCACTTCCTCCGTGTTGCCCGTAAACTGGTCGGTATGAACGGTGATCGTAGCAAGGTGGAAATAGTCGTCGAAGTTCACCTTGCCGTTGCATGCCGCAAGCTGCTTGAGCATGGCCTTCCTGGCCGTGCTGTACTCTTCCGTGCCAACCTCGTAGTAGTCGTTGTCCTTCATGAAGTGGGTGCTCTTCCAGTCGTCGGAGTTCGCGACGATCTTGCCATCGTCGTCGAGCGTGATCGCATGGCTCAGCCACCCCGCGTATTTGCGCGAATAGCGCTTCGCCTGGCCTTCGGATTCGGCGCCCTCGCCTTCGATCACGTCTTTCGAGGCCGTTCCGGCTTCCGTTCCTCCCAGGTAGTGGTCGACGCCGTAGCGCTGGAAGTTCATCGTCGACATTGCGACGTAGGGAACGATGTCGCCCGAAAGCAGCACATTGTGTATGCCGCTGTAGCTCCTGCCCTCGATCGTGGCCGCGTAGTTTCCGCCCTGAGGCGCCTCGAAGGTGTAGCCGAACACCACATGGTTGTCGCCCACCATGCGCGGGAACTCGTAGCTGGTGATCAGCTGCTTGGCGAGCAGGTTCGACACCGCCCCCGCCCTCGAGAAGCCCGTTACCAGGAAGCGGACCTTGCCCTCCTCGGCCTTCTTGTCCAGTCCGCGCTGCTCGAGGTACGGCTCGAGCCAGCTCACGAGTATATTGTTTGCCGACTCCGCAAAGCCGGAGTGCTCCGCAGTCTCGTCCGCACCGTCCAGATCCTGGCCGCCCAGAGTCACGTTGCTGGCCCATTCGCTCTCGTAGCCTTGCCCGCGCACGCCAATCGTCACCAGCGTAACGCCGCTGTCGCTGCCATCCGAATTCTCCAGCTCCTTGCTGCCTATCGAGCAGGCGATGCTGTCGGTGGTGGGCTGTTCGAAATACGTCGGAGAGAGGAAGATGTCCTCCTCGGCAACGCCTATGTCGGCAAGCATCTGCTTGGCATGGCTGGCCTGAATCTTGTATTCCATCTCGTTGCCCTGCGTGTCCTTGGTAACGCTGGAGTTCATCGCGGAGCAGGCCAGGTGGAAGGCGAACGAAGCCAGATGCTCGTTGTAGTCCGCCGCCGACTCCATGAAGTAGCCGTCAGAATAGTAGTAGGCGTTGAGCAGATGGGTGTCGTCCTCCATGCTGTAGCCCATGTACACCGGATAGCCGTTGTAGCTGTAGGAGGTGTTCTGGAGGTTGCCTTCGCCGGTCGAGGCCTCTGAAGCCTTCAGTTCCTCCCTCTCCGCGACATAGCCCGTCTTGGAATGGCCGTTCTTGCTGCCGATCTTCAAGAAACGGTAGTTGTCGTCGGAAGAACTCGTCTCCCAGTAGACGACCTTGCTGTCGTTGTCGGTGTAGTAGACCGCGTCGTTGTAGGCATCGGCGCAGTAGGAGATCACGCCGTCCTCTTCGGCCGAGACCCAGATCTCGGACGTCGTGCTGGGCAAGCCGTAGATCTTGGCGGCGCGGGTGATCGCGTTCGAGTTGCGCAGGAACAGGTTGGACTTGGAGTTGCCCACCGTGTTGTCTTTGATCACGAGGTTGCCGCTGAGGTACAGCGCGGGCACGGCTAAAACGTTGTCGTTTTCGACCAGCACGCCGCCGCCCATTTCGCCCGCATCGTTGTTGGTGATCGTGCAGCCGTCGAGCTTGCAGTCTTCGCGCTCGACGTATACGCCGCCGCCTCTCTCGCCGGCGCTGTTCTCGGTTATGGTGCCTCCGGAAACCGCCGCTCCAAGGCCGCCAAGATACAATCCGCCGCCGTACTCGGACGCGTAGTTGTTGCTCACCTCTGCAGTCGAAAGCGAAACCGAAGCGTTGCCTTCGCCGAACCTGTCCAATTCCGCATCCTCGACGTATACGCCGCCGCCATCGCTGCTGGTGTGGTTGTTGGAAATGGTGCCGCCTTCCATCTTGAGGGAGCAGCTGTTGTCGTACAGGTCGACCGCACCGCCGCCGTGGTCCGCGTAGTTGTACACGAGATTGCAGTTGGTGAGCTTTGCGGAGGAAGCTTCGCCATCGAGGGAAATCGCGCCACCGTAGCCATACGACCCCATGTAGCAATCGGCGATGTTGCCCGCGACCGTAACCCCCGACATGACTAGTTCCGCGTTATCGTCCAGGGCTATGCCGCCGCCGCCAAGCGAGCTGTCGGTGGCACCGCCGGTTATCAGCCCGCCGTATATCGTCGTGCTGCCCTTCTCGTTGTAGTGCCAGAATCTTCCGCTCGAAAGAAGGTCGCCATTGTGAGCGGTCGTGGACACTTCGCTGGTCACGGTGAGCTTGGCGTTCTCCTCCAGTTTGAAGACGCTGCCGCTGTTGCTGGAATCGCTGGCATATTCCGGCTCGCTCGTGTCGACGTTGTTGCGGTTGATCATGTGACCTTGCAGGTCGATCGCCACCTTGACTCCCGATTCTACGGTGAGCTTATCCGAGGTGGTCAGGTCTTTGAGCAGATGCAGCGTGGCACCGCTCTTCTTCGCGGCAGACCATGCATCGTTGAAGTTGCCGTACGATTGCGTGCTGCCGTCTTCCTGTTCCACGTAGGCGATGTCGTTCGAATCGTCCGCAGAAGCCTGCGATGCCTGCGTTACAGCCACGCAAAGGGGTATCGCGAAGAGCAGTAGCAAGAAAAGAAGCACGTTGCGTTTTGTTGCGAAAGCAGCCATGTTCCAGGTTCCTCATTTCAGCGTTCAGCTTGCATCCACGAAAGTATACTGCTTTTGCGTGGCTCGCCCGTCGTGCAGCTCGGGTGCAGAAGACAGCTTGCCCCGGCTGGCAGCGACTTGGCCAGCCGGGGCAAGCTGCTTGAGCGATGACTCGCTATGCGCGCCTCCTGCTGCGGACGGCTGCGACTGTCAGAGCTGCGCCGAGCAGCGCCGCGATCGCGGCCGCGCCCGCGCATGGGCCCGCCGCGTCGGCGGTCTTCGCGAGCGTGCCCGAGCCGCCGCCGCCCTCGCCCGACGGGTCGTCGGGAGAGGGCGCGGGGCCGGGAACCTTCTCCCACTGGGCGTAGAGCGTGATGGTCTCGTACTCGTCGGCCAGCCCGAACACCTCGGCGCCGTCGGCATACGCCGTGCCCGAGCCGTCGGCCGCCGTGTTCCATCCCGCGAACGCGTACCCGTCGCGCGCGAACGCGTTGCCGTCCAGCTCGTCCTCGTCGTTGGCCAGGATCCTCTGCTCGCGCGTCTCCCCCGAGCCGTCGTTGGCGTCGAAGACCACCGTGTAGTAGTCGCGCTCCCACTGCGCCCAAAGCGTCACGACTTCATCGGAATCCGCCGCCAGGTCCAGCACCTCGGCCTCGTCGTCGAAGTGACGCCCGGACCCGTCGGCCTCGGTGTTCCAGCCCCTGAAGGTGCAGTCCTCCATGGTCATCGTGGACTTCTCCAGCCTGGAGGGCGTGCCGAAGAACATCCTCTGCGAGTCCATGCACCCCACGTCGCCGCCGTTGCCGTTGAACTCCACCCACCAGCTGTCGGCAGTGTACTGGGCGTACAGCGTGACCGTGGCGCCCTCCTCGGAGGCGAGGTTTAGCACCTCGGCCCGGTCGGCGTACGCGGCGCCGCTCCACTCCGGCGCGAGCGTCCAGCAGGCAAAGCTGCTGTGAGTTTTGAAAAACGCATTGAGCGAGAGTTCCTGCGGAGAGTCATACTCGAACGTCTGATCCACCATGCCGCCTACTCCGCCGTTTGCGTTAAACACCACCTTGTAGCGGATGGGATTGCTGTGAACCTGAATTGTTGTCTGCCCGTTTACCGTGATTGTCTGCGTGCCCAGCGTGGTGTCGCCATCTTGCCAGGCTGGGTCCGTGCCCGTGGCGGTGTATTCGGAGAAGCGGTACCCGGCGTCGTGATTGGTAACCGCTATGCCGAGCGTCGAGCCCACGGGCACGTCTGAGAGCTGCGTTGCCGAGCCGCCGCCAGCACCTCCGCTCGTGAACGCGGCCCCGCAGTGCCCGTCGCCCACGACCTGCACGTCGCAGTAGTCGAGCCACGCCATGCCCGATCCGTCGGCGGCGACTTCTATGTTCTTGCCCGTGGTCCTAAAGCCGTCGAGGCCGATGCCGTAGGTGCCCGGGACAACGTTTTCCAAAGTGTAGACGCCGGGCGCCTGCGGGTCCTCGTCGAAGTAGCCGTAGATGCCCCCGCCCGCGGCGAGCGTCAGCGAGTTGCCAAGCCCGGACGCCGGCACGCCGTTTCGTGTGACCACGATGCTCACGTGGCCCTGGCCCGCCCACCTGGCCGTGAGCGTGGCGCCCGTGGTCTTGCCGTCCTCGCCGAGCGCGCACAGGTTGACCACCGTCGCGCCGTCTGGCCACATGCTGCCGACCGCCAGGTCGTTCGTCCAGCCGAGGAACCTCTTGCCAGCGGGCGCGTCGAACCGCAGCGAGGCGAGCGCGGCCGGCTCGTCGAACGTCATCGTCTGCATGTACGGGCCGACGCCGGCCTCTCCGCCCTCGAAGGTCACCGTGTACTCGCAGGGTTTCCAAATAGCGTAGAGGGTTGCAACCCCGTCGCCCGTCTCGTCGAGGTCCTCCACCGTGGAGCCGGCCTCTATGCGCGTGCCGGTGCCGTCGGCCCTGGTGTTCCACGAGTCGAACCCGTATCCAGGCAGCGAATATCCGCAGGCAGGCACCCGGAAGGCGCTGCCGTGCTTGAGCTTGGTCATGGTTTCGGTGCTGCCCGCAATTGCGGTGCTGGCGTCAGCCGGCTTATTCGAGTCGAACTCCAGATCGTAGGAAGTCGCAATCCAGTTTGCATACAGCGTGACGCTTTCCATGCCGCCTTCGGCCCACTTGCCGTCAGCGTCGGTGTAGTGGCCGCGCGAGGGCAGCAAGGTCCCGTCGGTTTCCGCAATCTTCATCGCTTTGCCAAGCGCCGTGATGGGAGATGCGTCGTAATAGCCTTCCAGCACATAGCCCGCACGCGCTGGCGCGACAATGTCCGAAAGCGCGGTTTCGCCCTTGCATACGGTGGCCGTGCCATCGGTACCGCCCTGGCCATCTATCGTTACGGCGCACGTTTTGTACAAGGTTCCTTCTTCGCCGGCCTTCACCTTGCCGCCGTAAGCAATTCCATCGGCTGTTTTCGCACGTTGCACCGCGGAATTCTGCGGGAACCACAAGTACAGCCTGCCACCGTCCTGCGCGTACACGTCCTCCATGCCGTACGCGGGGTCGACGCCCTCGGTTGAGATGGAGCTCACCTTCGTGCCCTTCGCGGCGCCCGACAGCGCCACGGTGGTGAGCGAGAGCTTGTCGCCCCTCTGGTTGATGGGGGTGTCGCTCATGCTCGCGTTCACGCTGCCGCCGATGATGCTGATGGTGGTCTTGGAACTGTGGCTGCCGATCTTGGTGATCTTGCCCGTGGGCGTGACGGTGCCGCCGCTGATGTTGATGCTCACGGTCTTCTTTCCGCCGCCGATCAGGTAGCCAGAACTGCCAGATATGCCTATCTGACCGCCGCTGATGTCTACGCTGGTGGTTTTTGTCCCGTTGCTGGTGCTCCCTATAACTGCGTTATATTTACCATCAATCCCGCTGTAGGTGGCAGTAACTACGCCGCCAGATATGCTGATATTCGACCCAGAGCCGCCCCATTGACCGCCACCGCCGCCAATGGCGCAAGAGTATGCTTTGCCTCCGTATGCTTCTACCGTGCCACCCTTGATGGCGATGCCGTCGGCGTCGCCGCCCCAGCCGCCGCCGATGCCGGCTCCGCCCCAGTTGCCCGACGCGTGCACTTTGCCGCCGTTGATCACGATGTTGTGGGCTTCTCCGCCACGGCCAGATGACCTGAAGGCTCCGCCGATGCCAGCTCCGTTTTCGCCGCCGTAAGCCTCGACTTCGCCGCCGTTGATGGTGATGTTATAGGCGCTTCCCGCGCATCCGCCGCCGATGCCGGCTCCGCCGCCCACATCGCGAAGCGCTTGCGTGCCTCCACCATTTGCATGAACGTAGCCGCCATTGATGGTGAGGCCGTCGAGACTACCACCGTCGCCTCCGCCAAGGCCGGCGCAATTATCCCCGCCTCGGGCATAGATCCTGCCGCTTTCGATCACGATGTTTCCCGTGATGCTTTCGCCCACAGCCAAAAAACTCGAAGACCCGATGCCGGCTCCACCGTCAATAATCGAGAAACTACCTGTAGCGCGCAGCGTTCCCCATTTCGAGTGGTCCTGCGTGTCGAACACGAGCTTGGTATTGGTGCCATTTTTCTGGATGCCCGGGCTACCGAGATAGCCCGATACCTTGGCGGTGCCGCCGGGGGTGGTGAGGATGGTCACCGTGCCGCCATGATCGCCGATGTTGATAGCCGGCGTTCTGGACCCGTGGTTCGAGGTGCTGTTCGTGTCGATGTTGAGGCCGTCCTCGAGGATGAGCGTCACGTCGGCGCCGTGGCCATCGACGTCCACGAACATGTTCGAGCTCTTGCCCTTGAGGCTGTAGGTGCCGCCCTGTACGATCTCGACCGTGGTGTTGGCGGAAGCCTTGCCCACGTCGTACTCCTCGCCGGGAGCGAGGGTCTTGGTGTGCCAGTTGTTCGACGACGACTCGCCCTCCTCGGCGTAAGACGACGTGCTGCCCGCCCCCACGGCCAGCACGCACGCCGCCACGAGCGCAAGCGACACGAGCATCGCGCGACGCCCGCCGCGTCTCCGAGGATTTTCAGTTGCAGAATTCCTACGCATGATGGCCCCACACTGCCTTTCGCCGAACTCGCTTTTCTCCCCTGCACATTTATATATGCGTTCAATTTTAAATCATTTCATGGCTACGCTGAGCGGGTTTGCCAAGATAGTTCTCCGTTTTGGCCGTTACCATGCATATATTCAATTTTCACTTAAGAATTTCCCCGGCATCGGGCCGGATGAGCAGGGGTTCCAAGGGAAGAGCACTCCCCCTGCGATCGAGGATTGCGTGCCGCCGCACGGCGAGTGCGCCGGCGTTCCTCGATGTCCTATTCCAAGTTCCAAATTGCGAGAAAGTAGTTCGACTTATGAAAACGCTAGGAAAGATCAGTAGATTTGCGTCCAAATGGATGGCCGCGTTCGCGGTGCTGGGAGGCATCGTGGCCATCGCCGCAGGCGACTTCGTGCATGCGGTGCTGCCCACCAGCTGGATCAACCCGCTCCTGGGCATCGTGATGTTCGGCATGGGCATGACGCTGAGCTTCGAAGATTTCAAGGTGGTGTTCACCAAGCCCAAGGCCGTAATCGTGGGCATCTTGTCGCAGTTCATCATCATGCCGTTTCTGGCATGGGCGCTGTGCCAGGTGTTCCAGCTGCCCACCGAGCTTGCCGTGGGCGTGATCCTGGTGGGCTGCTGCCCCGGCGGCACGGCTTCCAACGTGATCACCTACCTGGCCAAGGGCGACGTGGCGCTGTCGGTGGGCATGACCTCGTGCACCACCATCCTGGCTCCGGTGGTCACGCCCATGCTGGTGCTGCTGCTTGCCGGCGAATCCATCGACGTGTCGTATGCCAGCATGCTCACTTCCATCGTGCAGGTGGTGCTGGTGCCCATCGTGCTGGGCTTCATCATCAACGCGGTGGCCCCCAAGCTCACCCGCAAGCTTGCCACGGTTCTGCCCCTGGTGTCGGTGGTGGCCATCGTGATCACCATCATGGCAGTGGTGGCCTCCAGCGCTGCGGCTCTCGTGAACGTGGGCTGGCTCGTGATCGGCGTGGTGGTGCTCCACAACCTGTGCGGTCTTGCGCTGGGCTACTTCGCAGGACGCATGATGGGGCTTTCGCGCGCGCAGATGCACACCGTGTCCATCGAGGTGGGTATGCAGAACTCGGGCCTTGCCACCTCGCTTGCGGCCACGCACTTCGCGATGTACCCGATGGCCGCCGTACCCGGAGCCGTGTTCAGCGTGTGGCACAACATCTCGGGCGCCATCTACGCCAACATCGTGGCGGGCATGATCGAGCGCGAAGAGACCCGCGAGGCAGGCGCCTCGGAGGGCGATGTCGACCAGACGGACGTTGCAACAGCCGAGGCCAAGTAGCCAATTTGCGCTTTCCAGCAGCTAGATGTCTTAAAGATGCTATAATTTCCAGACTTGTGTTTGGAAAGGCAGTTTGAAGCTGTGGGCAGCAGCTTCGCAAAATCAGTTTGAAAGGGGTACCGCAATGCAGGACAGTTCCGCACGCCAGACCCTGGCACAGCGTATCTTCGCAGTGCTGATGGTCATGGTGCTCGCCGTAGGACTCATGCCTTCGATGGCCTTTGGCGCCGAAGACATCGCTTCCGACGACAACACCGCTGGCACCGTGACCTTCACCGTCGTGAAGGGCGTTAGCGAGTGGACCGGAGTCAACACTCTGGTGAACAAGAGCTACAAGTTCGAAGAGGGAGCCACGCTTGGCGACCTGTTCGCCGCAGCCAAGGAGGCCGGCGACATCAAGGATTACAAGTTCGCCGACTCCGGTTATGGCAGCTATCTCAGCTCCATCACGCTGGCCGATGGCACCGAGCTTGCCAACGCTGCCGATTTGTCCACGTACTGGGCCAACTACAAGAACGGCGATTATGCTCAGGGCGAGACCGACTGCACCGAGGGCGACCTGCTCAAGGACGGCGACGCCTTCGGATTCGCATGGGAGACATATCCCTCGCTCGTTGGACCTTCTACGGATCAGTGGAACACGCTGGCGCATAACTCCAAGCAGAGCACGGGCATGATTGGCAAGGGCGGCAGCGGCTCCGTTACCTTCACCTTGGTCCAGGGCGTTAGCAGCTACACCGGCCCCAACGCTGTCGTGAATCTTTACTACAACTTCGAGACCGACAGCGGCAAGACTCTGGGCGACCTTTTCGAAGCTGCAAAGAACGCAAAGGACATCTCCGACTACAGCTTCAAGGACACTGGAATGGGAGAGTATCTCTATTCCGTCACGCTTGCAGACGGCACGGTGCTCACCAATGCATCCGATAACTCGACGTACTGGGCCAACTACAAGAACGGCACGTACGCTTCGGGCGCGACAGATTGCACCAAGAGCGACGTGATCAAGGACGGCGATGCCTTCGGATTCGCATGGGAGACATATCCCTCGCTCATCGGCCCCTCTAAGGACCAGTGGAATTCGGTGGCAAAGAGTGCCGTGGCTTCCGACCAGATCGTGAAGCACGAGCAGCAGACCACTCCCGACGATCCCACGAAGGAAGAGGACAACAACAAGAAGACCAGCGACAAGACGGCCACCAAGTCCACGCTGGCAAAGACCGCCGACTCCAACGTCGCGCTGTTCGCCGGCATGTTCGCGATGGCATCTGTCGCAGTTGCAGGCATCGCAATTGCCCGCCGCCGCAGGGCATAGCTTCTAGCAAGCACATAGAAAGCCAAAGAGGGGCCACGTTCAAACGAACGCGGCCCCTCTTCTTTTGGCATCTGCACTGGCTGCCAGCGGATCCTAATAATCCACGCCGTAATTGAACACGTCCTCCCAATTGCGGCGGATGGCTATCTGGGCGGTGAGGTTCTGGTTGTCGTACACAATCGACCATTGCGTGTTGCTGGTGATGTCCCCGGGCTTGGGGTCCTGCGATGCAGCAACGAGCGCATCCCATGCGGCACCTTCGCCGAAGTTGCCGCGCTCCCTCTCCATCACGTCCAGCACCGCGTCGTAGCGCTCGCGGCCGTGACCGTACGCGCCGTTCTTCTGATGCGGCAGCACCTTGTCCTTGTACATCACGTAGAAGTTGGTGGTCGCCGGCGTGGGCGTGGCCACAAGCTCGCGCGCTTCGGAGTCGCAGTCGAACTCCACGACGCGCCCGTCGCCCGAGGCATCGGTGATGTAGAAGTGGTAGTCGCGCCCACTGGAGGCCAGCATGTCGTAGCCCCGCAGCAGATCCACGGCCTCTGCGGTGGTGGCTGCGCGGTCGAGCACGAGGCGAACCACCAGCGATGCCGGCAGGGTCGGCTTGCCGGTGTCGTGATGCACCGGCTCGCTGTCGAGGGTGAGAATCGCGATGGAAACGCCCTTCTCGTTCATGCCGTCGATGCACACGAAGGGTGCCAGCAGGCAGGAGAGTTTCTTGGTCAGCGACTCTTCGGGCGCATTGGCCGAGATGTCGTCGAGTGCCACCGTGCCAACCGACCTGTAGCCGCCCTTGGGCGCGCAATATGTGAGCAGCGCCGACGAGTCGTATGCGAAGTCGTAGTTGCGGCCCATCAGCACCCCGTTGCCCTCCTCGGCCATGGTAAACGCGGTGCAGCCGAAGTTGGGCGGCTCCACCTTTACCGGCACCATGGGCAGCGCCTCCCTGAGCATCGCGTCGATCATCGACTGGTCGTCGTGGATACCTCTGGCGATCACGGCATCGAGGTCGTAGTCGTAAAGTACCTCCATGCTGTAGAGGTTGTAGCCATCGTCGTACTGGGTGAGCTTCTCGATGGTGTCGACGGTGCGCTTGCGCGGGTGCGCGATCGTGGCTGCCGGCACGGCTATGGCGGCGGCAGCTGCAGCTCCCAGCGCCGCGATGGCTCCGATGGTCGTCTTCTTCATAAGCGATTCCTTTCGATCGAAAGCCCGACCCGCAGAAGGCCGGGCAAAGCCCGCGTTTGCGTTTTGCGTCTGCGTCAACATGCTCGAAATCGAACTTACCACAAAATGCTGGAGAGCCGGAGGGGAATTGCACTCCCCTCCGGCTCTCATTCACAGCTCGTGCATGCTTTGCGCCTACAGAGCGGCCATCCTGTCGGACAGCTCCTGTACGCGCTTCTTGAGGCTGAACAGCGCGTAGGCCAGCAGGCCGTTGATCAGAAGCGATCCGCATCCCACGCCCAGCGCCACGAACACCAGCGGGTCGTGGCCGGTGTAGCCCAGCGCCGTGACCACGCCGGCATCTTGCGTGGTGCCGTCGCTGTACGTGACCACGAGGTGGCCGTCGTCGCCCACCTGCACCGACGACACTCCGCGTCCCGTGCTGCCGGTGTCTCCAGTCGAGCCGCTCGAACCCGAGCTGCCAGAGCTGCCGGACGCGCCCGCAGAGCCGCTGGCCCCCGCAGAGCCGCTGGCACCTGTCGAGCCTGTCGAACCTGTGGAGCCTGTGGCACCCGTCGCTCCAGTCGAGCCGGTCTGGCCCACCAGCGAGTTGAGCCACTCTTCCTGCGTGCCCACGAAGCCGTTGTCCACGGCGATCTCGTAGGCCGACTTGCCGTTGATGCCGGCAGAGCCATCGCTGCCCGAGGCGCCCACCAGGCTGGCGAGCCACTCGGTCTCGGTGCCCACGTATCCGTAGTCCAGCGCGATCTGGTAGGCCGACTTGCCGTCCTTGCCCTTGAGGCTCTCTAGCCATTCCTGCTCGGTGCCCTCGAAGCCATCGACCTGCGCAAGCTGATAGGCGGAGAGTCCGTCTTCGCCGTAGAGCGAGCTGAGCCACGACTTCTCATCGCCCTTGTAGCCCTTCTCAACCGCGATGTCGTAGGCCGACTTGCCCTCCGAACCGGTCTTGCCCACCAGCGACTGCAGCCACTCGGTTTCGCTGCCGACGAACTGCCCGGAGTCCACCGCTATCTGGTAAGCCGACTTGCCGTCGGAGCCCTTGAGGCTCGACAGCCACTCTTCCTCGGTGCCGGTGTAGCCCTTCTCCTTGGCAAGGTCGAAGGCCGACTGTCCGGTGTCGCCCTTGAGAGACGACAGCCACTCGTCGGACGTGCCGTCGAAGCCGTTGTCGCGCGCGATGTCGTAGGCCGACTTGCCGGTCGATCCGGTGGCGCCCACGAGCGACTGCAGCCATTCGGTCTCGGTGCCATCGAACTGCCCGGAGTCCACCGCTATCTGGTAGGCCGACTTGCCGTCCTTGCCCTTGAGGCTCTCTAGCCACGCCTTCTCGTCGCCCTCGAAGCCCTTCTCCACCGCGATGTCGTAGGCCGACTTGCCATCTTCGCCGTCCTGGCCGTCCTTGCCGTCCTGGCCGTCTTCGCCCTTGAGGCTGCTCATCCACGTTGTCTCATCCACGATGTTGGGGTTGTTGTCCTTGCTGGATACGGTGTCTTCGTACACGCTGTAGCTGTTGAGGTCGTCGATGCACTGCACCCACAGCGAGGTGGCGGTGTCCTTGATCGAATCCCAGCTAATGCCGTTCCAGGTGTAGTCGTTTCTGTCCCTGAACAGATCGCCCAGCTGCGAGTTGATCTGGTCTATGCACACCTTGGCATAGTCCTCCGAGGTCGTGCATTCGGAGGTGAGCGCCTCGAACTGGCTCTGGTGGTCGGCGTACACCACATCCTCGACCATCTTGACCTGCTCGTCGGTCAGGTCTTTGCAGAGCACCTGTTCCATGAACGCCTTGAGCCAGCTCTCGTACACGGCGTAGGCGTTGCCCTTGTCGTTGCAGGCCTGCTCGAAGTCCGCTTCGGATAGGGGCGTTATCGCCTTCTCGCACGACTCGCTGGTCTTGGCCAGGGCGTTCACATACTTCTGGTACCACGTGTCGCCGCTCATCTGGCGAAACTCGTCGATGCTTATCTCCTTGTCGGTGCTCACCGAATCCACGAAGAGGTCGTATGCCGACTTGCCGCGCAGGCTAGCCAGCCAGTCGCTCAGGCTTCCCTCGAAGCCCTCGTCTTGGGCCAGCTGATAAGCCGACTTGCCGTTCTCGCCATACAGCGAGGCCAGCCACTCCTGCTCGGTGCCATCGAAGCCGTACCTGCGCGCGAGGTCGAATGCCGACTCGCCGGTATCGCCCTTCTTGCCCACCAGCGACTCCAGCCATTCGGCCTCGGTGCCCGAATACTTGCCGGTATCCTTCGCGATCTGATAGGCCGACTTGCCGTCGGAGCCCTTCAGGGATTCGAGCCACTCGGTCACGGTGCCCTCGAATCCCTCGTCCTGGGCGATCTGGTAGGCCGACTTGCCCGCGGTGCCCGACACGAAGATCGCGGACATCGTGTTGGAGTTCACGCTCTCCACCGTGTCGGTGCCGTCGTCGTTCACGCCGATGAGGCGAATCGCGTAGGACAGCATGTCGCCGTCTTTGGTGCCTGTGGCTTCGACCGTATAGCTAACCGTGCCATCTGCGTTGACCGTCACGTCGCTCGAAGTGAGGGGCGTGTCGTTGACCTTCATCCAGCTGCTTCCAGCCGACTCGTCGCGCACGTAGATGTTGTACTTGGCTTTGTTGGCGGTGTAGAACTTGCGGTCGGTCTCGTCCTGCACTTCCAGCGACCAGGTGAGCTTCACAGTGTTCTCGCCAGTGGTGCCGCTCTTGCCCACCTCGCGCGACACGAGCGTGGGCGGCTTGGGCGCCGACTTCACGTTGGTCAATATATGGTGAAGCAGCGGCGCATACACGGCCGTGGAGTCCCCCGTGGTAGTGCTGGCGCCTCCATTCGTCGTCTCGTCTTGCGTGCCCACCTTGATGTCGCCGATCGCGAAGGCCCACTGGAACGAGTAGGCTCCCACGGTGTCTTCCGACACCGCGTTCTTGGCGGTTATCTCGTCTTTCGACAGGTTCCACACCGTGGTCGAGAGCGTCTTTTCCTTGGTGGTGCCGGTTGCCTCGGAGCCGCCATGTTGGTAGGCGAACGACCCGTACACGCCTACCTTGAACGATTTGGCCAGCTCCAGGTTGGCATCTAACGCTACGCTCACTCCGTTCGCCCACGAATATAAGCTGTCTGTGCCCGTTACCGTGGTGAGCCCCACCGATGTGCTTCCTTCGCCGTACCCCATGGTCACCCAAGTGGGGGTCTTGGTAAAGTTGCCCGAACCCGTCGTGTCGTCGCCAACATAGGTGTCGGTGTTCAAGATGCCCACGCCGCCCAGGGCGCTGCTGTACCAATACGGGTTGTCATCGCTCTTGGTGAGCGACGAGTCCTCTATCCTCACGAGCTTGATCGGCTTGGTGTTCTCGGAGTTGTTGAGGCGCTGCTGCTCCGTCTTCTGGTTGTAGGTGTCGACGAAGTCGTTGTAGTCCTTTATCGACATCTGGATGTAGGTAGGTGCCTGGTTCTGGATCACCGCGAACTTGTCCACGTTGCCCAGACCCGTAGCGCTTCCAGCGTTCTTGACCTTGTAGGTGTAGCAATACTGCGGGATGCGCCTCACCACCACGGTGCTGTCGTAAGATGCGGTGAACGTGGCGCTGAACGACTTCGAGAGCGAGTTGGTGTACGACTTGGTCCAGTTGCCGACCCAGCCCGCCTTGACCGAGATGCCGCCGCCGGTAATGGCCGCCGTGTCGGCCTCTGCCTCGTCTTCTGCCGCAGCCGCTTCGCCGCCCTCGGGAACTTCGACGTCGCCGCCGTCGGGAACGTCCACGTCGCCGCCGTCGCCGCCACCGCCGCCACCGCCGCCGCCAGTCGAGACGGACCAGCTAAACGACACGCCCGCCGAAGCGGAGTACACGTTGGTGGTCGAGTTCTTGGTGGTGTAGCCCGACGCGATCCTGTAGCTCGTGGTGCCATGGTGCTGCCCCAGCGCCGTGAACGTGGGAGCCGACTGGATCACGGCCTCCACCTGCACGTCGGAGTATCCGTACGACAAGCCGCTGTACTCCAGCTCGATGCCGTCCTGGTCGTAGTCGAGCGCCACCAGCTCGGCGCTGTACCTGTCCTTCACGTCGCTGTCTTCGTCGACGCACGTGTAGGCCGGCTTGTTATACATATTGGTGCTGTAGAAGGCCGCGGCGTTGTTGTAGCTCATCTGCCCATCGGAATCCGTGTAGTCTTCGTACACGCCGCCGATCGTGACGATACCGCCCGAGTCGTTGTGATGCCACCTGGTCTTGTAGCCGGTGAGGATCATGAGCTGCTCGCGCCCCGCGGCGTTGTCGTCGAAGTTGCCCGCCACCACCGACTGGATGTAGGTGTTGGTCGCGGGGTGGCTCTCCACTCCTCCGTCGGTGTGGTCGAAGTACTCGGCACGGTAGACGTTGCTGGTGTCGATGGAGCAGCCGCCAGACACGAACGTGTACAACGCGCCGTCCACGAACAGGTTCTCGGGATTGCCCTCGCCGTTGATGGCCACGAACTCCACTCCCGAACGGGGCAGCATTCTGTCGCCGCTATATGTGCCGCCGGTAAAGTAGTCGGTAGACGCCAGGTTCTTGTCCCACGACTGCTCGGCCAGCGATCCCGCGTTGATCTTGTACACGCCCACCGCATGACAGTAGTAGTTCTGCTCGTACCACGGCGAGCTGCTGTCGTTCACGGCCGAGGCGCTCTTGTTCTTGTTGGCGCCCCTCTGGGTTGCACGCGAGCCCGCCACGGCGATCTCCTGGATGCCGTCGCCGTCGGCATCTCCCACCGACAGCCCCGGGTTGCGCATGAACGTCCAGTAGGTATAGCCGTCGTTATCGTGGTCGCCGGAATCGTCGGCATGCTCCACGTAGGTGCCCGACGAATCGTTGCCAGCTATCACCGTGCCCATGTTGCCGTTCTTCACGCCCATCGAGACCGCCAGGTACGGCACGTACTTGCGCATGTCGCTCTTCTCGTAGTCGCTGACCTCCGACACGTTGGTGATCACCGCGAGGTCCTCCACGTCGTCGCCGTTGAAGTCCCCGGAGTCCAGCGTGCACGCCAGCTTGTTGTAGATGTTGTTGCTGGTCTGCCAGCTGTTGGAGTAGAGCGGGTGGACGAGGCTGCTCGAGAGGTTGCTCTTGTCGTAGGAGTAGGCGCCCGACGTGCTGTCTCGGGTCCACTTGATTTCCACTAGGCCGGTGTCGCCCGAATTGCCCGAGCCGGCGCCCGGATAGTACACCACCACGGAATCCTGGCCCGTGCCGTAGTAGTCGCCCGCAGTGATGCTCATGAAGTTGAGCATCTCATGTCCATAGGCCTCGTCCTCGATGTCCTCCCATTTGAGGGTTCCCAGCTCGATGACCTGCGAGCGCTTCTTGTTGGCGTAGTCATACATCCAGGTCACGACCTTGGCCTGGTCGGCGTTCTGCGGGTCGAGCGCCACATAGGCCACGCAGTCGTCCCTGGTGCTGTCCGACTTGGGACTGAAGGCCACGGCCCTGATGAGCGAGTAGCTCACGTTGTTGTCGCTGTCGAAGTTGGTGGCTTCCTTGAAGTTGGAGTGGTAGGTGCCGTTGCTGCTGGAAACGTCGGCGCCGTTGTAGGTCTCGTCGGTGATATAGCCGTTGAGGCCCACGGCCGACTTCGCGTAGTACTGCGAGTCGTTGGTGTCGTAGCTCGCCTCGGAGTCGTAGGTGTTGAAGCCGATCACGCTCGACTTGCCGTTCCAGCTCTGGATGAGGCCAAGCTCCATCATCGGGTTCTTGAGCACGGCGTTCTGGCCGGTGTTGTTGTAGGGTCCGGACTGCGCCGCCTGCGCCTGCGAGAAGCCCGCGGGGGCGTCGGTGCCCATGAGGGCGTTCTCGATCTCGGACATGCTCGCGCCCGACTCGATCTTGGTTACGTCCACGACCTCCGAGTCGTCCTCGGCGTCTTCGTCGGTCGAGTCGTCCGATACGGTTGCCGAGTCCTCCGCCGTGGCGGCCTCGTCGCTGGCATCCTCGTTTTCCACGAGGTTCTGGTCCACCTGCGATTTGGCGAATTCCTCCACCGACTCCACATCGGCCAGCGCTTCCTCCTGCGCCGAAGTGCCGTCGTCGCTCGCGGTGTCGGCCAACGCCGTCGCCGGGCAAAGCGATAGTGCAAACACCAACGCCATTGCCACGTTGAAGATCCTGCCGGCAGGCGACAGGAGACCGGAGTTTGCGCTTCGTTTCTCGTTCATTCAAATCACCCTCACCGTGTGCCGCCCGCTACCTTTTCGCGGGTGTAGCCAATTCGCACACACAGTGAGATTACTACTTGAATGTTTCCAATATGTTGTAAGTTTGCCGAGCTGTGCTACTCGCGCAAAACCGCCGCTAGAGTGGCAAATTTTGCATGCTGGAACTGTCAAACAAGGTAGTGCGGTGTAGTTGCCGAAAAAACGCTACGAAACTTGAACGCGCTTGACTACCTTATACAGCGATTTTGCCTAAAATCTTTCGCGCTTACGGCGTGCCGCGAGTGCGGCTGCTCCGCATGCTGCGGCTCCCAGCGCTATGGCCAGCACGAGCGCGGCGGGGTCGCCGGTCTTGGCAAGCTTGCCCTTGGTGGCGGCGTTGCCCTGCGCGTCGCCGCCATCGGCCGTCGCCATCGTGCCCGGCTTCGCATCCCACGTGAGCGCGGACAGCGCGTCGTCCACCGCCTGCTGCGCGGGCGTCGTGGACGCGAGCGTCGTGGCGTAGCCCTCGCCCGCCAGCTCCATCTGCTCTTCGGCAGCCTCGATCGCCGCGGCCAGCGCGTCGTGCTCGTCCTGCGTCATCCACGTCTGGCCCTCGGCCACGTCGGTGCCGTCGGCGCTGATCTGCGCCGCGTCGAGCGCCGCCTTGGCCTCGGCGATCCGCGCCTTCAGCTCGTCAAGCGACTCCACGGAGGCCCAGTCGCGGATCTCGGCGAACGCCTTGATCGAGAAGTTGTCGGTCACCACGTCGCCGTAGCTGTAGTCGACAGCCTTGCGCGCCACGGTCCAGTCGACCCACTCGCCAGTGCCAGCAGGCTCGTCGCCGTCGTCGAGGTCCGACGGGTCGTTCTGCACGACGGCCTCGCCCGCCGCGGCGGCTTCATCGCCAGTCGAGCCCTTTCCCTCGCCCTGGTCCTCCTCGTCTTCCGAGGTGCTCTGCGGAGCGGTGGTCCAGCTCTCGCCATCGTTGACCTTGGCCACGAAGTAGCAGTGCAGCAGCGTGTCCAGCGCTTCCTCCACGTTGGCGTTGATCTTCTCCTGCACCTCCGATGTCGCCACCTTCGCCTTGGCATCTGCCTCGGCCTTGGCCTGGGCCTCCTCGTAGGACATGCCCTCGCCGATGTACTTCTCCAGGTACTCGCTGGCGTACTGGTTGAGCATCTGCCGCTCGATCTCTTCCTTCTTGGCGGTGCGGTTGGCCTCTATCTCCTTGTCGGAGGGCCTGGTTTCGTTGTAGCCCACGCCCATGTAGTACTTGCCGTCGTCGGCGCACTTCTGCGTGACCACCACCGAGTAGCGCTGCCCCTCGCGCATGGCGATCCAGTCCGCTTCGTCGAGCGTGGTGCGGTGGTACCCGCCGTACGCGTACTCGACCTCCTTGGTGAGCACCGGCGCGCTGGCATCGGTGGGATTCTTCGCGTCGTCGCTCAGCAGGTAGACCTCGTAGGTCACCGTGGTGTTGGGCTTGTAGGTCTGGCACGAGAGCGTGCGCACCGCACGATCCTCGTCGGCCTTGAAGATGTTGGCCGTGCTCACCTTCTGCTTGTAGCCCTTCGAGATCACGCCGCGCTGGGCCAGGTAGTCGTACTGGTCGATGAGGTACTCGTCGCTGTCGCCATACGAGTTGAGGTCGAAGTCGAACGACTCGAAGCTGGCAGCCGACCTGTCGTAGTACGACAGCCAGAAGTACCCGGTGTTGTAGCCCTCCGCGTCGGTGGTTCCCCACGTGCCGCTGTTGGGGAAGCCGTTGGTCTGGGCGCCCCAGCTGTTCTTGACCAGCCAGGCGCCGTCGCCCTCGGGCGTGTGCCCGGAGTCGTCGGCGAAGTTGCCGCGCGAGAAGTTGTCGTCCCATCCCACGATGGTCACCACGTGGTTGGTGCCCACGGTTTCGTAGGCGTAGTGGGTGCACGGCTCGTTGGGTCCGGAGGGGTACTTCGTGTAGATGGCGTTGGAGTTGTAGTAAACCGAAATGGCGCGTCCGTATTCGCTCATCTGCTGCTTGATGGCGTTGATGGCGTTGTCGTCGATCCCGATGTACTGGCCGTAGTCGTCGAACTTGCGCGGCTCGGGCAAGATGTAGCCGTGCTCCAGCTCCAAAATCGACTGGTTCCACAGCGAATCGTCGACCTTCCACGTGGTGTAGTTCGTGGTGTACTGGCCGTCGTCGGACATCTTGAAGTAGTTGCCCGCCCACTTGAGTTCCTGCACGGTAGCGCCCTGCGACTTAAGCTGCTCGACTTCGGCGGCGGTGAGGTACTCTTCCGTAACGTCCTGGGTCCCGTCGTCCAGAGTGCGCGTGACCGTGCATTGCCTGATGCCCTCTTCGTTCTGGTATGGGATCGTCTTCTCCAGCAGGGGGCCTATGCCCGAGGCGAATATGGAGCTTGCGTACAGCTCGAAACCGCCGAGGTTCAGGCCGAAATTGGGGTCCTTGGAGGTGTTGTTGAAACCCTCGCCGGCCTGCGCCGCGCCGACGTATTTCTCCTGCGTCTGCGAGAAGGTAAACCACGCCAGCTGGCGCTCCGACAGGTCGAGGCCGGTCTGCTCGTAGGTCTTGCCAGATTCGGAGAGGATGCTGGTTTCCGCGGCCGCAATGGCCGAGAAGCCCCAGCACGTGCCCCACGGATCCTGCTGCTTGACGGGGGTTACCACGCCGCGCGTGCGCAGGTCGAAGCTGTCGGGGAGAGTGCTCGCCGTGGTGGCGCTGCCGCTGTCGATCGCCGCGGCCTCGGCCTCGTCGCTGGCATACGCATAGGAGAACGTCTCGTAGCTCGGGTCGTTGAGCGAGGTCTCGGCAGCGTCGAGCCAGGCGTCCACGGCGTCCTGCTCGCTGCTGCTGCTTGCGAGCGCCGCTGCGGGAGCGGAGAGCGCGAACGAAGCGACGAGCACGGCCGAGAGCACGACGTTGGCCACACGCTTGCCCGCGGTGTTCGTGCGTATGCGGCTTGCGGTGCAGCCGCGAGCGGCCGCCGCGCTTTCGCGGGCTGCGTTGCCGCGCGCCGAGCCAGCGCTATCTACGTCGTAGCTTGCAATGCCGCTGGCATGCTCCTTCTCGCAACCGTGTTCGAACAGCATCTGGAGGCTCCCCTTCCCCGCAACAAAACTATCCACGCAATTGTAGCCCAAACACGCGCCGGCTTGACGAGACGAGTGGCCTGCATCACGTCGGCAGCGCGGCTGCAAGCGCACATGCGTCGCAACGGCAGTGCGACCGCGAACATGCCTTGGCCGACTGTCCGCTGGCCAAATCCCGGTTGCAGCTTGCGCCGCCATTCATGCGTGTTGTGCAGCAAATTGGCTATCAACCGGCGCAAACGCCGTTTATGCGGCAATATTTATCGTGGAATTTACATTCAAGCACCATGTCGCCTCAAGATTGAGCACCCAAAAGGTGATACGATAGGTAAGATTTTCAAAAAAGTTTGCCATATTTTCGCAAACGCCGAGCACGGCGCATGGCGCGCCGGAGCCAATTTGCAACAGATTGGAACGCCCAGCTCATGGACTTTGCGTATTACACGGCTGTGATAGCGCTTAGCTGCTTCATCAGCTGCATAATGGTGGTCGTCGTGAGAAACAACGTGACCCTGCCTGCCGAGAAGCGCAGGCTTTTCCTCATGCTATTCGCGGGCGTGGTCGCCGGCAGCGTACTCGAGTGGGGCGCAAAGATGCTCGACGGCCAGGGCGGCAACGCGAGCTATGCGATCATGCTCATCAAGGCGCTCGAGTTCTCGATCGCGCCTGCGCTGGCGGTTTTCTACGCCACCATCTTCACGAAGGGCAAGGACGAGAAGCACGTGCGCTACGCCAACGGGATGCTGCTCGCGCACGCAGCGCTGGAGTTCGTGCTCATGCCGTTCGGGCTGGTGTTCTACGTGGATGCCGGCGGTGTCTACCGGCACGGACCGCTCTATATCGTGTACATCGTGGCCTATCTGCTCAGCGCGGTGTACCTGCTGGTTGAGACCAAGCGCGGCATGAAGCGCTTCCAAGCGCGCAACCGCTACCTGCCGTGGACGATCCTGGCGTTCGCCTTCACCGGCGTGTTCGTACAGATGGCCATGGGCAACGCCCGCGTGACCTGGATCGCGCTCTCGGTGGCAGGCGTGCTGTTCTACATCTTCTACTGCGGCATCATCCAGCAGACCGACTCGCTCACCCGCATGCTCAACCGCTACAGCTACGACAGCACCATGCAGCTGCTGTCGAGGCCCGCGGTGGTGGTGTTCTTCGATACCGACGACTTCAAGGACGTCAACGATTCGCGTGGACACGACGTGGGCGACAAGGTGCTGGCGCACATCGGCCGGGCGATCTTCGACGTTTACGGCAAGAACGGCAGCTGCTACCGCATAGGCGGCGACGAGTTCAGTGCCATCGTGTACGCCACGGCCAAGGAGGTCGAGGGCCTCAACTACGACTTCGACCGCCGCTTGGACGAGGTGCGACTGTACATGCCGTACATGCCCACGGTCTCGGTGGGGTACGCCGAGTTCGACCCCGCGACCAGCGACATCGAGGACGTGAAGCGTCGCGCCGACGCCCGCATGTACGAGGCCAAGCGTGCCCGCAAGGTGGGCCGCTCGAAGGTGCGCCAGGCGTAGCTGCAGCGGTGTCGCCCCGAAGGCCGTCGAGGGTCGACTTGACAAGAAT
>CAVFRF010000076.1:0-15176 GCA_963624975.1 Bacteroidaceae bacterium
GCGACACCTCGAACGACACCGTGGCCGTGGGCAGCTGGTTGACCCTGATGATGTAGGTCTGCGGGGTCGACGCAGCGTCGTCGTGCGTGACCTTCAGCTCGAAGACCTGCTTTTCCTGCGTGGGATCGAGCGTGATGGTCTGCTTCACCGAAGATGTTGAGAAGTCCATGGTCTCGCCCGCAAGCGTGCCATGGTAGCCCCCGGCAGACACATCGGTGGCGTTGTGGGGCTGCACGAACGCGTACCTCACGTCCAGCGACTCGGTGCCCTGCGGCACGCCCACGGTGTAGTCGAGCACCTTGGCATCGAAGTTGGTGTTGGGATCGCCGGTCCCATAGGTGTCGGTCTGCGCCATGGTCACGCTTGCGGTGTCGCTGCTCACGTACATGCTGGCAAGCGATAGCGTCCTCTGTATCGAAATCGCGTAGTCTTGGTAGTACTCGGGACCGCTCTTGGGAGCGCTGGACCCCTCGTAGATATGCAGCGTGGTGGAATTGCCGTACCCGCCGGGACGGATGAAGTCGGTGATGCTCGAAGCGATGTACTGCGTTTTGTAGTACGCGTGGCTATCCTCCTTGTAGTAGGATGCCTCGTCGAACTGTCTGGTCGAGCCGTCGCTCCACGACTTGTAGTCGGCCACCACGCGCACGCCGTTCTTTGTGTCGGACGGCCTTACGAGCAGATAGGCAATCGAATCGGAATCGGCAGCGGAATATGTTGCCGAGTTATCCGTATAGGCCACCTTGTCGTAGGACGCCTTGTCGTCGGCCGGGGGATTTTCCTTATTCGGGAAGAGAGTGGAGCGCCCGACGTTGATCTCTTCCGTTATCGAGCTGGTATGCGGAGTGGCCACGGCAACCAAGCCGTTGGCGCTGGCCACGAAGCTCTCGCTCGAGTGATAGTAGGTGCTCTTGGTGGCCACGTAGGAGTAGCTCTGTCCGTCGATGAGGTTGTACGTGGTCGAGGCAGATCCGCTCGACACTGGAACGACCTGGCTGCCCGCCGCGTTGTACACCTCCACGCTCACATCGGAATCATGCGTGAGCGTCACGGTCTGCGCGTCCTTGCGCGTAACGTTGAGCGTGTAGGTCTTGGATGTGCCATTGCCCAACGACACCTCCACCTCCACCTTGTATGGCTCGTTGTAGGCAGAATCGGGAATCTGCACATCCACCGATCCGTTCTCGCCCACAGTCGTGCCCGCTACGGTGTAGGAATAGTCGCCGCCATCTACGAAGCCCTGCGGCTTTACCGTGAGGGTCGACGACGACGTGACCACGTCGTACGAAGCCGTGAAGGGCGCGAATCCCGAAACGCACTCGAGCCCGTCGGCCTGGGCCGAAAGCGAGCCGAGCGTGGGACAGCGCACGATCTGCGCATCGCAGGCCTCGACCTGGTAGACATCGTCGCTCAGCACGTGCTTGATCTCGAACCTCACCGAGTTGTCGTCGAGGCTCTGACCCACCATGTACTGCGGCGAATACGACTCCGACGAATACGACTCCGATCCAAACGCAATGTAGTTCTTGTAGTCGTTGTACTCGGTGTAGTCGTTGCCGTTGGCGCCGGTGTAGAGCGCATAGAGCCTGTAGCTGTTCTTGTAGTTCTCGTCCTTCTTGACCTCGTCGCTGGCAGTCGCATACACGAAGACGTCGTTCGTGGGATTCGCGGCATCGGGCACCGCGAAGGTGACCTGCCGCTCCGCCGTGCTTCCCGAAACCACCTGGCAGCTCGCCTTGTTGTCCTGCTTGACCCTGAGGTCGATCGACCCGAACCAGTTGCTATCGGGCAGCGCCACGGCCACGGGAGTGCCCGGCGTGCTGTCGTCCACCACCAGCTTGGTGCACCTCACGCCGTTCTTGCCGCTCTCGTCCATCGCCTCGTAGGTGTAGGTGCCCGCAACCACCGAAGCCTTGCCGTTCACGGCCACGGTCTCGTTGCCGTAAGCGTCGGTGAGGGTGATCGAAGCCGACGCGGCCTCGCCGCCGCAAGTCACGTCGAAGGTCACCTCGTAGGTCTGCCCCGAGATGTACTCGTTGTACTTGTCGATTGCATTCTGGAGGTTGGCGCCCAGCGTCGAAGCCGTGTCGTCGGTCGCGGTGGGAAGTCCCTGCTGCGCGGACTTGCGGGCGTTCACGGCATCGGGATAGTTGTGCAGTCCCTTGGAGCTGGAACCGTCGTAGCTGGCGATGGCATCCATGAGGTTGAGGTGCCCGTCGCCCAGGTTGCCCATGTTGGAGTTGCAGGTGATGATGAGCGACGTGATCTCGCTCGCGTCCACACCCGAGAGCGGTCCGTCTCCCTTGGTGTGGTAGTAGGTGAACATCCCGCTTTGCCCCTTGATGGACGCAAGCGTGGTGCCGTTGAACTCGAACTCGTAGGGAGAAGCCTCGAGCGCGGCCTGGGCGGTTTGGCTGTCCTTGTATTCGACGAAGGAAGGCTCGAGCAAGTAGGACCCGTCGGAAGCCACGGCGGCCACCATGAACTGCCCGGCCACCGGGTCTGCAGAATCGGACGTGGTGACCTTGCCGGCGCCCATCGCAGAAGCGGTGGCAGCCAGCATCGAGATGGCCACAGCTGCGACTACCGCCACGAGCATCCCCTTGCTAGAACGCGTGCGGGTGCGGCGATGCCAGCGCTCGCAAGAGCGTGCGTCCTTCTCCAACGAGAGCATTCGCCTGCTGCGACGCGCCTTTCGCGCCTCGGCGCGGGCCGTCGTGCCGCGTGCCTCGCTGGTTGCGTGATTGTCCTGCGTAACGGGTGCCGTCATATCGGGTACCGCCTCCCACATGTATGCGCGCCCACGTGGGGCGCGCCAAAGTCTGCCTCGATAATCATGCCTCAAAGGCACTCAAAACCTTCAAAACAGACTACTACATGCAGCATTCCATTCCCATACCCAAGTACGGAATCGGGAGGGAAATTCCAGCTCGCCCGCACTACCAGATGCAGCGCACGATGCGGTTGACGAACTTGTTCCACACGCCCGTGTTGGCATTCAATCCCTCGAAGCAGGCATCCACGAAAGCCACCACAGCAGTGCGGTCCTCCTCCACCAGAGCGCTCCCCTCGCGCGAGAACAGCGCACGCGAGTTGGCATCGGCGGCCGCGGCGAACGCATCCGCTCCGCACAGCTTGCCCTCCTCGGCCACGCTGCCCTGCGAGCGGTACGGCACGCATGGGTCGAACTTGAGCTTGAGGCACTTCTCGCCCAGCATCACGCCATAGGCGAAGCCGGCTTCCACCACATGTCGGAGGTCGCCCGTGCGCATGCCATCCACGAACTCGTGCATCTTGCGCCGCTTGAGCACGGTGCGCGCGATGGCGGCGATCACCAGCACGATCGCCAAGCCCAGCAACGACCAGAACAGCATGAACCGGAACTCGTCGGGCAGCTCCACCGTTACCACGCTGTTGGCATCCTGCTCCTGCTGCGAGCTCCACTCGGTCTCGCTGTCGAAGTCGCCCACGCTCCATTCCACGACGTCGTCCTGCATCAGCACGTTGTCGGTGGGTTCGTAGAACGAAACGTCGTAGAAGCCGGGGGTCACGTCGAACGGGATCCAGCCCACGCCGTCGAGGTAGTACTCCACCCAGGCATGGGCGTTCTTCTCGGTGAGCTGGTACACGGTGCCGCTGCCGCCCTCGTAGGAGTTGTCGTCGGTAGCCGTCGACGTGTTGAGCACGTAGCCCTCCACGTAGCGGGCGGGCACGCCGTAGTAGCGCATGAGCATCGTGGCCGCGGTGGCGTAGTGCACGCTGTAGCCCTTCCTGCTCTGGGTGAGGAAGTAGGTCACGAAGTCTTCGCCGCCGTTGCTGGTGGTGCAGGTGTCGTCGTATTCCACCTGCGACTCCAGCTCCTGCTGCACCAGCACCTTGGCCTGCTCGGCCGTGAACTCGGTCTGCTCGCCGAACAGCTCCTCGATCGTGGCCTTGGTCTCCTCTGGAATGTCGAGGTAGCTGCTGTACACGAAGTCCCTGTAGGCGCTCTCGTCGTCGAGATACGCGCGTGCCGAGCCCGAAGCCGACGACTGCTGGTTCTGGACCTGCTGCTGCACCTTGTAGCTCTTGCGCAGCAGAGAGGTCGAGGCGATGACGCTCGTCTTGCTGTCGTTCGAGGTCGCGGTCGACATGTCGGTGTTGGTCGAGACGGCAGACTCGCCGCTGCCGCTCTCGCTAGAACCCGACAGGTAGGAGTACGGGATGTACGCGTAGTCGCCGCGGGCTCCGTTGCGGGTGATGGTGAACGAGGTGGCGCCCTCGTCGGTGTAGCTGCTCATGGCGGCCGCGGTCGACAGCTGCGACACCGACGAGAAGCCGTCTTCGCCGAGCCAGTAGAACAGCCCCTGGTTGTCGGTCACCGTCTGGCCGTCGAGTCCGCTCCAGCTCTGCCCGTCGTAGGATTCGCCGGTAAAGCCGCGCAGGTACTCCTTGCAGTCCGCCTGTTCGGTCTCCACCTCCAGCGCAGGCCTGTCCGACACCGCCAGCGCGCCCAGGTTGTCGAGCTGCCCCAGCGGCATGGCATAGCTAGCCCCGCCGTACTGGATCGCATATGCGATGTTGAGCAGGAAGGTCCTTGCTCCCGACGTGTTCACGGCACCGGTGCCGGCCACCACGAGCGATACCACCACGGCGAGCAGCGCAGAGGCGGCCGCAACCGCTATGCCCGATGCCATGGCGCGCACGCTGCGCACGTTGGCTCGGCGCATTCCGCCCACGCACAGCGCGCCGGCCACTCCAAGGGCGAGCACCACGAGCCATGCGCTGGCAGGCACGAGGCCCATTACCACCAGCACGCACATCGCCAGCGTCACGAGCATGCAGGCCAGCACGTTGGAGTGCAGAGCGAGCTGCACGCACATATACGAGATCGCAGCCGATGCCAGAGCGCAGAACACCACGAGGTCGAGCTGCGAGCCGCTGGCATAGGGCAGCTGGTAGTCGGAAGTATGGGTGCCCAGCGTGTAGAGGAAGCCGTTGATCACCTGCGTGCCGCCGCCGGAGACTAGGACCCATCCCACCGCCGTTATCGCAACGATGGCCACTGCAAGCCCGATGGAGATCTTGAACTCGCCCTCTCCCCCGTCTTCGCGGGCAAACACGAACGAAACCGCCAGCGCCACCACGGCGCTCACGGCGGCCACGACCGGGTTGAACTCCATGGAGCATGCCGCGCCCAAGCTGGCCGCCAACCCCGCGAAGAGCAGCATCGACACCGCCATGGCGAGCACGAGGTCGAGCGCGGCCCCGCTCGAGCGCTCGGTGGAAGGCTCGGCCCTGAACTCCGCACGGTTCGCGGTCGAAGCTGCGGTCGCAGCGTCTGCGCTGCGGCTCGCCTCGTCGCCGCGCGCTCCGCGCAGGCCGTCGAACATCTTCGCCATCTACACCACCTCCGCAAGTGCGAGCGCGGTAGATGCGGCACCGCTCTTGAAGTGAATCTTGGCAAACCTGCCATCGATCTCGAGCGAGTCGCCGTCGTCGCACACGAAGGCGATCACGTCTATCTCGCCGCCCAGGTCGCATGCCGCAGGGGGCAGGCCCGTCGACACGTAGATGAGCCTCGAACAGTTGACTCCCCCGTACATCAGCATGTACTGGTCGAGGCCCCCCGACTCGCCCACGCCCAGCGGGCTGGACATCAGGTGACCGATCAGCTCGTATATGTCGCCCTCGTCGGTGATGTACTCGCGTGTGCAGCGCCCCTCGATCACGTTGTTGGAAGCCACGTTGAACTGGATGCCCTCGTGCACCAGCCTCTCGCATATGGCCAGCACCACCTCGGCCATCGCGTCGGCGCGCAGCGGGTCGGCATCCACTCCGTAGAGCGTCTTGTCCCAGAACACCAGAATCGAGTTGTCCAGGGGCAGCGACGGCTCCTTCACTATGTACTCGTCCATCTTGCTTGAGAGCTTCCAGTGGATGCGCCTGATCTCGTCACCCGGCTCGTACTGCCGAAGGGCGCGCACCTCCGAGAGGTCGGAGCCCTTGCGGTCGGGAGAATACGTTACGGTGTCCGAAAGCGGCGCGGCCGAAAGCACGTTGCGCAGGTAGGCGTCCTGCAGGTCGGGCATGATCGACAGTCGCCTCGTGGCGCCCTGCTGCACGCGGCGGCCCAAGATGCCCATGGGCTCTTCCACCCTGCAGTTCGCTATACGGCATTCCACGCGCCCGCACGTGCTGCTGGAGATGTGGATGGGAACCCGCACCTCCGACCTTGGGCCCGCGCACACCACCGGGGTGGCCACGCACTTCTGCAAGGTGAGCAGGTTCTCGACCTCCACCTCGACCACCAGGCGCGGCATCGGCAGGTTCGAGCCGTTGCGCGCGACCAGCGTGCACACCACGTCGGAACCCTTGGAGGCCGACGTGGAGCCTTCCAGCTCGAGCGACACCCCGCCGGCGCCCAGGAGCGCCACCACGAAGCCGAGCGGCGGCACCGCCAGCGCTATAGCCGCGACCCACAGGGCAAGCGCGTTGCCCGTCATCACGAACGCCACGGCGCAGGCGCACACGGCCACCGCCCATGCGATATATGTGAGAATCCTCTTCGCCAACTTCAACAGCGCCTAATCCTGGTCGCGAAGCGGGTTGGCAATCTCGCGCTGCGGGATGGGCACCTTGGCCGTGATCTGTTCCACCACCATGTCGGCGGTCACCTCGTTCAGGCGCGCCTTGGCGTTGAGGATGAGCCTGTGCGAGCATACGTTGGGAAACACCGCCAGCACGTCCTCGGGCTCCACGTGGTCGTTGCCGTTCACGTAGGCGTGGGCCTGCGACATGTGCATGAGCGCCATGGCGCCACGCGGGCTCATGCCCAGCTCCACGTTCTCCTCGTGACGGGTGGCCTCCACCAGGCTGGACATGTAGTCGTAGATGCTGTCGGCGATGTGAAGCTCGGCCACCTCGCCGATCATCTGGCTCAGCAGCTCCTTGTTCAGCACCGGCTCCACGCTGTCCAGCGGGTTCTTGGCGTGGCGGTCCTTCATGATCCTGGCCTGCACGTCCACCGCCGGGTAGCCCATGGAGAGCTTCACCATGAAGCGGTCGAGCTGCGAGTTGGGCAGCATCTGGGTGCCGGCCGAACCCGTGGGGTTCTCGGTCGCCAGCACCACGAAGGGCTCGGGCAGCGGGCGCGTAACGCCGTCGATGGTCACGCGTGCCTCTTCCATGGCCTCCAGCAGAGCCGACTGCGTCTTGGCCGAGGTCCTGTTGATCTCGTCCGCCAGCAGCAGGTTGGTCATGATGGCGCCGGGCTTGTAGGCAAGTTCCTCGGTCTTCTTGTCCAGCACCGAGAAGCCGATTACGTCAGACGGCATGGTGTCCGACGTGAACTGGATGCGCTTGTAGTCCAGCCCCAGGCTCTTTGCAAACGCGAGGGCCATCGTGGTCTTGCCGGTGCCCGGCACGTCTTCCAGTAGCACATGGCCCTTGGCCAGAATGGCCATGAACACGCGCCTCACCACTTCGTCTTTGCCCAGCACTACCTTGCCGACCTCGGCCAGCGCCCTCTCCACGTTCTGGTTTGCCATCTTTCGAATCTCCCTGATTTCCAAGTGCGTTGCCTCTTCGGGCCGGCGCACTGCTTGTCTGCTTGCCTGCCTGCCGTCTACTGCTCGCCGTGCTCGTCGGAGCTGTCGGCGGGCTGCTCGGCGTCTTTCCTCTTGTGTGCCTTGCGGGTGCTGGCCACCACCAGCACGATCACCACGACCACGCCCACCAGCACGCCCCCGATGATCCACGGGATGGGCGACTGCGCGGCCGATCCGCTTGCGCTGGCCACGTTGAGCGTGATGTCGCAGGTGTACACGTTGCCGTCGCCGCCGGCGTTAAGCTCGCTGTATGCCAGCAGCGCGCGCATTGCCTGCTCGGTGGCCATGTACTCCACCTGGGTCATGTCGTCGGCATCGTTGTGAGAGAAGGTGCCGTCGGCGCGCTTGTGCGACAGCAACGCGCTGTAGGCGTTGCCGCTCTGCTTTACGAAGCGCGAGTCGGTCTGCGGGTCGATGTTCAACGAGCACAGCGCGATGATCACCATGGAAGACGACTCCGAGGTCACCACCCCGTCGCTGGCGAACGTGCCGTCGGCTCCCTGCACGTTGGAGAGGTAAGCCAGGCCCTTGTCGATGGCATCTACCACCTTGGAGCGGCCGTCCTGATACGGAGCCAGCGCCGCGAGCGCCATTGCGGTGATGTCCACGCCGCTGCTGCCCTGCGTGAGGCCGAAGCCTCCGTCGGAGCCCTGGTAGCCCAGCAGCGAATCGATGATGGCGTCCACCGTGTACTTGGCATCGTCGGGCACCTGCACGCCGGTGGCGTTGATGACCGTGAGCGCGTAGATGTATGCGTTGGAACCCTGCGCGCCCAGGTCGCTGGTCTGGCTCCAGTTGTAGGTGCCGTCGGCCACGAGGTCGATCTTGCTGCCATCGCTGCTGGTGCCGAAGGAGGTGGGGTCGCCGCCCAGCGCCTTCGCCACGATGGCCATGCGGTCCCACACGGTGGACTTGGAACGGTCGAGCTTCCTATCGGTTGAATAGGCCTGCGTCACGTAGGTCTTGAGGGCGTCCAGGTATGCGGAAGCGCCGTCGCCGGCTCCCGCGCGGGTGAGGTCGAATGCCAGCCAGTCGCTGGTGGAGTCGCCCACGGTGAGCTTGTCGGATCCGAAGATCTCGTTGGTGCTCTTGACCCCGAGGTCGGTTTGAATGCCAGAGATGCAGTCCTGGATCGCCAGCGTCGGATCTTGAGCGGATCCGGCCGATTCGGCCGCCAGCGCCGGCGCGGCGGTCGGCAGCGCAAACGCCAGCATCAGCACGATTGCCAGTGCCATGGTCGCGATCTTCGATGCCGCCTGGCGTGCGGCATGCTTCGTGTTGGTCACGTCTTCTCCTTATGTCTCCTGCCCTGGCGCGTCGAAGTTCGCGTCCAGGGCCACCCTGCTGGTACGGCTTGCGCGCTCGCGTTGCCATGCGCCTCCGTCTCAGCCCCGATGCCGCATTCGCTGCGGCCGCTATATCCACCGGCCTATCGCGCCGGCGTGTTTCCTACCCTTCCCAATGCCAGGTTTCTTCCTTCGTGGTTCCGCACACCATGCAGTAGTAGGCCTTCACGCCATCCTTGGTCTCGGTGGGCTCGATGCACCTGCCCCAGTCCACTTCCCAGCTGTGATCCGTCACGGGAATGGTCACCCATTGCTCGTTGAGCGCACCGCCCTGGCTGTCGCCCCATCCGCCGTACTTGCTTATGGTGTCGGTGCCGTTGGCCTCGTCGTATTCGTACTCCGTCGCGTCGACCCAGCGTGCGCGGCCCTCGGAGGTGCATGTGGCCTCCTCGACCACCTGGTACACCGTGAGGTTGTAGTTCAAGGTCTCCTTGCCGCCGATCCAGGTGGCGTTGTAGGTCGACAGCGCACCGGCGCTCTGAGTGGGGTAGCCAACTTCCTTGCCGCCGGCGATCTCGAAGATCAGCGTCACGTTGTCGCCGTCCACCGGGGTGTATCCGCCCAGGCTCTTGGCATAGCTGGTGCCGTTGACCACGTAGATCCATCCCGACAGCGAGGTGTAGTCCACCTCGCCCAGGCTGTTGGAAGACGAAACGCCGCTGAGGTTGATCTTGTCGTCCTGGATCTTGTTCCAGAGCCTCTCGGGCACATCCTGCCCCGAGAACATGCTGCCCGAGAGCCTGCTGAGGTAGAAGTCGCTCCACCCGCTGCTCTCCGGGTCGCTGCTGTCGGAGGGGCCCTTGCTCTCCACGCCGTATCCGCGCGAGTCCATGGCCTGCAGCATGTCGTAGGCGAACGGGTAGCCCTTGTGCAGCGTGACCTCGAACGAGTCCACCACATCGAGTCCCACGGTGGTGGCGTCGATGGTCATGTATGCGGTGCCAATTTCGGCTCCATAGGGCACGTGCCTGTAGATGATCTGATATGTGAGGGTGGTCGAGGCCTTCTCGGCGCTGTAGTCGGTGGCCTTCACCACCACCGTGTGCTCGGTGTCGTCGCCAGTCATGTTCTTGGCCACGTCGAGCGTGTACGGGATGGGGTCGCCGCCCGAAGACTGCTGCTTCTCGCCGTCGAGGTACACCTCCACGTTGTCGTTGTAGATGGCGGACCCGTCGCAGTCGTAGGCCTTCACGTACAGGTCGTAGTTGTCGGTCTCGATAACCTGGCCCTGAGTGAGGTTGACCTCGATGGTGGGCGCCTTGCGGCCGTTGTATTCGATGGTGAAGTTCGCCACGATGTTGGTGGCGGTGCCGCTCTGGGTGATCAACGTCATGCGCACGTTGGTCTTGTCGCCATCGCTCTTCTGCACCTTGATGGAGTACATGTCGTGCTCGGAGGCATCGGCAACGATGAAGGAACCCCCTGTGAGCGAGCTGGAGTACTCGACCTTCACGGAGTATCCGTCGGGGGTGAGGCTGTTGGGAGCAGCGTAGAACCACAGCAGGTCGTTGCTCTGGTCGAAGCCGCTGCGGGTGCTGGGGCTAAAGCCCAGCGGGTTGGGAGCGCGGGTCTTGGTGCTCAGGCTCTCGAATTCGCCGATGTTGGTGGAAATGCCCGCGCTGGTGGGGGTGTCGCTCTGGCCGTGGCCTTCGCCATTGCCGCTGCCGCCGTTGCCGGTGCCGCTCGAGCCGCCAGAAGTACCCGATCCGGTATCGAGCTGGTCGAGCTTCTCGTCGAGCTTGTCCGACTGCTTGGAGTCTTGCTGCTGCTGGTTGTCGTCGCCGTCGGAACCCTCGGAGCTGCCCTCCTGCCCTTGGGGCGACACATACATGGTTTGCGAGGCGAACGTATCGCCGGGCGACTCGATTGGGTCGGCCGGAATCTCGCGTGTGCAGATGAGCGCGATGGCGACCACCAGCAGCACCAGCGCTGCCACGACGGCTGCCATTCCCAACAAGCGTTTACGCCCATTTGGCACTTCGAGCGACCTCCCAACGGTGTAGTGGCGGAAGAACCACTTGCTTGCACGCTTGCAAGGGTCCTTCCGCCACGTTGCATTCCAAACACGCAAATCAGCTTGTTAGCTTACCATATCGAGGCAGTGCGAACACGCCGCAATTGGGTTTGGTCTGAATTTTGTTTCACCGCAGTGCGTTGCCGGGCACCTCAACAGGTGCGTCGCCGCAGCTTGTGCGTCGCATCTCCTATAGGTTCTTGAGGTAGTTTTCCACCGAATACGATACCGCGGCGCTGCCTCCGAGAATGTAGCTGATCTTCAGCTCCGACTTGTTGGGCTTGATCACGTCGTCGATCGCGGTCCTGGTAGCTTTGTCGTCGTCTACCAGCAGCATGCAGGCCTTCTTGGTACCCTGCAGACCGGCGGCGCAAAGCGCATCGGGGAAGTTCCAGGCGTTGGCCACCGCCATGCCGTCGAAGCCCAGCGTGGTATCCTCGCTGGGATAGAACGTCGCGCCCTTGACCTCGTTGCCGGTGACCCACTTGGCCACCTCCGCCGAGGTCTGCACCCTGCTTTTGCCGGCGATCTGCGTGGTCTTGAGGTTCGCGATTCCGCTCAGGTCGCTCTTGAGTTTGTTGTAGTCGACCCTTGCGTTGCCGCCCAGCACCAGCACCTTGGTATAGCCGCCGTCGGTGATGGCCTCGATCTGGTCAGCGTTGAGGCACTTGCCGCTGTCCACCGTCACGATCGGCGAAGTGGATACGTATGCCCACGAGGCTGCCGACAGGCTGTCCGCGAAGTCCCTGCCCGTGGTCACGATCACGGTGTCGCTCTTGCCCTGATCCTGCGCGGCAACTTCCTCGACCTTGCCCATGATCTTGAGGGCAGTGTCGTAGCGATCCGATCCGCCGAGCCTCTCGGCCTTGTAGCCCAGCTTCTCGACATCGGCCTTGGACTGATCGGAGACTGCAGCGTTGCCGCCCATAATCCACACCGTGGCATCCTTGGCGGCAATCCTCTTGATCTCGTCTGCGGCCTCGCTGGAAAGCCCGTTGCCGTCGGTGCTCGAGGTGGTCACGATGGGGGCTTTCAGCGCGCCTGCCAGGGCGCTGGCCGAAAGAGCGTCGGGGAAGTCCGATGCCGAAGCCAGCACGATGTTGCTGCGACTGCCGTCCGCGAAGCCCTCCTGGTTCACGAGCTTCATGGTGTCGAGCCTGCTCTCGCCACCGAGGCGGTTCCAATCGCTCACGTTGACCTTGGCAATCACGGGACCTGCGACGATGGACTTGGAGTTCTCGGTACCATACTGCCCGGGCATCCACACATAGTAGGTGCCGACCTCGTCGAATTGGATCGTGGCGGTGCCGTCCTTGCCGGTGGTCACGCTCTTCACATCGGAAGTGTCGGTCGTGTACTCGCTACCATAGTAGAGCTTGGTGTTGGCTGCAGTCTTGTAATCAGTTGCGGCTGTCGCCCAATCGCTAACGTTGGCAGTGCCGAGCGAAACCGTAAGGCCTTTGTCTACATTGACAGAGTACTCGAGCGTTACGCCATCCTGCTTCAAATCGGTAGCATTATTCAAAAAGTAGCGGAACCCGGCATTGGGATCACCATAGAAATTCCAGTCTGCAAAATGGTCGAGATTGCAGAAGTCGCCGTCGGAAACCTCGATAACGGGGCATGTGGCGCCCATGCCAGCGCCAAGACTCGCATCCAGCGGAAAGGCACCATTCACGTAGTACGTCAGATTCTGGTCCATCCCGAAGAACTGGGTCATATACGCGCTACGCAGAGCGCCGGTGACAGTGAGACCATCGATTCCCTTCGAGCTGAGGTGCAGGTTGGCGTACACGAACACGTGCAGCATTGTGATCTCGTACCTGCCATCGTCGTCGCTGTCGTAGTTATAGTCTCCCAGACCGTACTTGTCGAGATCGATCTTGGAGACCTCGGCCAAGTCGATCGGCATGTTGGCAATGTATTTGCCGGTATTGAGGTCGCCGTCGCTCTGTATGAAGTTCTCGTCGTCCGAAATCGACAGGTAGAGCGTGCCCTCGACCGTATCGTACTTGCCCGATGTCTGAGTGTCGGCCTCGCCAGCCAGAGCCATCGAGGGCATCAGCCCCACGATGAAAGCCAGGCCCAGCAGGGCCAGCACGGCCCGCTTGGGCAACGAAATCGCATCTTGTTTCATCCACATCACCTCTCGTTCGTGTTGCGTAGCGCATGAAGCGCATATTCCCCTTGCAGCGGCAAGAACATCTGGCCCGAGGTTGGCATCGCCATTCCAGCAAATCCAAGATTCCCATGTCGCAATCGAGGCAAAGCCCGATACGGGGCATGCACCGATGTTGTCGATGAGGTTCTATGGGTCTAGGTTTTTGTGCTCGCTCCGATAATTTCCAGCTATCTTGCTCCGCAAATCCTGCTCGACGCGATGCCTTTGTGCAGCACGCGCCGTTGCTGGCGGCACAAAAAAGTCCGCATCCAGCGATATAGGATGCGGACCTCCAGTGGGTCATAGCTACCGCCAACAATGCGTTCATTATAGCCAAAGAGCGGTGGAATTTGTCGGAATCTTCAATAGACATGCAACATTTCGCAAAGCCCTGTATCAATCGTCCAGCTCGACATCAGGCAATTTGTGCACAAGAAGAGCGCCCCGCCTGCGTTTCGAAATACGCAAGCAGGGCGCTCTTAATTAGTTCCCAATCGCTTCGGTCTGAAGGCGCGTGCTAGCTCCTAGAAGCTGATGCTGCCGGTGCCGGTGCGGTGGATCGTCTTGATGAACTGCACGGTGTGGCCGGTGGCGCTCATCACCACCGCGCTGGTGGACGTGAAGTCGGGCGTGATCTGCACGCCGTCCACCATCTCGCCGTCGGTCACGCCGCAGGCGATGAAGGCCACGTCGTCGGTGCGCACGAGCTGGTCCATGGTGAGCAGGCCGTCCACGTCTACCTCGGCAGTCTTGAGCGCGCGCTGGCGCTCTTCCTCGGTCCTCCACTGGAACCTGCCCATGAACTCGCCGCCCACTGCCTTGAGGCCCGCGCATGCCAGCACGCCCTCGGGCGATCCGCCGGCGCCAAGGTACAGGTCGATGCCGGTGTGCGCCACTGCGGTTGCGATGGCTCCGAACACGTCGCCGTCGTCGATCAGGCGCACGCGCGCACCGGTCTCGTACACGGCCTTGATCAGGTCGGCGTGGCGGTCGCGCAGCAAGATGCACACGTTGACCTCGCTCACGTCTTTGCCCAGCGCCTCGGCCACGGCCTTGACGTTCTCGGCCGGAGTCTTGTCGATGTGGATCTTGCCCTTGCAAGCGGGGCCTGCGGCGATCTTGTTCATGTATGTGTCGGGTGCGAACAGCAGCGATCCGCGCGGTGCGATCGCGATGGTGGTCAGCGCGTTGGGACGGTTGTACGCGCAGAGGTTGGTGCCCTCCAGCGGGTCGACGGCGATGTCGATTTCTTCGCCGCCACGGCCCAGCTCCTCGCCGATGAACAGCATCGGCGCCTCGTCGCGCTCGCCCTCGCCGATCACGATGCGTCCGGAAAAGTCCATCTCGTTGAAGGCATCCCTCATAGCGGTGGTGGCCGCCTGGTCGGCGCTCACCTTGTCGCCACGTCCGTTCCAAGCGGCGCAGGCGATGGCCGCCTTCTCGGCAACCCTCAGAACGTCCATAACGTGAGATTCAAGCATTTCGACTCCAATCATTGTGTGTGAGTTGCGGGTTTAGTCTCCCGCGACCGCATCGAGCGGCCCTGTTCGCGCTCTTGAACCGGGGTGCGCCGCATCTTCGCCGGAGTCCGGTATCGTCGCCTCAAGGAACGACGGAAGCCACTGCAACTCCGGGCAAATCTGCTCTGCAAATCCCCAAACTGCCCAAAATCATAGCAGAACGAGCCGCAAGCCCGCCGCTAAAAGCCCCATATCTGGGCGTGCGGGCAGTAGCACCGCCTCCCCGCCCGCCTAGCGAGTCGATCTCCCATGCCCGGTGCGCCCCTGCATCAGGCGAAGTGCGTTTTCGTGTGTATCCCCCGCATCGCCGAAGCGCGTTTCGCGGGCTGCGCAGCCAGGCAGGTGGCCTTTCCTAGGCAGGCGCACCCCTGTTGCGGCAAACACATCAAGGCCCCATGTCCGTCGCCGACAACACACGAGGTCACCCCCTCGACCGCAATCTCTTTTCGCAACTCCGCGCCGCCACCTCTCTCACGCGAAAGTCCGTGCAGCCAGTCGGATGGCCTTCCCTGGGCAGGTGTCCGTTCCTAGGCAGGTGTCCGTTCC
>CAVFRF010000077.1:0-36347 GCA_963624975.1 Bacteroidaceae bacterium
ACCAGCGACCTCACGCTTATCAGGCGTGCGCTCTAACCAACTGAGCTACGGGCCCACAAGAAAACCGCTGTACTAAATTACAGCAGCATCGGGTTTGGGTCAAGAAAGATTGCGCAAGTTGCGGCCAACGGTTTTTTGAGCGCGTCGAGGCGGCGATGTGACGGCAGATGCTGGGTGACGGCGGGCGAGAATTTTAGTCTGGCCTTGGGCAAATCCACATCCTCTTTGCAATGCGGATGGTATATCCTTTAGTTGTGATTGAGGAGGTGGCGAGATGATACCTTTAACTGTACATGCGCTGTTCATGGGATCGATTCCCGGAAAGTCCGTGATTATGCTGCGGCCTTGCTTCGAGACAGGTTCCAACCCCCGCGTGCTTCCTATTCACATCGGCATGCCCGAGGCGATGTCCATCAGCATGGCTCTCGAAAACAAGCAGTCCCGGCGTCCTCAAACGCACGACCTCACCGTTGCGATCATCGAGGAGCTTGGTGGCACGTTCCTGCGCGCCGTTATCGACCGAGTCGACGGGATGACGTTCTATTCCAAAATTGTGCTCGAGCAGGACGACGACATCATCGAGATCGATGCGAGGCCCAGCGATGCCATCGCGATGGCCATGAGGATGCAGGCTCCCATCTATGTCGAGGAGCCGGTATTCACCGTGGCGGCCACGAATTTCGATTCCAGCGGAAAGCGCAACGACGAGCAGCAGATCGAGGCTTTTCACGATTACGTCGAGAGCCTCACTCCCGACGACTTCAAGGCTCCGGGTGCCGAGTAGCCTAGTCGCGCAAGCGGGAACTCAAACATAAGGCGGATGCAAAGAGGGGATGCCGGCACAGAGCTGGCATCCCCTCTTTCGTTTGCACGTGAAATGTGAGCTGATCGGCTATTCCGCGTCGTCCTCTCCCGATGCTTCGCTATCGAGCGAGTCCATCAGCGAGAGCTGCTCCTCCTTATGGTCATTCGCTTCGTGGTGGTCGTCGTCTTCGATCGCGCAGTCGTTGTAGCGGGCGATCATCGAGATCTTATCGCCATCGGCCACGTCCATGATCTTCACGCCCTGCGTGGCACGGCCGAGCTTGGAGATGCCGCTGGCCTTGGTGCGGATGAGCACGCCCTCCTCAGTGGTGATGAGCAGGTCCTCGTCTTCCTTCACTATCTTCATGCCGGCCAGCTCGCCCTTCTTGGCGGTGATGGCGATGGAGTTCACTCCCTGGCCGCCGCGGTGCTGCTCGGGATAGTCGCTGATGGCCGTGCGCTTGCCGAAGCCCTTGTCGGTGATCACAACCATGTCGCAATCCTCGGTGGAAATCTCCATGCCCAGCACGGTCACGCCGCCCGCCACGGTCATGCCCTTCACGCCGGTGGTGTCGCGGCCCATCGGCCTCACTTCGGCCTCGTCCCACTTGATGGCCTTGCCCGCGGTCGAAATCATCACCACATGCTGTCCGGGCTTGACTTTCTTTACCGAGATAAGCTCGTCGTTGTCCTTGAGCTTGATGGCTATCAGACCCTCCTTGCGCGACCTGTTGTAGTTGTCCATCGAGGTCTTCTTCACGAGGCCGTTTCTTGTGGCAAAGATCAGATACTCGTCTGGTGAGAAGGTCTTGGTGGAAATCACAGCCGCGATGCGCTCGCCATCTCCAAACGGGAGCAGGTTCACGATCGAATGGCCGCGCGACGTGCGCGACCCGACGGGCAGCTCGTGCACCTTGAGCCTGTAGACCTTTCCGGTGTTGGAGAAGAACAGCATGTAGTCGTGGGTCGACGCGATGAATAGCGTCTCCACGGTGTCGTTGTCCTTGAGGTTGATGCCCTGCAGGCCCTTTCCGCCGCGATTCTGCTGCCTGTAGGTGGCAACCGGGAGCCTCTTCACGTAGCCGCCGCTGGTGATGGTGACCACCATGTCTTCCTCGGCAATGAGGTCCTCGATTTCGAGAGTCGAAGCTGCAGAATCCGAAATTTCGGTGAGGCGCTTGGTGGCGAACTTGGCCTTGATCTCGGTCATCTCGTCGATGATGATCTGGTGCACCAGGTTCTCGTCCTCCAGCACCCGCTTGTAGTAGGCAATCTTCTCCAAGACCTCGGCCAGCTCCTTCTCGAGGTTCTCTCGCTCGAGTCCGGTGAGCTTCTTGAGGCGCATCTCGAGGATGTCGCGAGCCTGAATCTCGGACAGGCCGAACCTCTCCATGAGGGAGTTGCGCGCGATCTCGTCGGTGCGCGACTTCTTGATGATGGCAATAACCTCGTCGATGTTGTCGAGCGCGATGACCCTGCCCTGCAGGATATGGGCGTGCTCCTCGGCTTTCTTGAGGTCGAACTTCGTGCGGCGCACGATCACGTCACACTGGAAGTCGCAGTAGTGCTTGAGGATGTCGTGCAGCGAGAGCTGCTTGGGCTCGCCGTTCACGAGCGCAATCATGTTGATGCCGAACGAGGTCTGCAGCTGCGTGTGCTTGTAAAGCTTGTTGAGCACCACCTCGGGTACGGCGTCTTTCTTCAGCTCGATCACGATGCGCATGCCGTTGCGATCTGACTCGTCGCGCAGGTCCGAAATCTCGGTGATGCGCTTGTCGCGCACGAGGTCGGCGATCTTCTCGATCATCTTGGCCTTGTTCACCATATAGGGAATCTCGGTTACCACGATGCGGTCGCGTCCAGTGGAGGTGCGCTCCTGGATGGCCCTCGACCTGATCGTAATAGACCCACGTCCCGTTTCGTAGGCATCCTTGATGCCCTTGCGGCCCATGATGATCGCGGCGGTCGGGAAGTCGGGGCCGGGCATTACCTTCATGAGTTCATCGACGGTGCAGTCGGGATTCTTGAGGTACATGATCGCCGCGTCGATTGCCTCACCCAGGTTGTGGGTGGGAATGTTGGTGGCCATGCCCACGGCGATGCCCGACGATCCGTTGACCAGCAGGTTTGGGAACCTCGAAGGCAGAACCGCGGGCTCCTGTAGCGATTCGTCGTAGTTGGGCTGGAAATCCACGGTGTCTTTCTCGAGGTCGCGCAGCAGCTCCATCGCGGCCTTCTGCAAACGCGCTTCGGTGTAGCGCATTGCAGCCGCGGAGTCGCCATCGACAGAACCGAAGTTTCCGTGGCCGTCGACCAGCGGAACCCTCATCGAGAAATCCTGCGCCAACCTCACCATGGTGTCGTACACCGCGGAATCGCCGTGCGGGTGGTACTTGCCGATAACCTCGCCGACCGTCCAAGCCGACTTCTTGTGAGGCCTGTCGGGGCGGATGCCCGACTCGTACATCGCGTAGAGGATGCGCCTGTGCACCGGCTTCAAACCGTCGCGCACATCCGGCAGCGCACGCGCCACGATAACGCTCATCGCGTAGTCGAGGAAGTCGGTGCGCAGCTCGTTGGCAAGGTCGTCGGTTATGAGGTTGCTTCCACTCAGGTCCATTCCCTGTGTATTGTCTGCCACTCTCTATCTCCTAGTTTTCGAAATCAAAAACCAAATTCGCATTTCAACCGGCTCGATAAGCCCGAGCCTCATCTAGATGTCGAGGTTCTTGACCTGCTTCGCATACTTCTGGATGAACTCCTTGCGGGGTTCCACCTGGTTGCCCATCAGGTCCGACACCGCCTTGGCCGCCTCGGCTCCATCTTCGATGGTTACCTGCAGAAGCGTCCTGTTCTCGGGAGCCATCGTGGTTTCCCAGAGCTGCTCCGGATCCATCTCGCCCAGACCCTTGTAGCGCTGCACGTTGTACTTGGTGCCGTCGGGCAGCTTCGCGACTTCCTTTTTGAGGTCGTCGTCGTTGTAGATGTAGGTGTGCTTCCTGCCAACCGCCAGCCTGTATAGCGGGGGCTGCGCAATGTAGATGTATCCGTGGTGGATAAGCTCCTGCATGTGGTTGAAGAAGAACGTGAGCAGAAGACACCTGATGTGCGCGCCATCCACGTCGGCATCGGTCATGATGATGATCTTGTGGTAGCGGGCCTTGTCGATGTCGAACTCGTCGTCGCCGATGCCGGTGCCGATGGCCGTGATGAGCGAGCTGATGGTCTCCGACGACAGCGCCCTGTGCAAACCGGCCTTCTCCACGTTGAGAATCTTTCCCCTGAGCGGCAGGATCGCCTGGAATGACCTCTCTCGAGCCTGCTTGGCCGAACCTCCTGCCGAGTCGCCCTCCACGATGTACAGCTCGGTGAGCGATGCATCGCGAAGCGAGCAGTCCGCGAGCTTGCCGGGAAGGGTCGAACTCTCGAGCAGCGTCTTCCTGCGGGTCAGGTCGCGGGCCTTACGAGCCGCGTTTCTGGCCTTCGCAGCCTGAGAGGCCTTGGCGATAATCGCCTTCGCCGGGTTGGGATGCTCTTCCAGATATTCCTGCAGAGCCTGGGTCACGGCGGACTGCACGAAGCCCCTCATCTCGGTGTTGCCGAGCTTGGTCTTGGTCTGGCCCTCGAATTGTGGCTCCGACAGCTTCACCGAAATCACGCAGGTCAGGCCCTCGCGAATATCGTCGCCGGTAAGGTTGTCGGCCTTGTTCTTGATCAGGCCCTTGTTGTTGGCGTAGTCGTTGACCACGCGGGTGAGGGCGTTCTTGAATCCCTCCACGTGGGTGCCGCCCTCTGTGGTGTGGATGTTGTTGGCAAACGCCATGATGATTCCCGAGAACGACTGGTTCCACTGCATGGAAACCTCGACTTCGCCCTCCTCACCGATCTTCTCGAAGTAGATCGGACGGCTGAGCCCGGGAATGATCTCCTTGCCTTCGTTTAGGAACTTCACGTAGTCGCTGATGCCGCCGGCATACTTGAAGACCTGCGTTTCCTTATACGCAGAGTCTTCCCTCATATCGGTGAAGGTGATTTTCACGTTCTTGTTGAGGAAGGCCATCTCGCGCAGACGCACCAGAAGCACGTCGGCATCGAAGATCACGGTCTCGGTAAAAATCTCGGGGTCGGGCCAGAAGCGCACCTTCGTGCCGTGCTTGTTGCTCTTGCCAACCTTCTCGGGCTTCTGCACGGTCTTGCCGCGCTCGAACGCGGTCTCCCATTGCTCGCCGTCTCTGCATACGGTGGCCTCGACCCTTGTCGAAAGCGCGTTGACCACCGAGATGCCCACGCCGTGGAGTCCGCCGGAAACCTTGTAGCCGCCACCGCCGAACTTGCCTCCGGCATGCAGGACGGTGAACACGACCTCGAGCGTGGATTTCTTGGTCTTGGCGTTCTTGCCCACCGGGATGCCACGGCCGTTGTCGGTAACCTCCACAGAGTTGTCGGGGTGGATAACGACGTCTATCTTGTCGCAATACCCAGCCAGCGCCTCGTCCACCGAGTTGTCCACGATCTCGTACACCAGATGGTGGAGGCCCTTGGGTCCGGTGGATCCGATATACATTCCAGGACGTTTGCGAACGGCTTCCAGACCTTCGAGAATCTGGATGTCCTTTTCTGTGTAATGGCTGCTTTCGGGCATAAAATCTCCTATGTGAAAGACCAATTGCTACCGTTTACGTTTGATACATGACGATGCCTGCACCGTTTTGACGACCGGGTGAACCGCCAAATGGGGCATCTTTTGACAACAACCCATTTTAACACAAGCTTCATATATACCTTAAGAGTTGCCTTGAAAGGCCGTGAAGCTTCTTTTAAGACGATTTTTGAGCCTTAAGACCCTTTTTCCATTCCATATCGGAAACAAACGCATTAAAAAGCGTTTCTCTAAGTTTCTCGTCTTCGATGCAGCCCACGGACATCTTTGCGTAGGCAAGCTCGCCGTCGTCTAGCGGAATGGAGTCGCAGCTATCCTGATACCAAGGCTCTTTTTCTTCTTCTTTTCTAAACTGCTTGTGAATGCCAGTCGACTTGGAAACGATGAAGAACACGTTGGTGATGTCTTCGCCGGTTTCGTGTTCCATCATCTGGCGGTAGTATTCCTTGCTCATCGAAAGCTCGGCGGCCACATGCGGGGCATCCACGAAAATCGCGATGGCACCCTGCTGCTTTTTGCTCTCCACAACGTTGTCGGTGTGCTCGAGAACCGGTGCCGGAGCGAGCCTCTCCCAAGCGCGCTGAAGTTTTATCCCGCGCATCATCTTCCCGTTGGCACGAGGAACAACGAATGATTCAATTCCATTGTTGAGATTCGTCTGCATGCTACCCGCCAACCTCGAAGATCTGCGCTCTTTGCAATATGCTGTCATCTAGATAATCGACGTCTGTTGCTGTAATGAATGTTTGCATATTTTCGAGCAGATATCCAGCCAAAATATCGCGTTTTTTCATATCTAGCTCGGAAAGAACATCATCTAGCAGCAATATGGGCTTCTGACCGCATATTTCGCTGATGGTTTCCATCTCGGCTATCTTCCAGGAAAGCGCGATGAATCGCTGCTGTCCCTGCGAAGCGAACTTTCTGGCATCGAAATCGTCGATGTAGAATCGTATCTCGTCTCTATGGGGGCCCGAAAGGGTCCTTCTGCTTCCCAGCTCGGCTTCCTTCAGAGATTCGGCCTTTTCCAACAACTTCGATTTGATCTGCTCTGTAGAATAATCGCTAGAAATGATCTTGACGTCGTTTCCCACCTCCCACGAGGGAATATACACGACGTACATTACTGAATTCTTAACCATTTCTAACCAAATTCTTACCAAATTCTTACCAAACGTCTCGAAGAGGTTAAGACGGTGTTTAACAAACGAGGCACCGATCGTCGCGATGTTCTCATTCCACGGGTCGAGGAGGGCAGGATTGAAGTCGTTCGACTGAAGCAGGGCATTCTTCTGCTTCACGGCTTTTATATATCTGGATTTCAGGTCGTAGTAGGTATTGGAAATCTGCGTTCCAACGTAGTCCAGCGCGTCGCGCCTGTTCTCGGCAGAACCCTTCACGATCCTCAAGTCGTCGGGGCAGAAGAGCACCGACGGAAGCAACCCTCTGATTTCCGCCGTGCTCTTCTTCTTTTCGTTGAGATAGTAGGTCCTCTTCCGGTTGGCAATATCCAGCCTCAGGTCGAGGTTTCTCTGCTCGCCTTTGAAGCTGGTCTTCACGCACGACCTGTCGCACCCCCACCTCACGACCTCGTCCCACTTAGGGTTTCGGAAAGATTCCTGCGAGGTCATGAGCTGGATAGCCTCGATTATGTTCGTTTTGCCAGCTCCGTTATGACCAACGAAGACGTTGAATCTGGAAAACTCCCCGCTTTTGAAAACCTCGTAGTTTCTAAAGTCGAGAAGCTCGATGCTGTCGACGACCAGATCCATATGGTCCGCCTAGTTTCCTATGCTCACGGGCATCGAGAGGTAGAAGAACTTCTCGCCGCCGATGTTGCGCAGAACTCCGGGCTTGAGCGGCTTGTTGGCCTCGAACACCACTTCGTCGGAGTCGATGGACACCAGTCCATCCATCAGATACTGGTAGTTGAAGCCGATGGCAATCTCTTCGCCTTCGATTTGAGCATCGATGACCTCTTCGGCACCGCCGACTTCGGCAGCCTTAGAGGAAATCATGATTTGCTGGGTATCGGGAATGACCTGCAGCTTGATCTGCATATATTCCTGCGCCATGATCGACACCCTCTTCACGGCATCAACTATCGCCTTGGTGTCGATGGTTGCGGTCACCGTCTTCTCCACGGGAATGATCTGCCTGTAGTTGGGGTAGTTGCCCTCGATCTTGCGGGTGATCAGAGTGGAGTTGCCGAACTTGAACCTGATCTGGTTGTCGTTGTAGCCGATCTCGATGGTCTCCTCTTTGCCGGCGAGCTTGCATACGTCGTCGAAAGTCGTTCCTGGTACCACGAGTTCGAACTGGCCTTCGTGTCCCTCGATCTTCAACTCGCACATCGCTAGCCTGTAGGAATCTGTGGCCGCCATAGTGAGTTCTTCGCCATCGGCCTGCAGGTAGATTCCCGTGAGGATCACATGGGATTCGTCTCTAGATATTGCCTTCGAGACCTTCTTGACCATCTTCGAGATGGATGCGGCAGGAAGCTCTATCGAGTCCTCGCACTGAAGGTCGGGAAACGACGGAAAGTCCTTCGGACTCATGGTCGTCATCGAGAAGCTGGAATTCATGCACGAGATGTTGAACCTATCGGATTCGACCGAGCATTGAATAGCCGCATCGGGAAGGCTCTTCACGATGTCGGTGATGAGGCGTCCCGAAACCACAGTCTCGCCAGGTTCTTCAACCAACGCCGAAACCTCGTGCCTCACGTTGATTTCGAGGTCGGTCGAATGAAACACGAGGCCCTCGCTTGTGGCACTAATATATACACCGGACAAGATCGGAAGGGTTGCTCTGCTGGAACGTCCTTTCGATGCAATGGAGAGAGCATCGAGAAAATCTGTTTTGGAAATGCTGAACTTCAAGGTTTTCCCCTATTCGCTACGGATATTTTTCCTATTTGGTCTTCCCTTTACTTAATGTTTTTAGTTGTTTTTATTATAGAAGCTGTGAAAAGTTTGGAAAACTCGCGTATTGGCTATAATCTCCGGCGTTCGCTGTGTTGAAAACGCTTCGAGATTTTCAACGTTTTCAACAGTTTCGAAGAATTTTCCGAAGCCGTTCCGAGTTTCCAAAAGTTATCAACAGCTCTGCTCAGAGTCTTTTCACAACCTTATCCGAGCGCTTCTATCTTAGTATATGAACCTTCCCGATTTCTTAACCATTTCTTACCAGATTCTTACCAGATTCTAAACCGGCTCCAACTAGCTCTCCTCGGATGCCACTATCAGGTCCGAGATACGCTCGATCTCGTTGAAGAAGTCCCTGTCGGTCTGCCTCTTCTTCTCGATGTTCTTGTATGCATGCACTACGCTGGAATGGTCTTTCTTGAATGCCTTTCCAATGTCGGGGTAAGAAGACTGGGTCAGCGTCCTCGAGAGATACATCGCTATCTGCCTCGCCTGGCTGATATGTCTGGGACGTTGCGATCCGATCATCTCGCCATGAGTGATGTTGAAATATTGTTCGACATAACGCTGGATGTCGGAGATGGTGATTTTCTCGTTGATGTTCGTGAAGAAGATCTTTGAGGTGATTTCCTCGGCTTCCTCGACGGTAATCGGCTCGCTCTTATCGTCGCGTCCATAAAGTATATAGACAACCAGACTTGCAGCAGCACCTTCGAGATTTCTGATGTTGGTGTTGGATAGTTCCACCACCCTGTTGATCACGTTGACTGGGATTTCCAGATTCGGGCGATGGTGTATCTCTTTCAGGTGTTCTATGTGATTCTGGAAAATCTTCAGCTTGGTCTCGAACTTAGGTGCTTGGATGTCTGCGGTAACACCGTTTGCAAAACGGCTCTGCAGGCGCTCATCGAGGTTGATGTCTTTCGGAGCCCTGTCGGCGCTGAGCACGATGTGTTTCTTTGCGGCAATCATCTCGTTGAATATCTTGAAGAACTCGTTGGTGGTTTCCTCGGCGCCTTCAAGATATTGCACGTCGTCGAGCAGAAGGATGTCGGCTCCCCTGTACTTCTGGTTGAAGTCCGTCCAGTCCTTGGTTCCAAGCGAGTGAACGTAGTCTTCTATGAGATTGGTTGCGGGTGCATAGTAGACCACTTTGTTGAAGTAGTTCTTGTTCACATAGTCTTGAATTGCCAGCAGGAGATGAGTTTTGCCAAGCCCCGACCTTCCATATATGAAGAGGGGGTTGTTGATCTCGCCAGGATTCTCTGCCACAGAATACGCTGCCCCATATGCATAGCTGTTGGTGTCGGCCACGACGAACGATTCGAACGTCTTATCGCTCACCATCTTCGTTCCGTCTTGGGTTGGGGCGCCCGCATGTTTGTCGGCAATGGTTGGCTTTTCGTTAGGTGAGTTGTTTGATGCAGCGTGAGTCATATCGCGATGTTGTTCCACATCGTTGTGAAAATTGTTGAAATCTTCCTGTTCAACTTGTGGAAAACTTTGCGAACGCTGGAATTTATCTGCAATTTGCGAATTATCTTGTGAAAACAGCCCGCTGTTGATATCTCTTGTGGAATCTTCATCAGGTTCGTCGATATCGCGCTTTTCCGGTGCTGCTCCCTCGAAGTCGGATATGACGATGATGATCTCGCATTTATGCCCGACGATGTTCTCCAGCTCCGTCTGACATAGGTTCTTGTAATTCGATTCGATATATCTCTTCGCCCATTCGTTGTCGGTGGAGAGAATCAGCGACTCCTCCGAAATTATCTGGGGCTTCAATGCAGCTAGGAAGCCGTTCATCATCGACTTGTCTGCAATCTTTGGGTTCGATCCCATGCGCGCGATTAGCTCATCCCATATGGGTTGGATGGAATCTGAAGATGTGATGGTCATATAGCTCTCTTCTCGACTTTCGTTATATCAGCCAACGCGCATGCATTGGCCGATATAGCTGCATGTGCTGTCAAATGCTTGATCAGATGATTATGGATACACCATGTGACCTTGTGTTTTCAAAACATTTCACAACTAGTTGATAATATTGTGAAAAAAGTGAAAACCTCAAAGGAAAACCTTCGAGAGGAAGAAATTTATCCAAATATCGTCTGATTTTGTTGTAAACGTACAAAATTCTAGAGCATCTATTAAATAAATTGGTAATTCATCTAGTAATACAGATATTTGCAACTTCATATCTGTTTTTGCTGTTATTCACAGAAATACACTTTTCAACAGATGTCAATAAAGAACAGATGTTTGAAATCCCAACTTTTCACAGCGATTAGCTCGAATTATTCAAGTTATGCACAGTTTTCACAATTTTTAAATTTTTAGTTGAATAACATTTGCTTCTCTAAAGATGTAATTCGTTCACCGAGAAATAAATGCTTCTTTTAAAAAAATCCTGTTTCGTGCTCGACGATTTGCAAAATCGAAATATAATCCTATGTCACGCCTAAAAGGTTATAGCCAGCTATGGCTTTTGGAAGGATAAGAAATGAAGAGAACATATCAACCCAACAAAAGGAAAAGGGCCAAGTGCCACGGTTTCAGGTCTCGCATGTCCACCAAGGGTGGTCGTGCGGTACTGGCAGCTCGTCGTAGGAAGGGACGCAAGGAGCTTTGCGTCTAGTCTCTTTTCTATACGATGAAGGGCACGATAAAGAGCAAAGCCGAAATTGATTCTCTCTTCAACACTGGCGAGAAAATCAACGGCAGATCTCTTCTCATAATTGCGAGGGGAAACGAGCAACGCGGACGTTTAGGCCGCGTTGCTTTTGTTGCTGGCAAAAAACTAGGCAACTCCCCTACGCGCAACCGGGCTAAGCGAATTCTGCGTCATGCTGCCAGGGAAGCTGGATTTCCCCTTGACGGCATGGATATCGTGCTAGTTGCGAAGAAGAGAATACTCGACATGCGATTCGATCAGGTTGTTGGCGATATGAAGTCGCTTGTTTTCAAAATCGAGAGTAATCCGCGCTTGTAGAGCAGCGTTGGCAATCCTTTCCTCGGACTTCAAAGTGGTTTTTATGAAGCTATTGAAATTTCTGGTCCGCATTCCCGCCAACCTGCTTCTTCTACTTTTGCGCTTCTACCGAAAATGCATATCCCCCGCATTCCCTCCAACCTGTCGCTACATTCCCTCATGCTCGGAGTATGCAATAATAGCTGTTCGGAAATACGGCTTTTTCAAAGGATCGTTTCTGTCTATCAAGCGTATTGCTAGATGTCATCCCGGACATCCAGGTGGATATGATCCCGTGCCATAGAGAAACTGATTATTGGAGGTTTTCCTGTGTGGGAAGCAATTATTGATTTTATCTACAACATCGTTGCATGGTTTGCAAACGTTTGCGGCGATTGGGGCATGGGTATCATCATTGTCACGATCATCTTCAGGGCAATCATCTTCCCCCTTGCCTACAAGCAGAACAAATCCACGTATCTGATGCAGAAGCTTCAGCCCAAGATGCAGGAAATTCAGACCTTGTATGCCGATGATCAGCAGAAGCAGGCCGAGGAGATGCAGAGGCTGTACAGGGAGGCTCACTACAATCCCCTTTCCGGATGCCTTCCGATGCTCATCCAGATGCCCATCTTCATCGCGCTGTTTCAGGCACTGAGATCCATTACCGATCGCGTTGAGCCCGGTACAACGCTTCGTCTTTACGGGATCATCCCCGACATCACCATCACTCCTATGGAGGCTCTCAACCAGTCGGTGCTGATGTCTATCCCTTATTTCATCCTGGTTGCAATCTTTGCTTGCTCCATCATCGTGCCGATGCTCATTCAGAAGAACACGCAGAAGCAGCAGATGATCACGATGGTTATCATGACCGTGTTCATGGCCTACATCGGTTGCGTTTCCCCTGCAGGCGTGGTTCTGTTCTGGGACGTTTCCTCGATCATTGCAGTGGTTACACAGCTGGTTATGCAACATCACTACAAGAAGGCCGATGAAATTAAGGAAGCTCAGGAAATCAAGCCTGTAAAGGTCAACGTAGTACGTAAGCAGAAGAAGGCTCGTCCTACTAAATCTCGTTAATTATTATAGTTTTTAAGTATTAATGGACAACATCTTGTATGTTGTCCATTACTTTATTAAGGAGGAACCATGGATAGCAAACACTACAAGGGAGCCTCGATTATGAGTGCTGTCGAGGTTGCCGCCAACGAGTTTGGCTGCGGTGTAGACGACTTGGATTACGAACTCGTGACCGAGGAAGAAGATAGGCAGTTCGATATTTCAGAGGATGAAGTCGAGATTGTCGTTTATGGGGTGATTGAGGGCTTTACTCCCAAGAGTTCCAACCATGCTTCTAGCATGGAGAGCAAGGATCCCAGTACTCTGACCGAGGAAGAGTTTGATTTTATCGCCGATACCACTACCGAGACCATCAGGGATATTCTCAAATATTTCGACGTGGAAGATGCCGAGATCGACGAATATGAGGGTGATGAAGGTGAAATCATTCTCGATATCGTTGGCAGCGACCTCGCATATCTGATTGGCCGTCATGGAAAGACTCTCGATGCACTTCAGTTCCTTGTTACTTCCATCACCAACAAGAAGCTTGGTTATAGGATTCCGGTAACCATCGACGTGGAGGGTTACAAGGGTCGCAGGCGCGAGAAGATCGAGACGATAGCAAACAATGCTGCTTCCAAGGCTATCAGACAGCATGGTGCTGTTGCTCTTCGTCCGATGACTCCCTATGAGCGTAGGATCGTTCATCTGACTCTCAAAAACAACCGAAAGGTCGAAACTTATTCCGAGGGAGTAGACGCTTCAAGGCATGTGATTGTGAAGCCTATCTAGAGCACGTATTTCGGATTCTAATTTTGTTATCTTGAAATGGGGCGCTGGCAATAGCTAGCGCCCCATTTGTTTTATATTAAAAAACAAGCTCACCAAATCGATTCTAAGAGCCTTTTCTACCTTTCAATGATATCGGCTTAGCTAGTTGCAACTTTACCTCTTAAAATTGAAATCACCGCTTCTGAAGAGTTTTTGCTTGCAGAAGTTTTCAATTTGAAATTTCTGGCTTGCCAATTCCTTTTGATTCATGGAATTTTGGCATTTAGATTTGGAGAAGTAATGATTTGTGTTGATGAGCATAAATATCAGCAAATACTTGAATATCTAGAACTGATGTTGGAAGCCAATCAAAACATCAATCTCACTAGAATCTCTGATATAGATCAAGGAAAGCTTCTCCATATTGATGATTCGCTTCTTGCTCTTAGATTCTTCGATGAATCGCTTTGCAACAATGATTCCAGAATATTGGATCTGGGATCTGGATGCGGATTTCCGGGTGTCGCGTTGTCTATTGCAACTGGTATTCCTACAACTTTGGTTGACTCAGTTTCCAAGAAGATGATTGCTGTTGGACAAATCTTACAGAAGTGTGGTTTGCAAGACTCGATTCAAACTGTATCTTCACGTATAGAAGAATTGGATGTACAAACCTGCTCTTCTAATTTTGTTGTTTCTAGAGCAATGGCTTCTTTGCCTGCAGTAATGGAACTTGCCACTCCGCTTATTTATATGGGTGGACTACTCATCGTTTACAAGGGTGACATATCTGATGACGAAACATGCCAGGGATTAGATATTCAAGATATTCTCGGACTTCAACTTCAAGAGGAATTTAAGACTTCACTTGGTGATGATGAGTTTCATAGATCGCTGTTCGCTTTTAAGAAGATTAGCGAGCCTTCTATCAAATTGCCCCGTAGAAATGGTAAAGCCCAAAAGAATCCTCTTACTGTGAAATAGTTTTCACGTGAAATTCAGTATTAGTAGATATTGAAAACGTTTAGATTTCACGTGAAAACTCAAAGGTAAGAATCTGTTAAGAATTTGGTAAGGATTCGTTTAGAATTCAGTAAGATTAATCTGCAATAATAGATTCACAAGAAGTTTTCACGTGAAATTTTCATTCGTCGGATTAAGCATAAAAGCCAAGCTATTAATTATAGAAGAGCTATATACTGAATCACGGAATTACAAATGTGGAAAACGAGGTATAAATGGCAGCCACAGTATTTGCAATTATGAATCAAAAAGGCGGGGTAGGTAAATCAACAACGTCTATTAACCTGTCCGCCGCACTAGGCGAATTGAGGAAGAAGGTTCTTCTTATAGACCTAGATCCGCAAGGGAACACTACAAGTGGTATCGGCGGACAAAAAGTCACAGATAAAGGTTGCATATATGACGTGCTACTGAATGATGTAGCAATTAGTGACATCATTCAGCATGTGGAAGCCAAAAATGTAGACTTGGTACCCGCAACAATCAACCTTGCTGGAGCAGAAGTCGAACTGGTTTCTGTGATTGCACGTGAAACAAGATTGAGGGATGCAATCAAGCCCCTACTTGATGAATACGACTATGTGATCATAGACTGTCCCCCGTCTTTGGGATTGCTTACTATAAATGCACTTACTGCCGCGAACAGCCTCATTATTCCAATACAGTGCGAGTATTACGCGCTAGAAGGTGTTTCCAAGCTCATCGAATCGATGAAGCTAGTGAAGAACCATATGAATCCTGAGCTTGATATTTTTGGAATACTGCTGACGATGTACGATAAACGCACATCGCTATGCATGCAGGTTGCAGAAGAAGTTAAGAACTACTTCGGCAATCAGGTGTTTAAAACCGTGATACCTAGAACTGTAAAGCTTGCCGAGGCGCCAAGCTATGCACAATCGATAATCGACTATATGCCAATGTCCAAGGGTGCAAAAGCATACAGGGATCTGGCAAAGGAAGTGATAAGACGTGGCTAAGGGAGGACTTGGAAAAGGCCTTGGTTCGCTGATGGGCAATGCTGCGGCAGAAACAGGCAGCAATACCGCAGTTGATGAGGTTGAAATCTCGAAGATTACGCCTAACCCCAATCAACCTAGGTCGCATTTCAATCAGGAAAAGATAGATGACCTTGCAAAATCCATTGAAAAAGATGGGTTATTGCAGCCGATCATAGTGCGTCCCTTCGAAGATGGTTATCAGATCGTTGCAGGTGAAAGACGCTATCATGCCTGCAAAAAGGCTGGTTTGGTCACTATACCAGTGCGTATTGTGACAATGGACGAACTTCAGTCTCAGGAAATCGCATTGGTGGAGAACCTACAAAGGGATAACCTCAATCCAATTGAAGAAGCATGGGGCTATAAGAGGCTGATGGAGCTTGGAAACTACAAGCAGAAGGATATAGCCAACGCTATCAGCAAGAACGCTTCCACTATATCGAATGCATTGAGGTTGCTGGATTTGCCAGAAGACATACAGGAAATGATGTTTGATGGCAAAATTACCAGCGGTCATGCAAGGGCGATACTCTCTATTCCAATGGAAGAAGAAGAGAAGCGCATGCAGCTGGCTCAGAAAATCGCTGCAGAAGGGCTTTCTGTAAGAGAAGCAGAACGTATAGCCAAACTATACTCGATACAGGGTATTCCGAAAGAGAACAAGCCGGCATCGCCTAAGTCTTTCCGCCTTGTTGCCAGAAGGCTCAGGAAAAAGCTAGATGCGCCAGTGAAGGTCAAGAGCAGCCGCGGAAAGAACAAGATCGAGATTGAGTTCTCCGACGAAGATGATTTGAAGAGAATCTTCGATGCGATGATGGTAGGAGAAGAGACAGAGGAACTCGATAGCTAGGGCAAAAATCTACGAGAATGGTTGACAAACCAGCGGATATGGTCGAAGACAGGACAAAAGGTCATGAATAATAGCAAACTGGCAATGTTTGGTGCCCTGGTGGGATTTTCTGTCGCATTAGCAGTGATATTGTTAAGCGACAAGCAGCTCAAAAACGAAGCAAGCGAACAGCTGAGTTCGCTGCTCAAGAGCACGAAGAAGGTCGTGAAGCATTACAGAAATGCAACCCAGCTCGTTGCCCCAGAGCAGTATCAGATCAGTGATGCTCAGCCTGACGTTGAGTCTGCCTGGGACAACGTACTGGAAAAGGTTAACTAATCGTTATTGAGCGTGGTTCTGTGAAAGCTGACCGCAAGCACCAGCGATATCGGATCCACGGGAATTTCTAATAGAAGCTTCGATTCCATGTGCGTTTAGATAATCCTCGAAGTGTTTAACGCGAAGCTTCTTCGAAGGCTGATAACCTGAACCGCTGATGCGGTTCAGGGAAATCAGATTCACATGGCAAAGCATGCCATGGCAAAAATCAACTAGAGCTTCAAGCTCGGCATCGGTGTCGTTGACGCCATTGATCATTGTGAATTCGAAAGTTGGTCTTCGGCCTGTGGCATCAGAGTACGATTTAATAGAGGATCGTAAGCGCTCCAAGTTGTAATTGGTTACATTGGGCATCAGCTTGTTGCGAGTGTTCTGCACGGCAGAGTGAAGCGATATAGCCAAGGTAAACTGCTCAGGTTCTTTAGAGAACTTGCTGATTGAGGGAACAATGCCACAGGTCGAGATAGTAATGTGTCTGGCTCCGATGTTCGCTCCGTTCTTGGAGTTCATAAATCTGACTGCACCGATTACAGAGTCATAGTTGAGAAAAGGCTCTCCCTGTCCCATACCCACAGCATTGGTGACTTTTCGATTGAAATCGGAAGCAACGATGGCAATCTGATCGTAAATTTCGCCAGGACCAAGATTGCGTTTGAATCCACCTTTGCCGGTAGCGCAGAAGGCGCAGCCCATCTGGCAACCAGCTTGAGTAGAAAAGCAAACTGTCAATCTGTTGGCACTGGGAATTCCAACAGTCTCTACAAGTGTTCCATCGTTGTACTCAACAAGATATTTTCGAGTACCATCGTTGGAAACAAACTTCTGAGCGACCTTCGCGACATGCAAAGGGTACTGCTCGGCCAGCAAAGCTCTATGAGCCTTGGATAGATTTGTCATCTCATCGTAGGATGAGACATGCTTCTGATAGATCCAAGTTTCTAGCTGATCGACCTTGTATTTAGGAATGTCCAGTTCGTTGGCAAGTTCTACAAGACCTTCGTGGTCGAAAGCTTTGATGCCTGCAATTTCGGGAAGTGTTCTGCTCATGCTACTCACAATCTTAAAACATTAAGTACGCTCAAATTTCGCTTTGAGCGTCTAACTAACAAGTTTCTGCTTCGAAAGCAAGAAAGATGTTATTTGAAAAATTGGCTGAATGCTGGGAAAACGTCAAAAAGATTCAGCATATGGCCAGCACAAACGGTTTCTTAACAACATGCGCTGGCGAGAATTGAGCCTGAAACTGAAGCACATCGCGCAGAAAATGCAAGCCTTCGAGCCGTCGCTCGTGGGTTTGGAGCTTCAATTTCGTTGCCTAATCGACCCAAGAGAATGAAAATTGTTGAGGTGCATGTCGAATGCACGCTGAAATAGCAAGAACAAACACATCGGACTCAAACCGATTAGGAGATCATCAAGATGGTGGAAGCCCAGCTCAGCACTTTGAACATCGAGCCTTGCGAGCCGGAACGCACGACGGTTGCGTTGCTGTATGGCGGAAAGAGCAGCGAGCGTGGAATTTCCATCAAGTCGGCCGAATCTGTTGCTAAGGGTCTGCTGGAATGCGGATTCATCGTCGAGAAGATCGACACGGGCGAGCCTCGCTACATCGACCGCCTGGAGCAGCTCAACCCGAATATCGTGTTCAACTGCCTGCACGGCAAAGGTGGAGAAGACGGCTGCGTGCAGGGAGTTTGCTGCGAGCTGGGTCTGCCCTTCACGGGCTCGGGCGTGCTGGCCAGCGCGCTTTCGATGGACAAGGCCAAGGCCAAGGTGTTCTATCGCGCATACGGAATCAACACGCCCGCATCGCGTGATATCGAGAAGGGCGACGTTGTCTCCTACGAGGAAATGGCCGCTGAGCTGGGCAGCAAGATGGTGTTGAAACCCGCGAACGAAGGCTCGGCTTTCGGGGTTTCTATCGTGGAGAACAAGGAGGACTTCGATCGGGCACTCGCGCTAGCCGAGTCGCTTGACGGCACGGTAATCGCAGAGCAGTTCGTCGAGGGCACCGAGATTACCGTGGCGGTGATGGGCAACGACGACCCCATCGCGATGCCAGTGATCGAGATCGTGCCCCACTCCGAGTTCTACGACTTCGAAGCCAAGTACAACGACGGCGGTTCCGACCACATATGCCCCGCTCGCATCTCGGAAGAGCTTACCGAGAAGTCGCAGAAGATGTCGATCGAAGCCCACAAGGTGCTGGGATGCAAAGGAGTGTCGCGCTCCGACATCATCATCGACAACGACGGCGTGCCCTACATGCTGGAGACCAACTCGATACCAGGAATGACCACCACGTCGCTCATTCCCGATTCCGCCCGTGCCATGGGCATAGAGTTCCCGCAGCTTTGCCGAATCATCGTGGAGCTGGGCCTCGCCGCCGCGCGCTAGTATCGCAGCAGGTCGGGAATCGACCATAAAGAGATTTCACGAAAAAAGGGGAGACCGGAATTCAAACCGGTCTCCCCTTCAACTTAGTTGCTTGAAACAGCTGCGACTACTTGGCCACCGCGCTGTTTGCGAGCTTCATCACGCCGGACTTGCGGTTGGCAGCCTGGTTCTTGTGGATGATGCCCTTGGAAGCAGCCTTGTCGAAAAGCCTGCAAGCCTTCTGAGCCTCGGTCTTTGCGACCTCGACCTCGCCTGCAGCGACTGCGTCCCTGACCCTGCGGGTCGCGGTCTTCAGCTCGGAACGAATGGACTTGTTGCGCATGCGTGCAATCTCGTTGGTGCGGTTGCGCTTCTTCTGACTCTTGATGTTAGCCACTCTAAAATCCTCCCAATTAAACAAAAATTGTTTGAAGTTGCCTTCTTGTATTCTGCATGTCACGGCGACATGTGGATTCGAAATCCGGTTCCGTGATAGGAAAACTGCAACATTCTATCATGGAAGGCAAACCGCGCAACCCCACATGAGCTTTGAGTGCATGCAAAAAGGTAGTTTATCCGGCGCAAACGGCAACATGCAGACATCGGCAGACGACGCAATGCAAGTTCACGCCGCCAGACAACATGCAAGCGGACAGCTCCAAACCAGACCTTGCGCCACATGTTCCTAGCCTCTCGCCCTATGCAAAGCTACCGCTAAAGTGCCGGACAAACGCGCCAAAAGCCCTCTCGCTAGATTGCATTGTTGATAGGCTAGGGCTTGTAAAGTAGAATTTGCTTTTGCATATCGGCAAGGCAAGGCTTGCGACACATGTGTCGGAGCTCCACAGAGCCTTCGGACATATGTTAATCAACAAGATAGACAGCAGGCAGAATAGATATAAAGGAGATTACCTTGGCTGTTAAGATTCGTCTCGCGCGTCATGGCGCAAAGAAGTACCCGTACTACCGTGTGGTTGTGGCCGATGGCCGTTCGCCCCGTGATGGCCGCTTCATCTGCGAGGTTGGCCGCTACAACCCCAACACCAACCCCAAGCTGGTGAACCTCGACATCGAGGCCATCGAGGAGTGGATCTCGAAGGGTGCTCAGCCCACCGACACCGTTGCTCGCCTGATCAAGATTGCCAAGGACGGCGGCCCCGTTGCAGCCGATCCTGCGAAGAAGGCTCCTTCCAAGAAGGCACAGGCCAAGGCCGCCGCAGCCGCCGAGGCTGCCGCAGCTGCCGAGGCAGAGGCTGCAGAGGCAGCCGAGCCCGAGGCCGAGTAGTCTCGTAGGCAGTTGGCCTTCGTTGCCCGAAGCCAGGCCGTACAATCGGGACTGCGCTGCAAGCGCGATGCCCGAGCGATAACCGGCCTGCACGGCACGGCGCATCCATAGTCGACGCGGCGTGCCAATCGGGACTAGTAGCAGTTTTAGCAGTTGGAGAGAGCAATGCCTAAGACCCAGGAATCAACCGCTCAGCTGGTTGAGATGCTTGTCAGATCGCTGGTGGACGACCAGGACAGTGTTTCGGTTACCTCTAAGCCGGGGCAGCAGGCCCTGTACATCGAGGTGGCTGTGAACCCGGACGAAACCGGCAAGATTATCGGTCGCCAAGGTAGGATAATCAAGGCTGTCCGCACGCTGGCGAGGGCTTCTTCGGATTACTCCGTAGAAGTCGAGGTTCTGGGGTAATCGCCCCGCTCAACTGCAAGATGAACAAAATTTCCAACACGCCGGCGAAGCGTGGCAGCTACAAGAACGTTGCCCGCGTTGTGGGAAAGATTGGAAAACAGGGGGAGGTTAAGGTCGAGCCGATCGACAACCTCCCCTTTTTGCTTGAAGAGGGGATGCCGGTGCATCTCAACCCTCCGAAGATGACCGGTCTGCGCCACACCAAGGTCGCGCAGGCGAGGGAGGTCGGCGATGTCTACGGCGTCGTGTTCGAGGGCTGCGACGATGCGGCCAAGGCGTTCGACCTGGTAGGCAGGCTTTGCCTGGTGTCGTGCGACGATCTGGGCGAACTCGAAGCCGAGGACGACCCGATGCAGCTCGTGGGCTTGCCGGTGCTTGACTCGAGGCTGGGCGAGCTGGGGCAGATCACCGACGTTGTGGTCAACCCGATGCAGGCGCTTCTCGTGGTGGGCGACAGCGATCAGCCCGACAGGTACCTGATTCCGCTGGTAGACGAATTCGTGCGCGACTTCGACGGCGAGCAGGTATACACGTCGATTCCAGACGACCTGGCCACGCTGAACGCGTGAGACGAGGACGGGCCGCGCAACCATGAAGATAGAAGTTCTCACCACATTTCCCCATATGTTCGACGAGGTGATGGGCACCTCGATCATGGGCCGCGCAAGGCAGGGCGGCTACCTGGATTTCGAGGCGCACGACCTGCGCGACTGGACTCACGACTTTCACCGCACCACCGACGACGCGCCCTACGGCGGAGGCCCCGGGCTTTTGATGAAGGCCGAGCCGATCTTCGAGGCGATGGACGACATTCTGGCCGAAGAACCGGCCGTGGTGGTGTTTACGTCTCCTGCGGGCGAACCCTTCACGCAACGCGCCGCGGAAGAGCTTTCGCATGAGCAGCGCATCATCTTCGTGTGCGGGCACTACGAGGGCTTTGACCAGCGCGTGTATACCCTGGCGGACAGATGCTTCTCGATCGGCGACTTTGTGCTCACTGGCGGCGAGCTGCCCGCGATGGTGATGACGGATGCGATCTGCCGCCTCATCCCTGGCGTGCTGGGCGACGACCAGTCTGCCATGAGCGAGTCGTTCTCGACTGAAGGACTGCTGGAGTACCCGCAGTACACGCGCCCTGCCAGCTACCGCGGCATGGATGTGCCGTCGATCCTGCTGTCGGGAGACCACGGCAAGATCGCCGCATGGCGACGTGAGCAGGCGGTAATCGAGACCGCGCGCCATCGTCCCGACATGATCGCCACCGCCGACCTTACCGAAGAGGAGCGCGAGCTGGCGGAGTCGATCATCTCTTCACCTTAACTGCCTTGCCGTAGATACCACCGGCGGGACCTCGAGGCACGTTTTGGGAGTATCATCAGTTGGTTGAAGTACGAGCGATATTCAAAAGGCGCACTGCATGTTGAAGCCAGTAACCGGAGCGGCAAAGTTCATATTCGAGATTCTCGTTGTCGTAGTGGCGGCGCTTGCCCTCTCCTTCGTGGTGAGGACCTTCATCGTCGAGGTCTACGAGGTGCCCTCCGGGTCGATGGAGTCGACTATCGAGATTGGCGACCGTATTCTTTCCGAGCGAATCTCCTACCACTTCAACGAACCCGCCAAAGGCGACATAGTAACGTTTGCAAGCCCCACCGAAGAGGGCGTTACGCTGGTCAAACGCGTAATTGCCACTGCGGGCGATGTGGTGGACATTGCCAACGGCAACCTCTACATCAACGGGGAACTGCAAAACGAGTCGTACACGCTGGGCAAGCCCACATACGAGCTGGCCAGCGGCAGCAACGGCAAGAAGATATCCTACCCGTACGCCGTTCCCGAAGGGGAGGTTTGGGTGATGGGCGACAACCGCACCAACTCGTCGGATAGCAGGTACTTCGGATCGGTGCCGACGAGCAGCATTACGGGCAGGGTGTTTTTCAGGTACTGGCCATTCGACCGATTCGGCACGATGTGAGCAAAGGGAGAAGAGCGAACAGATGACATTTCAAGAGATAATCCTGGCACTTCAGCAATACTGGGCCAAGCAGGGCTGCATAGTGCTCCAGCCCTACGACATGGAGGTGGGCGCGGGCACGTTCCACACCGCCACCACGCTTAGGTCGCTCGGGCCCGATACCTGGAAGGCGGCCTACGTGCAGCCTTCGCGCCGCCCCACCGACGGACGCTACGGCGAGAACCCCAACAGGCTGCAGCACTACTACCAGTACCAGGTGCTCATCAAGCCGTCGCCCGACAACGTGCAGGAGCTGTACCTCGATTCGCTGCGCGCCATCGGCATCGAGCCCTGCGAGCACGACGTGCGCTTCGTGGAGGACGACTGGGAGTCGCCCACGCTGGGCGCCTGGGGCTTGGGCTGGGAGGTCTGGCTCGACGGCATGGAGGTCACCCAGTTCACCTACTTCCAGCAGGTAGGCGGCATCGAGTGCAGGCCCGTTCCGTCCGAGATCACCTACGGCCTCGAGCGACTGGCCATGTACATCCAGGGCGTCGATTCGGTGTACGACCTCGTGTGGGTCGAGCACGAGGACGGCACCCGCTTTACCTACGGCGACGTGTTCCTCGAGAACGAGAAGGAGTTCTCGGCATACAACTTCGAGTACGCCGACGTGGACCTGCTGCTGGGCAACTTCAACAACTACGAGGCCGAGTGCGGCAGGCTGCTGGATGCCAATCTCCCGCTTCCGGCCTACGACTGCGTGCTCAAGTGCTCGCACGCGTTCAACCTGCTCGACGCCCGCGGCGCAATCTCGGCCACGGAGCGCATGGGCTACATCCTGCGAGTGCGCACCATCGCCAAGGCCTGCTGCATTTCCTACCTGGAGAACGTGTGCGGGGTCAAGCAGGGTGAAGAGGGCGATGCCGCCGAAGGCGCGGCCAATCAGAAAGGCGGCGATGCCCGATGAAGAACCTGGCTATCGAGATTGGAACCGAAGAGATTCCCGCCGACGCGCTCAACCTCGCGTCTGCATATCTGGAGAAGAAGTTCGCAGAGCTGCTGGACGGCAACCGCGTTGAGCACGGCGCGGCCAAGGTGCTCACCACGCCGCGCCGCACGATCGTGCTCGTAGCCGACGTGGCGGAGGAATCCACCGCGCTCACGCAGGAGTTCCGCGGTCCCTCGTGCGACCGCGCATTCGATGCCGACGGCAACCCCACCAAGGCCGCAGAGGGATTCGCCCGCGGCAAGGGCGTGAGCGTGGACGCGCTCGAGAAGCGCGACGTGGACGGCACCGAGTACATCTTCGCAAAGATTGACAAGCCCTCGCAGGCCACCAGCGAGCTGCTGCCCGCAGTGGTGGAGCAGGCCATCGGCACCATTCCCTGGAAGAAGTCGCAGCGTTGGGGCGCCGGCAACACCCACTTCTCGCGCCCGGTGCGCTGGCTGGTGGGGCTGTTCGGCTCCGACGTGGTGGAGTTCGAGTTCGCCGGCCTCAAGTCGGGCCGCGTGACCTACGGCCACCGCTTCCTGGCACCCGAACCCATCGAGCTGGCCGATGCCGACGCGCTCGTGCCCGCGCTCGAGGGCGCGTATGTGGTGTGCGACCAGAAGGTACGCGCCGACAAGATCCGCGAGCAGATCGCCGCGGCCGAGCAGGAGACGGGCCTTGTGGCCAGCGTGCCGCAGGGCACCTTCGAGGAGGTGCTGGGTCTGGTGGAGTATCCCACCGTGCTGGTCGGGCACTTCGACGAGGAGTTCCTGCAGGTGCCGCCCGAGATCATCACCGACGCGATGCTCTCGCACCAGCGCTACTTCCCGCTGTACTTCAAAGACGGCAAGCTCTCCAACGCGTTCATCGTGGTGAGCAACGGCAACCCCGAGTGCTCCAAGGTCATTACCGAGGGTAACGAGAGGGTCGTGCGCGCCCGCCTGGCCGACGCGGCGTTCTTCTACCACGAGGACCTCAAGCGCCCGCTCGAGAGCTACGTGGACGACCTGGCCAACCAGGTGTTCCAGGAGAAGCTGGGCACCATGAAGCAGAAGGCCTGCCGTATGGTGGCGCTGGCCGGCAAGCTTGCAGCCGATGCCGGCGTGGATGCCGCAGTTGCCGAGCGCGCCGAGCGTGCGGCTCTGCTGGCCAAGGCCGACCTCGTGACCAACGCGGTGGTGGAGTTTACCTCGCAGCAGGGCGTGATGGGCGGCTACTACGCACGTGCCGCGCACGAGGCCGACGAGGTGGCCGTGGCGGTGGAGCAGCACTATCGTCCGAAATTCGCTGGCGACGAGCTGCCCGAGAACGACGAGGGCAAGATCGTGGCCATCGCCGACAAGCTCGACACCATCGCAGGCCTGTTCGCCATCGGCCAGCCTCCCACAGGCTCCAAGGATCCCTTCGCGCTGCGCCGCGGTGCCATCGGCATCATCGCCATCCTGCAGTCGGGCATCGGCATCGACCTCGCCCGCGCCATCGACGATGCAATCGCCGGCTTCGACGGGCTGGAGTTCGACCGCGCAGCCGTGACCGCGCAGGTCGTGGACTTCTTTGCAGGCAGGCTCAGCGTTATCGCCAAGGACAAGGGCTATGCGGCCGAGGTTGTGGCTTCGGTGCTGGCATGTGGCGTGATCAACCCGCTCGAGGTGCTGGCCCGCTGCGAGGCGCTCACCTCTGCACGCAGCAACAACGTCGAGCTGTACGAGGACCTCGAGACTGCCTACAAGCGCGCCAACAACCTGCGCGACGCTTCGCTGGGAATCGAGTTTGACGAGGCCATCGCCGGTGCCGAGGAGAAGGCGCTGCTCGCCGCTGTCGACAAAGCCCAGGGCGAAGTGGACGCGGCGCTTGCGGCTGGCGACTACTCGAAGGCGCTGGTGGCTCTGGCAGAGCTGCGTGCTCCGATCGATGCCTTCTTCGACGGCGTGATGATCATGGACAAGGACGAGACCATCCGCAACAACCACCTCAAGCTCCTCAACCGCTTCGTTGGAGTGTTTGCCAACGTGGCCGATTTCGAGAAGCTGGGTGCGTAGCTCGGGCGCCCGCGCTGGCGGCGCGACGCGGCTAGGCCACGTATAACGCAGGTATATGTCGGATAGTTTTGACAAGAACAAGGCGGTCGTCGCGGCCCTGGTGGTCGCGGCGATCGTCTTCTTGATTTTTGGACCCGGGTCGTGCGGCTTGGCCTCGTGCGGGGTGGCGGCCGACGTGCCGCGCAACTCCTACGACTGGTCGCGGCTTGAAACCGACGGCAGCATCAAGACCTACACGTCGGCCACGGGCGAGAAGTCGCGGCTGGGCATCGACGTTTCCTACCACGACAAGTCAATCGACTGGGAGGCCGTGGCCACCACCGAGGTGGACTTCGCCTACGTGCGCGTGGGCTGGCGCGGCTACACCGAGGGCTCTGTGCACGAGGACCCGCTGGCACGCGAGAACATCGAGGGCGCGCAGGCCGCCGGCATCGAATGCGGCGTGTACTTTTTCTCGCAGGCTATCAACGAGGACGAAGCCCGCGAGGAGGCCAACTTCGCATGCGACTTCGTGGATGAGTACGGCTTGGGCACCCTTCCCGTTGTGTTCGACCTCGAGGAGAACGAGATCTCCGACGAGCGTATTGCGGGCATGAGCACGCGCGACTTCACCAACGTGGCCGTGGCTTTCTGCGAGCAGGTGAAGGCACGCGGCTACACCCCCATGATCTATGGCAACGACGGCTGGCTCAACGGCAACTTCGATCTGGAGACCATCGCCACCCGCTACCAGCTCTGGTTGGCGCAGTACCGCAGCCAGCCCGACCCCGAGTACGACTTCCGCATCTGGCAGTACACTTCGACCGCGCACATCGACGGCGTGGAGACCCGCTGCGACCTGAGTCTGATGCTGCCTTCGGAGAGCTAGCGCACGCGAGTGCGGGGATTGCTAGGCGTGTGAGTGCGTGGGAGGGCGGTCTCATGGACTGCATTTGCGGTTTTGCCTGCGTTTGCGACGACTGGGTGGACAACATTTGCGACTTTGCCTGCAACTGAAGGCTTCAATATCCTCGACATGGCGCATTTGCCAACAAATTTAATCTAAATGATGGCCATGCGGGAGAGGAGTTCGGGCTAAACCGCAAATGCTGTCCAGCGAGAGCCTACTCACACGGGAGAAACCGCAAATGCTGTCCAATTGCATCGGCTCGGGGTAGGCGAAACCGAAAATGTTGTCCAGCGGGGCACTGCCAGTCGTGGTGCAAGCGTGGCGGCGGCGTGGTGCTCTTGCTGCTATCATGTGTTGGTGCCAGAAAGCCGGCACTTAAAACGTATGGAAGGATCCACGATGAAAATCTGCGTGTTCTGCGCTTCTAGTCCGCAAGTTGGGGAGCCGTATCGTTCGGCCATGACGAGCCTCGGCGAATGCATCGCCGCGCGAGGCCACTCGCTGGTGTTTGGCGGGTACGACAGCGGGCTGATGGGCATCGTGGCGCACGCAGTGGGCGACAACGGCGGCAAGGTCTACGGCGTGATCCCGCAGAACGTGGGCCTCTTCGAAACGCGCAGCGTGTACGATGGCTTCGAGGTGTTCGAAGTGGCCGACCTCTCGGCGCGCAAGGACAAGATGTGCAGCCTTGCCGATGCCTACATTGCAGGTCCCGGCGGCTTCGGCACCTACGACGAGCTGTACGAGGTGCTGGTGGAAGAGAAGCTCACGTCGCGCAGACGCAAGCCGATCGGCCTGTTCGACGTGGAGGGCTGCTACCAGCTCTTCGAGCAGCTCACCAACCAGATGGTGAGCCAGAACCTCTGCCCCGAGAGCGACAAGTTCCTCTACGCCAAGAGTCCCAACCCCGAGGAGCTGGTGCAGGAGCTGGAACGCCGCCTGTAGAGCGGGGGGTCGCAATGTCTGCTGGAGCAAAATGGACATGGGACGAAACGCTGATGGCGTTTACGATCTACTTTCTCTTGCCTAAGAAAGATATCGATGACAAAGGTGCCGATGTCCAAGCGCTCGCGGAGGCAATTGACAGAACGCCCCAATCGGTTTCTATGAAAGCTCTCAATATAGCTGCGCACGACCCCAATAGAATTGCTTCCGGACTAGTTGGAATGAAACACGGAAGCAAGATGGACAAACAGATTTGGGACGTTTACATGGAACGAGGCGATGCCCTTCTAGAAGAAGGGCTAGCTCTACTTGCTAGAATTCTCGAAGGGCATCAGATCTCGGGTGGTGTTGCCTGCGTTCTTGAGGACACTACACCTGAGGGAAAAGAGCGCCAATCGGTCAGGGTGGAACGTGTCAATCAGCAATATTTTCGCAATTCGATTCTCACCAATTACGAGAGTCGCTGCTGTATCACTGGTCTCCGTGTACCGCAGCTTCTAATAGCCAGTCATATCAAACCATGGGCAGTTGCCGATCCGAAAACTGAGCGATTGGCTGCCAACAACGGAATTCTTCTAAATGCGCTTCACGACCGCGCGTTTGATAAGGGCCTTATAACGCTCAACGAAAAATTGGAGGTTGTCGTCTCGTCAAAGCTCAAGCGTGATGCTGTTGCGAATGAGCTTCTCTTCAAGTATGAGGGCCGCCAGATTTTCGTGCCGGATACGATGCCGCCGGGCAAAGAATTTATCGAGTATCACAACGACATGATATTCATTGCGTGATTTACAGCATTGATAAGGGAGCTAATCCCAAGGGGTCTTTACGTAGACGTCTACCGGGAAGACCTCGGGTGCGGTGTTGGCTGCGGGCTCGGAGGTGGTAGCTAGGTCGCGTTCTACCTCGGGAGCCAGCTCTCGCGGGGCGGTGATGAACTCCAGCGGGAGAGCGGCCTCGGCGGCGACCTTGTGCGCGTAGCCCACCGAGCCTGCCACCAGCGATGCCGTGGTCTGCGACTTGAGATGCGTGTTGCCCACGATGTGCGTGGCGAAAAGGCCGCTTACCTGCTCGATCTCGCGCATGAGCTGCAAGGTCTCGGTGGCATCGGCAGTTTGCAGGCGGCGTTCGTTCACCACGTAGAGCATCTGGTAGCCGGCGGCTTGGATGGTCGCACGAAAGCGACCCAACGCCGTGGCGCCGTCGGGATCGCCGCCAACGTCTACGAGCACGATGCGCCGCGACTCGCCACCCGCACCCGCGTTCGCGTCTGCGTTCGCGGCTTCGGCCAGCACCGTCTGGATCTGCGGGCTTAGCGACGGCGTGTCCAGCGTGGTGCCCGCGAAGTTGGGAGCGACCATCTTCACCCCGGCGCTTTCGAGCACCGAGGTGTAGTCGGAGATGCGGAAGTAGGGGTTCACGATGTCGAGGTCCACCACGTTCACCTCGGCACCCGACTGCGCGAGCGCGAGCGCCATGTTGACAGTGAGATTGGTTTTGCCGCAGCCATAATGCCCGGTCACAATCACGATGTTGGAATGAATGTGCGAGGCAATGTTCATGTGCGATTCACCTGGAAATAATTGGTGCCCGAGGTGGGATTCGAACCCACACATCCGAAGATAGAGGTTTTTGAGACCTCCGCGTCTGCCGTTCCGCCACTCGGGCACGAAGAGTATGAAGAGCCGCCGCTCGAACACGCAGCGGCAACGCCTGAAAGTGAAGTATAGCGTAGTTGCCCGGCAACCTTCACAATAATGCGAGTCGTTATCCACGAGTTGCGGCCGAGCCGCGGCTCCACGGGAACCGTCGAGCGAGAACAGGGCGAAGGCTTAGCATGGGCATCCAATCCGACATCGTGCACATCGAAAACGAGAGGCTCCTCAACCTCATGAGCATCTACCTCAACGATGCTCCCGACAGCGTGACCGCCGAAGACATCGAGGCGTTGCGCGAGTTCGACATTCCGGCGGAGGAGGCCTTCGCGCTCACGTTGGCGGGGCTGCTCGACCTCGACGTGGCCGAGAACCAGAACGACCGCCGCTTCTACGAGCGCTACTTCCCGCACATGTTCCATAGGTTCGAGAAGGGGCAGTTCGACGACGATCCGTATCTCGCCAACATCGAGTTTCCCAGCAAGGCGCAGGGCAACGCCACGTTCGCAATCCAGGCGTACGCGCCCTACGAGGGCTTCGTATGCGACGATTTCGCCACGCTCGACGACGGGCGCATCGTGCCGCAGATCGGCTTCTTCGAGGAGGAATTCGCCTTTCCCACGGTGATGGAGAACGGCCGCATCTGGATGTCGGTGACCCCGCAGGAAATTCTCACCATCGCGCCTGCGGTGAAGCGCGCGCACGGCAAGGTGCTGACCTTCGGGCTGGGCCTGGGCTACTTCGCCTACATGGTGGCCATCAAGCCGGAGGTAGAGAGCGTGACGGTGGTGGATTGCAACCTCGACATCATCCACCTGTTCGAGGAGCACCTGCTGCCGCAGTTCGAGCGCGAGGGCGCGCCCAGCGCCGACAAGGTGGACGTGGTGTACGCAGATGCCTTCGAGTACGCGGAAAACGAGATGGCCCACGAGCGCTTCGACTTCGTGTACGGCGACATCTGGCACGACGTGGGCGACGGCTTCGACCTCTACCTGCGCATGAAGGAGTACGAGCACAAGCTCCCGGGCGCGGAGTTCATGTACTGGCTGGAACCCACGATCAAGTGCTACATGTGAGCGCGGGCGAGGCTGGCGGGCGCGTCGGGCGAGGCGAGTCCAGCGAGCGCGAGTCCGGCGAGCGCAGCGCGGCGGGCGAGGCGCGAAGCCTAGCAGTTCGACGCGGGCCGAGCGTAGGCCGGCAGATCCCAGCCGGCGGCAGTCTTCTGGTCCACCAAGTCCCACAACGCGCACGAGTGCTCGAGTGCCGACACGATCTGCAGCGCACCCGGCAGGCTCGTGGCAATGGCGAAGGGCCCGTGCCCGCCGATCACCCCGATGGCCTGCCCGCTCTCCACGATGCCGGCCAGCAGCTGTGCGGCTTCGGTGCTGCCGATGGAGGTCGCCGGCCTCACCACCTGCACGTTGTGGGGGATGAGCAGCTTGCACTCGGAGTCGAGTGGCGCCAGCTCGTCGAAGTACATCGAACGCAGCGTGGTGTGCAGCGTGTGCGCATGCAGGATTGCGCGGGTGCCAAACTTCTCGCCGGTCGCCTCGTAGCGGCGCGCCATCGCGTGGTAGATCGCGCGGTGCACCACCAGCTCGCTGGAGCAGTTGCGGTCGGCATCGCTCGGCTCCCATGTCGTGGCGATCACGTCGCCCTCCTCGAGCCGCCCGAGCTGCGATCCGGTGCGCGTGATCCAGATGGTGCTGCCATCGCTCTGCGAAAGATTGCCCCCATGGCTGGTGATCGCGCCCGACAGGAAGAGGTCGCGCCCCACGTCGACAAAAGCCCTGCGCATCGTTTCAAGTTTCATGTGAAATCCAACCCCGTCTCTCGCTCATGCGACACTTCGATACTCGCATCGTCTTTTCGAAACTCTACCTGGCATGCCCTGTGCGGGGCGCCGGCGGCTTCTCTCGGACGACTCGCCAGGTGCCAGTGCGGGGCGTGTCGGACCGGCGACTTCTGCAGCGTTAGCGTTGCCTGAGCCGGTACGATATACCCCGCGGTGGCACCCCGGAAGACCTTCCGAGTTTCTCCTTTACGCACACAAGCATACCGCTGCTGATAGCAGAAAGCTTTCAAGCACCACGAAGGCGGTAAGATGAAACTGGCGATAGCGAGGGAGAGGAACCAATATGGCTCGAATAGCTATTAGCGTCGAATACTGCAAGGGCTGCGGTCTTTGCGTGGATGCGTGTTCGACGGGAATCCTGGAGCTGGATTCCGAGGTCATTAGTGCAAAGGGGTGCCATCCGGTCAAGTGCACCGATATGGAGAAGTGCACCGGATGCCGCAAGTGCGAGACCATGTGCCCCGATGTGGCGATTCAGGTAAGGAAGTGAGGGCCGATGTCTGAGAAAGTTCTCATGAAGGGCAACGAAGCCCTGGCCGAGTCGGCGATGCGTGCCGGATGCCGTTTCTTCTTCGGCTACCCCATCACGCCCCAGACCGAGATTTCGGCTTACCTTGCCAAGCGCATGTGCAAGGTCGGCGGCCTGTTTCTGCAGGCAGAGTCCGAGATCGCCGCGATCAACATGGTGTATGGCGCAAGCTCGGCGGGTGCCAGGGTCATGACGTCTTCGTCGTCGCCCGGCATCAGCCTCAAGAGCGAGGGCATCTCGTACCTCTGCGGAGCCGACCTGCCGGCTGTGATCGTGAACGTGCAGCGCGGCGGCCCGGGTCTCGGCGGCATTCAGCCCTCGCAGGCCGACTACTTCCAGGCCACGCGCGGTCTTGGGCACGGAGACTTCCACCTCATGGTGTACGCCCCTTCCACCGTGCAGGAGATGGCCGACTACGTGTACATGGCGTTCGAGAAGGCCGACGTGTACCGCCTGCCCGTGATGCTGCTTTCCGACGGCATGCTGGGCCAGATGATGGAGCCGGTCGAGCTTCCCGAGGGCGAGCCCAAGAAGATCGACAAGCCGTGGGCGACCACCGGCACCGGCATGAAGCGCGAGCACAACATCACCAACTCGCTGTACCTCGTGGCACAGGAGCTGGAAGACACCGTGGTGGAGAGGCAGAAGCGCTACGAGCAGATTATGGCCGAGGAGCAGCGCTGCGAGACCTACCTCACCGACGATGCCGACATCGTGCTGGTGGCCTACGGAGCCACCGCCCGCGTGGCGCGCAGCGCCGTGAACCACGCGCGCGAGAAGGGCATCAAGGCCGGCCTCATGCGCCCGATTACGCTGTGGCCCTTCCCGACGACCAAGCTGGCAGAGCTGGCGCAGACCGCCAAGGCGTTCCTGTCGGTCGAGATGTCGATGGGCCAGATGGTCGAGGACATCAGGCTCTCCATCCACGACTCCAAGCCGGTGAACTTCTTCGGTCACACGGGCGGCATCGTGCCCGAGCCGGGCGAGATCCTGGCTTGCATCGAAAAGATCGCGGCGGGAGAGAGCGTGAACCTCGTGCCATTCCACTCCAAGTACACGGGAGGTGATGTGCGATGACGACCGAGAATTGCGGAGCCGCTGCGGCAGGCGAGGCGCTGGAGGTAAAGCGTCCGCACAGCTTGACCGACGCACATTTTAGCTATTGCCCCGGATGCGGTCATGGCATCGTGAACAGGGTGCTGGCTGAGCTTATAGACGAGATGGGGCTCGAGGGCGACACCATCGGAGTTTGCCCGGTGGGCTGCTCGGTTACGATGTACGACTTCTTCGCATGCGACATGGTGGAGGCCGCGCACGGACGCGCTCCGGCGGTGGCCACCGGCATCAAGCGCGTGCTGCCCGACAAGTTCGTGTTCTCCTACCAAGGCGACGGCGACCTTGCATCGATCGGCACGGCCGAGACGGTGCACGCCGCGACGCGTGGCGAGAACATCACCGTGATTTTTATCAACAACGCCATCTACGGCATGACCGGAGGGCAGATGGCCCCCACCAGCCTGCCGGGGCAGATCACGCAGACCAGCCCCTACGGCCGCGACGTGGACGTGGTGGGCTACCCCGTGAGGGTGTGCGAGATGCTGTCGACGCTGGGCGGCGTGGCGCTTGCGCAGCGCGTGACCTGCGACACTCCGGCGCACGTGCGTCAGATGAAGAAGGCCATTCGCAAGGGCATCGAGTACCAGCAGCAGAAGCTGGGCTACTCGATCATCGAGGTCGTGTCGCCCTGCCCCACCAACTGGGGCCTGGAGCCGGTGGCCGCCATGCAGTGGCTGCGCGACAACATGCTGGAGTACTACCCGCTGGGCGTGTACAAGGACGTGAACGCCGAGGCTAGCGACGGCGCAGATGCAGACGGGGAGGCGGAGTAGATGGCAACCACCAACATCACGCTTGCCGGCTTTGGCGGGCAGGGCATCCTGTTTGCAGGCAAGATGCTCGCATACGCGGGGCTTATGGGCGAGAAGGAAGTGAGCTGGCTTCCGTCGTACGGCCCCGAGATGCGCGGCGGCACGGCCAACTGCTCGGTGGTGATTTCGGACGAGCCCATCGGTTCGCCTCTGGTGCTGGCTCCCGACGTGCTGATGGCCATGAACAGGCCTTCTTTCGAGAAGTTCATCGGCGCGGTGAAGCCGGGTGGCATCGTGATCATCGATTCCACCATGGTGAAGTGCACCACCGACCGCACCGACATCAAGCTCTTCGCAGTCGAGGCCACCAAGATGGCCGAGGACGAGGGCCTCAAGGGGCTTGCCAACGTGATCTTGGTGGGCAAGCTCAACAAGGAGGCCGAGCTGGTGTCGGTCGAGGCTCTCAAGGCCGCCGTGCCCAAGTGCGTGTCGGCCAAGAAGCAGGAGATGGTGGCGCTCAACATGAAGGCACTGGAGATGGGCATCGAGGCTTAAAGGCTGCCGCGTCGCGCGAGGCGGGATGTCGTGCCGCGATGCGCCGCACGAGGCGGGATGCGACGCGCCGCGTGCCGCTGTGGCGGGTGCGTTGCGCGGGGTGTTTGTTGTCAAATACCGAGATTGCAAGCACGAAAGCTCGAAGTTCTGTATACTAGCAACTTGCAGTGCCAACGTAGCTCAGTTGGTAGAGCAGCTGATTCGTAATCAGCAGGTCAGGGGTTCGAGTCCCCTCGTTGGCTCCATTAAGAGAGCAAAAGCGGGGTCGTCCAAAGCGGACGCCCCCGCTTTTTTTGTTTGCGCTTCAGATGAAATACAGCTACCGCGAAGAGCGAGACACATAGACTCACCGACGCAATTGCAGTGAATTTTTGCTATTGCAATTCTGTTCTGCAATTGCATATAATTTCTGTAATTGAGATTGTAGAGGTGAGCCATGAATCTTCCGGAGAAGATATTCAATCTGCCTGTGGTTGTAAAAGGCACGGCCAAACTAAAGGGGTATCCCAATGTCTACACGCATGCGTACGATTGCCTGCGGGCTGCTATAGGCGGGGTGTCGTGTTTTGTCTTCGAGTCCAAGGGCGCGGTAAAGCCATTGCAGGTGAGCAAGATGTTCGAATCTGTCTCCTCCAACGAGGGACTCCCGTGCCTGCTGGCGTGTCCGGCACTGTCTGCCTACCAAAGGAGAAGCCTTTCAGAACGATGCGTAGCGTGGCTGAAGGACAAGGATACATTCCACATTCCGTTCCTCATGGCATCATGCAACGTTTCGCGTTCGGAAGCTCGCGCAGCGAGTGCGCTGTCTGCCGAAGCGCAGCACATAGCATTGCGTGCAATTGACGGTAGCTGGGATGGCATGACGTCGACCGACGTTGCAGAGAGAATTGGCAAGAGCCTCTCGAGCGTATCCTCGTATTTTGCAGAGATTGCAGCAGTGGAACCCAAGCTGATTGGAAAGAAGGGACGCACTCGCTATATCGTCTCGCCCGCCACTGCTGAAGATAAGAGTACGACATTCGACAGCATGGAGCGCTACATGTCGTCTCCAGTCAAAAGGAGGGTGCTTCTTGCGAGCGACGGCAACGACGAAGTTGCGCTGGACGGTTTTCCGCTTTCTGGCATCAGCTCCTTGAGCAATCGCACGTTGATCGCGCCTGACGCGTGGGCGACGCGCGCGGTTGCAAGGTCGGACAAGAAAACGCTCGAGACAATCGATAGATGCGTGATTCTGGAAAACGTCGATGAGGGCGAGCCATATGTGGAGATCGAAATCTGGGCCTACGAGCCCGAAGAGGACGACATGCTGTCGCTGTACCTAGATGCGAGAGAAATGGCCGCCGATGAAGGCGACGACCGCTTGCAGCAGGCCGCGATGGAGCTGAAGGAGATGATCTTCGTTGAGCGTTAACGGCATCGAACGCTTCAAAGAAGCCATGAAGGGCTTTGAAGAGTGCTATGTCCTCATAGGAGGCAGTGCTTGCGATCTTCTGCTCGCACAATATGGCGAGAGGTTCCGCGCGACGAAGGATCTCGATATAGTTGTCTTGACGGACAGCGTGAACCATGAGTTCTCTAAGGCTTTGTGGGCATTCATAAATGCGGGCGGGTACGAGCCTTGGAAGAGCAAAAACGGGAGCTTGCACTTCTACCGTTTTGTAAACCCGAGAACACCCGGGTATCCGCATATGATAGAGCTGTTTGCACGGCATCCCGATTTTGTGCTATTCGATAAAGACTCTGAAATCGCTCCACTACCCCTCGACGACGACATCTCGAGTCTTTCCGCCATCCTGCTGGATGACGATTACTACGCTTTTTTGCTCAAAGGACTCAGGGTGGTCGATGGCGTTAGCATGCCGGATGAGGCTCATCTCATCGTGCTTAAGATGAGAGCTCATGTCGATCTGAACGATCGTGCTGCTGCAGGCCAGCATGTCAACTCCGCCGATCTGAAGAAGCACCGCAAAGATGCGTTGCGGCTGCTGGAATATGTGCCAAACGACGCAGTACTCGAACTGTCTGCAAGGATGCGTATCGATGCCCGTCGCTTCATTGCGACAGTCGAGGATCAGTCGTTTAGGATTGATCAGCTGGGGCTTTCCATGAGCAGGGAAGAGGCAGTCGAAAGCTTGCTGAGGCTCTGTGGGATTGCGTCGTAAGTACGTTTGATGCTAGGCGAGGTATAGCGCACCTTAGAAGAACAATGTATTGTCCAATCGTAACATGTGAGTTGATTTGCAAGTTCCGCCTGAAAATCGCCAAAGCTGGCGATTTCCAGGACGTAACCCATCCTGTTGCACCTGAGCTACTATGTTAAAGACTTTGTTGAAGCAGTTAAAGCTCGTCGTGACAGGGGCTAGGCGGGTCTCAACGATGCTCTTCAAGCGTGAGCTGCAGATCCTCGAATAGGTCTAGGTCTATTGCTGTAAGAAAACCTGCATCGATGTCGCTGAATCTGCAGCCCTCTTCGGCACCTCGCCTAATGTCGAGAGTACTCGCGTCGCCGACTTGCCCGCCATCGAGTTCATCGAAATTCGTGTCGTAGATCGTGTAGTTGAATATTTGCTCGTATGATTACCTTCGCTATTGCCTTTAGTTACCAGAAGAA
>CAVFRF010000078.1:0-17239 GCA_963624975.1 Bacteroidaceae bacterium
CTTCGAGACCGTCGACGTGCTCGAGGGCATCGCCATGCTGGTGAGGCAGCTCGAGCAGAAGACGGCAGGCGACGCTCGCGCGGCCAAGATCGAAATCGCATACGCGCGCGGCACGCAGTCCGAGGGCAATCCCACGGCGGTGGCCGCGATCGAAGAGGTGTTCGAAGAGTGCGATGCCGAGTGGCGCGGCCTGGGCACCATCCCGCGTTCGGGCTTCCGCATCCGCAGCGAGTACTCGCAGTACGACGCGATCGCGAAGTTCTCCCCCGAACCCGAACCCACCAAGGAGCCAAGGGGCTGCCGTTGCGCCGACATCCTGCGCGGCGTGCTGAGGCCCAGCCAGTGCCCGCTCTTCGAGAAGGTGTGCACCCCGCAAAGCCCGGTGGGCCCGTGCATGGTGTCGTCGGAGGGCAGCTGCGCGGCGTTCTACAAGTACCAGATCAAGTAGAGGCGGGCGTTTAGCCGGCGGCATCGTCGGCAGGCAAGCCCGATACACAACATATAGAGAGCAAGGAGCCACAATGGCCGACGATATTGTGCTGATGTCGCATGGAAGCGGCGGATCGATGATGAAGCAGATCATCGACGAGGTGTTCTTGGAGAAGTTCGGCTCCAACCCCGACGAGCAGGGCGACGACGCGTTTACCACCGAGCTGGTGCTCGAGCCGGGTTCGCGCATCGCGATGTCGACCGACACCTTCGTGGTGACCCCGCGCTTCTTCCCCGGCGGCAACATCGGCAGGCTGGCCGTGTGCGGCACCGTGAACGACGTGGCCACGTCGGGCGCCGAGGTGATGTACCTCTCCTGCGGATTCGTGCTGGAAGAGGGCCTGCCGCTCAGCGAGCTGCACCAGATCTGCGCCACCATGGCCGAGACCGCACGCGAAGCCGGCGTGCGCATCGTTACTGGCGACACCAAGGTGGTGGAGAAGGGCTCGTGCGACGGGCTGTACATCAACACCGCCGGATTCGGCGTGATTCGCGCCGACGGTTCCGGCCGGCCGCCCCTCTCGGGACGCAACTGCAAGCCCGGCGACAAGATCCTGGTGTCGGGCAACCTGGGCGATCACGGCATCGCCATCATCTCCACCCGCGAGGGGCTGAGCTTCCAGACCGCCATCGAGTCCGACGCAGCGCCTCTCAATCACATGATCGCCGCAGTGCTCGAAGCCGCGCCCGACACGCGCTGCTTCCGCGACCCCACGCGCGGCGGCCTGGCTTCCACCCTCAACGAGTTTGCCGAGCAGAGCGGCACGCAGCTCAACGTGCTCGAGTCCAGCGTGCCGGTGGCTCAGCAGGTGCGCGGCTGCTGCGAGATGCTGGGCTACGACGTGTTCCAGGTGGCCAACGAGGGCAAGATGGTGTGCATCGTGCCGCCCGAGCAGGCCGACGCGGCGCTGGCGGCCATGCGCGGCTCGCGCTACGGCGAGAACGCCGCGATCATCGGCGAGGTCTGCGAGGTGGAGGAGGGCCACAACCCGCGCGTGCTGGTGGAATCCGACTTCGGCTCGCACCGCATCATGGACATGCTGGTGGGCGAGCAGCTCCCCCGCATCTGCTAGAGCCAGGAGGGCAAGCGCCCCGCGTCGGCCGCAGCTACTCTTCGGACGTCGCGGAGTCGGCGCCTCCATTGTCGGTGTTCTCCTGCAGCATGTAGAGCTGTCCGGTCGACGGATCCTCGAACACGGTGCCCTTCTCGTTGTAGAGGGTGCCGTCGGCGTTGAGTTGATCGTCGGTAACCTCTATGTCGTTGACCTCGGTCATCTCCTTTTGCTGCATCACCTTGGTGATGTCGGGAAGGTCGATGTTCCAGTATGACACCAGCGCCAGCATGAGACCGCAGGCAAACACCAGCATCGCATCCACCAAATTGGTGATACCGGCCATGGGGTCGGGTGTCTTGTCCACGAACAGACCCGAGTCGTCGCCAAAGCTCGAGCTGCCGAAGTCGCGTCTGCTAGCAGCCATCGCCGACACTCCCCTCGTCTGCGGAAGCCACGCATGTGCCACCCGCTTTGAGCAGGTCGATCTTCTCCAGGAGCGCGGTCATCACAGCCTCGAAAGACTTCATGTAGGACTCATACCATTTGCGTCGCACACGCGAGATCACCATGCAGATCGCCGCCGCGATCAGGCCCGCGACGGTGGTGTCGAACGCCACCAGCAGCGCGCTGGCCAGCGACTGGGTGTCGCCAGTCGAGAGCGCGATGATGCCCGGACCCAGCGGAATCAGCGTGCCCATGAGGCCGAACATCGGCCCCAGCTTGGCCACCAGGTCGGTGCGCGACACGATGTTGTTGTAGAACGCGCGCTCGTCTCCCACTTTCTCCTTGGCCAGCGCGAACCTTGCATCGTCGGGCAGATGGCGGTTCTCGAACAGCTCGATGAGCGCTTCCTTCTGCCTGCGAAGCAGCGAGCTTGCGGCGATGCGCCCCGACACGGTGTCCTCCTGCGCGGTGTTCATCTCGTTCAAGATGCGTGTCACGTCGGGCATGAACTTGCTGCGGTCCTTGGCATACTCCACTATGGCGCAACCGATCTGGAACACCGAGTAGCAGATCAGCAGAATCAGCCCAACGATATCGGGTACAAGTGCCACCTGCGAGATGGTGTGGAGTGCGTTGGTGAGAGTCTCGTACATTGGTTCCCTTCCGTGTTCCTTCGAACCTTGCCTTTACTTTTGTCGATAAGAGGGCATCGCGCCGGCGCCATCGCCCGCGCCCGGACCGCTGCCCGCGCCCGAACCGCCACCGCCAGCACCAGGCGCCGATGCCTGCCTCCTGAAATCCGCGCTCCGGTAGCACACGCCGGCCACAACAAGCCCCACCAGCAGCAGGATCAGCCACAGGTATGGCACTATCGCGGGAATGTCCACCACGATGTCGGCATCGGTACCCAGCGCGAACAGGCTGTAGCTGCTACCGCCCGCCGCACTTCCGGCCCTGCCTGCCACCGAGGGGTCCAAGTCGCCACCGAACGTGCCCGTGGCCAGGTCGCTCGTGGTCGTTGCGTCCGAGTTCACCCGCGAAGACGATCCGGTGCCGTTCACATCGTTGTTGCCCTTGCCGTCCTCGTTGCCCGGACCCGTACCCTGGCCGTGACCTTTGCCGCCACCGCCACCGCCGTAGCCTCCGCCGGTCTCGACCTCCTGCGTTAGCACGCCCGTGTAGTTGCCGATTCCGGTGATAAACACGGTGGCCTTGCCCACCGCCGACGAGTTGGCATACGACACCTTGTAGTCGGTGCCCTCCACTAGCTGCGCGCCCCATGGCGACACGACCTTGAGGTTCAGCGTCATCTTGAGCGTCAGGGCATCGTAGGTTCCGGTGGCTTCCGCAATGCTGCATTTGTTGATGTTGAGGGGCATCACCAGGAACGGCACGCGCTTCTCCGACGAGAACATCCCCATGCCGTGCACCACCACGTACGCCGTGCGCAGCACCGTGCTGGCATTCACGTTGTTCTCGTATGTGATCGTGTAGTCCACGCCCTCTTCGGCATTGAACTCGCGGTCTTTCACCGTGCCGCTCACCTGCACCGCGGGTTCGTGCGCCGTGCCATCGTAGGTAAACACCGACGGCGCGAGCGACACGTTGCTAAACGCAGCATCGGTGTCGTAGGTGCCCTCGATCTGGAAGGTCGCCGTCTTGGTGCCCGCAAAGTCGCCGACGCCCTTGAGGTAGATGGTGGCCTTTCCCATGGTGCGGTTGTTCACATAGCCGTCGCCTTGCGAGCCCTTGCTGGTGTCGAATTCGTAGTCCACGCCAAGCACCAGCTCTCGCCCGTCGACCCAGGTGAGCACCGGCACGGGCTTGATGTGGAAGCCCGTGTAGGAGTACGAGCTCTCCAATCCGCTCACCGTGGCGCGCGATAGGTTGTACCCGGCAATCATGTAGAACGAGTCGGAGTTGCGCTCGGTGTAGGAGAAGCCCGGCTCCACCTTCCACGAGTACAGCTCGTTAACCCCCAGCGCCCCGTAGTCGCTCGGACGCGAATCCTCGTGCACCTCGACCTTGCGCGAAGCCTTGCCCGAATTGAAGCTGGCGATGTCGTCGTATCCTCGCACCGTGTAGTAGATGCTGTAGCAGCGGCCCCTGTCGTAGTTGGGTCTGTCGACGAAGCTTCCCGAATCGATGCGGCTCTCGATGTCGGCGTACTTCTTGCCGCCGAACACCACCCTGCTCAACGAACCGGGATCTTCGGAGTTTCGGTACACGAAGAAGGCACCGCTGCCGATCATCATGTTGTTGGCATCGCCCTCGAACCTGATCTGGGTGAGGTTCGAGCAGTACCTGAATGCATTGGCTCCGATATAGGTGGTAGAAGCCGGGAAGGTGACCTGCTGGACGTTGGCGTAGTCGAACGCGCTGTCGCCCACATACTGAAAGCCGCTGGGAAACACCAGCTTGCCCATCCCCGTCGTCATCGCCCGGTTATCGGCAAAGGCGTACGCGGCCACCGACTTGAGCGACTTGGCCCGGGAGATGTTCACGCTCTGCAGTCCCTCGACCTGCCAGTAGCCGTAGTCGTTGGCGTACCGCCTGTAGCAATGCGAGAACGCCCTGGTACCCACGTTCACGATAGAGCTTGACAGCGAGAGCGAACGCAGCTTGTAGTCGCCGTAGCACATGTACTCGGGTATTTCGCCCAGCTGATCGAGCATCTCGAGGTTCACGCTCTCGAGCGCGATGCAATTGTAGAAGGCGTAGCCGCCGAGACTGGTGAGCTTGAGCGGCAGGTTCACCGCTGCGAGAGCCTTGCAGTTCTGGAACACGCCGATGCCCATCGTGGCGATGTCGCATGTGGCGTATTGAAAATTCACCGAGGTGATGCCCTGGCAGGCGTTGACCTCGTCGGTCGCCCCGAACGCGTAATCGCCCACCGAGGTGACCTTGTAGACGTTGCCCTCCTCGTCGGTCACGGTGGTGGGAATTACCGGCGTGCCGCGCACTGCGGTAGAAACCGCGGTGATGCCGTCCTTGCCCAAGCCCACCTGCACCTCGCCCGTGCCGGTGGCCTCGTCGAATGCTGTGATCCTGAACCAGCACGGCGTCTCCGACACGTTGCCCTGCGTCACACGAATCTTGACCTGAAAGCCGATACCCTCTTGGTACACCCAGCACGAATCCACCAGAGGCATGGTGCCCGAGAATCCGTTCTCGTATTTCCATTCGTAGCCGATCTTTAGCTCCGGCTGCGTGCCGGAGCGCACATCGCCCTCGCCCAGGCTCTCCAAAAGCGCTCTCTCGTGCACCAGCATGCGCGAATCCACGTTGCCTATCTCGATATCGTGTTTGGTGGCGTAGTAGCTCACCGTGTAGTACACGTCGGGCGACGACGATCCGAAGGCCACGTTGGCTTTCTTGCCGCCGAACACCACGAGCTTGATGCCGCTGCATCCGCTGAATATGCCGTCGTCCACGATCTGCGATGCGTCGCTGTCGAAGAAAACGTTGCGCAGCGCGGCGCACCGATAGAAAGCGTTCTTGCCAATCGAGGTCACGCTGGCAGGCACCGTGATGCTCACGAATCTGCTGCAGTTGGCAAACGCATAGGGCTGAATGGCGGCCACACTGTAGGTGTGCGCGTCGGGGCCGCTCACCGTGCTGGCGAGCGTGACGGCACCGGTGGTGTCGAGCGCCACGGCGGTATCGGTGGCGATGCCAGTGCCCTTGCCCACGCTCACGACTCCGAGCTTGCCGTCGGAGGCCTCGCCGGTAACCGTGTAGGTCACGGACACGCCCTCCACGGTATCGGCCACGAAGGTGTCGCCAACGTGCAGTTCCGACACGATTGGGTCGGCATATGCGTAGAACGAGTCGACCATCTCGCCATCCAACGAGTAGCCCTTCTCGAGCACCCATCTATAACCGTTCGGGGCATCGCGCAAGCTGCCCTCGAACGCCAGGCTCGAGTCCACGCTCGACGGCACCGTGTTAACGGGAATCACGTATCGCCCTATCGGCTCGCCCGTGCCCACGATGTCGCGACTCTCCCAATACGAGATAGTGCAGTACACCGTGGGTTCTGAGTTGGAAAACGATATGGTCTTGCTGCGCTTGCCATAGAACACGCACGACTTGATATTCCACGAGAGGTAGAACGCGGAGTGGTCGAACTCGATCTGGTCGGCATCGCCCAAAAACACCACCGAATCCAACGAGTCGCATTGCTCGAACGCGAAGGCATCGATCTTGCTCACCAGCTTGGGGATGCGCACCTGCTTGAGCGAGGCGCATCCGCCAAAGGCATCGTTACCGATGTCGCGCAGGTTCTCGGGCAGCTCTATCGACGTGAGCTTGGAGCAGTTCTTGAACACCCCTTTGCCGATCGAGAGAATCTGATGCCCCTCCTCGAACTCGATCTTGGTGGCACGATCACAATCGGAAAACGCGCTCTGCCCCAGGTAGGTGAGCGTCTTGGGGATGAAGATGCTGGTCAGCCCGCAATCTGCAAACGATTCCGCTTCGATGCTGGCAATTGATGCCGGGAAGGCGAAGCTCCGCAGCGACGAGCATCCCGAAAACGTGCCCTTGGGAATCTCGGTGATCGGTGTGTCGTCCGCCCACTTTACCATGCCCAGCGCCGAGCAGTTCTGAAACACGTAGGTTTCCATCGACGTGAGAGTGTTTGGAATCTCGATGGAACCCAGCGAGCATTTGTAGAAACAGCGCGTCCCCAAGGTCCTGATATAGGAGGGAAGCTCGATGCTCGAAAGGCTCGAGTCGTAGAACGTGTATGCGGGGATCTGCGAAATGCCGCCAGTTTCGGAAAAGGCGAACGTCTCTAACCGCGACTTGCGGAACACCCCCGTGCCCATGTAGGTCACGGTGGAAGGAAGCTCGAAGCTACTGATGTAGCATCCGAAGAACGCCGAGGAGCCAATCGTGACAAGTCCGCTCGTCGTGGTGTATTTGACGCCGTTGGATAGACGGCAGTACTCGAAGGCGCGATCGCCTATCGAGGTCACAGTGCTCGGCAGCGTGATCTGATTAACGTAGAAGTCGATGGGCGACATGTACTCGTAGTACCTGCCGAACGCAGAGGTGCCCACCGCCGTGACAGTGTAGGTCGCGCCTTGGAACTCCACAGTCGAGGGGATGGTGAGCTTGCCGTTAAAGCTCGTGCTGATGGTGGTGCGCTCTTCGGTTACGAGCTTGCCGTCGATATCGGTCTTATAGACGTCTGCGCGCTTGCCCGACGTGCCTGCGCCAACCTGCACGGTGCTGTCCGAAATGATCTTGTAGGTTACCGAGATTCCCTCGTCGGTGTCGGAGACGAAGCAGCTGCCCTCGGAAAGGGCTTGAGTCGTGGCCTCCTGATCGCCCAACGCAGCATTGGCAACTGCTGCTATAGCAGATGCCACGGCTTCCGGCGCGCTGGCATTGGCGCCTTCGACGGCAGCATCGGCAGGCTGGCCGCCCAACGCGTCAGTGGAGCTGCCGCCCTCGACATCGGCCTCGTCGCCGCCGGCATCGGACTCGACCTGCTCCGGCTCGTCGGCAGGAGTGTCGGACGCATCCATGTCGGCATCTACATCCGCAACAGCACCCTGCTCGCCCTCCCCGACAGCGTTCTCGAGCTGCTCGTAGGCATATTGAGAGTCGGCGTGCCCGTCACCGCTGCTGCCGTCCCCCAGCAATGCCAGCGCCGATGCCGGCGTTGCCGACACCAGCATGATCGCCGAAAGCGCGATGCTCGCGACCTTTGCGGCCCATCTAGCCGAGCATCGCATGATTCCACCCCAATGCGTCCATAGCCGCGATGCGCACGCTCATCGGCAGCGCCGCGGTGCCTCCCAGGAACCTCACTATGCAGATATCCTCGTTCTCGCCTCCCAGCACCTCGAGGGCGCTGGTGTTGCCGCTAGATGCCAGAAGCAAAATCGAGCCGCTGCGCCCGAAGGCGGGACCTCCCGACAGTCCATCGGGGAATGTATCGCCCGACGCAATGGCTGCACCGTCGCGCGTCATGCCTTGCAGGATCTCCCACTCGGCTATGGCCTTCGATGTGTCGTAGCGGTTGGCGCCGGCCAAGCGTGTCACGTTGGCCTTGCCCACCACTTCGGCCGCCTGGGCAGCCACGTTGTCGGACACCACGCTGGTGCCGCCCGCTATTACCACGTTGGTAAAGCCGCCCTCCTTGAGCGACGTTACCAACTCGTCGCTCAAGTCGCTGCCGTCGGCCAGCAGAATCGGTGCGCCAGCCCACGCCGAATACGCCGATATCGAGAGGGCATCGGGGAAGTTGAGCCCGTTGGCAATCACAGCGGTATCGCCCCACAACCCATCCTCGCCGTATTTGTCGCCATAGAACCACAGCAGGTACGAGGTGTTGTAGCGGTCGTAGCCGGCCAGGCGCGAGACCACGCTCCCTTCGGGAAGCAGGTCCTCGATCTGCTGTTCCACGCCTTCGCTCACAGCGCTCTCTCCACCCACGATGAGCACCTCGAAGAAGCTCTTTCCCGAGCTGAGATATGAGATAGCCTCTTCCGTCGCAGTGGAAAGGGTGCTCGAACTGGTGAGCAGCAGCGGGTATCCCAGCTTACCCGACAGGGGCGCAGCCGACAGCGAGTCGGGGAATGCGCTCCCCGTGGCCACTATCACTCCGTCACATCCGTCGGGATACGCGTCGAGCGCCGCCTGCGCCGCGGTGTCCTCTCTCGAAGAACCCGAGATGCTCTGAGCACGTCTGATCTTGAACTGCACGTCGATCGTGCCCTTGTAGTTTCCGATGCCGGTGAGCCTCACCGTCGCAATCCCGGGCTCCAGGTTGTCGTAGTAGTCCACATCGTAGTCCACGTTCTTCTCCAAAACCTCGCCGGTAGGCGAGATTAGGCTCACGTCGGGCTCGACGTATGCACCCGTATAGCTGTACTCCGTCTCGACTCCCTTGGCCTCGAAGCCGTCGCGCGAGATGTCCTCGGGACCCTTGAGCACTGTGATGGAGGTAATGCCGCCATAGAAGCTGCTGTATGTGTTGAGCTTCGACGTTGCTTCGTCCCGGCTCTGCCCGAACAGCACGCGATATGAGTCTGCAAGCGACTCCGTGCACTGCTCGGTGCCGTTTTCGGCCTCGGAGGCCACGCCGCTTCGCAAGGCGATTACCGCGGGCACGTCGTAGGCGCCGTCGCCATCGCCCTTCGAGAGGTTGGGGTAGCATTGCCGCGCCACGTCGTATAGGTCGTCGTGAGTCAGCGAGCCCACGTAGATGTCGCCAGAGTAGAGCGCCAACGAGTCGCCGGATTCGAAGCTGATTCCGGCTGTCTGCACGAGCGCCTCGATCGTCACATATTGGGAGGTGCGGGTGAGCACGACCTCGCCGTACTTGTCCCATGCCGTGTAGTCGATAGGCTGCGGAGCGTCGGAATCGTCAGGGTCGTCGTCTTGCAGCTCGTCGTCGGCATCGCTTCCAGCCGAGTCCGCCGCCATGTCCAGCATCTGCTGCAGCGTGTACTGCGCAGCCAGGTTCGAAGATGTCTCGCCCATTGGCTGAACCCTCAGCTCCAGCTCCAGCAGCGGCTCCGCCGTTACCTTCACCGCGTTGCCCGGCATCGCAAAGCTGCCGGTCACGGAGCCGTTTCCGCTCAACAGCACATCGTCGGTCGCGGTATCCACAATCTGCCAGTCGCCCACTTGCACGACGCCCAGCGGCTCGAGCGAAACGCTCACCACGTCGGCGTATGCGGCCGTCGACACTTTGATGCCCTCCACCTCGAACTCCATGGGCAGAGCCGCATCCAGATCCGACACATCTATCGCGTACTGGATCTTGCGCGCGTAGCAGTACGCCGACTGCACGATGGGCTGCGTCGTGTCGATGGTGTTGGCCCATTCCCAATGCTCGGGAGGCTCGGGCACGGTTCCGGTGAGCACGTCGCCAGCTCCCAGCTGCGACAGCATCGCGCCGGGTTTCACGCACACGGCAGCCATGCGGTCGAAGCGCTGGCGGGCATCGTCATCGGCAAAATACGACAGCGTGAGCCACTCCGAGGGATCCGATGTTCCGAAGGAGAAGCTGCCGCGCAGGTCGCCGTACACCACGTCGGCAATGCCCGTCGCACCCTCGAATGCCACCTCCGACATCGCCGTGGAATCCATCGCCGAATCGAAAACCACGCGTTTGAGCGCGGTGCACCCGGCAAACGAGTAGTCGTCTATCACCGAGAGCTTGCAGGCGTTGGACCCCTCGGCATCGCCGTCTTCGTAGGGCGCCTGCGGGTCGGGAATGGCAGCTAGCAGCTTCCATTCGGCACTCGCATCTTCGGGTGCCGGCAGCGAAAGCGACATCCGTCCGCCAAACACCACTTCTTCCAGAGAACCGCATCCCGAAAAGACCCGCTTGCCAAGTTGGGACACACTGAAGGGAATCCTCATGCGCACCAGGCCGCTATTGGCGAATGCCGCTTCATCGATGGTCTGAACGCCCTCGGGCAGCACGACCGATGCCAGCGAGCTGGTGCCAGCGAAGGCCGAACCCCCCACGCTCTTGAGCGTCGAGCCGTCCTCGAACGCCACCGATGCCAGTGCCTTGCAGTCCTGAAACGCGGCTTGCTCGATGGTGCGCACGCTTGCGGGCACCACGACCTTCGTGAGCTTGCAGGCCTCTTCGGCCTCCGATGAGCCGAACGCGTAGGCGCCAATGCCTGCAACCCTCCACACGTTGCCGTCGGAGTCGCAGATCTGCGAAGGTATCTGCACCTCGCCCACAACGCCTGCGCTCACAGCCGGCGTTCCGTCTGCTCCGGTGCCGACCCACACCTCGTCGGTGTATTCGTGGTCGCTATCGACCTGCTTCTTGAAGGTGCACGGCACCAGCGTCTGCTCACCATTCGACACCACGACGATATCGGCCGTTACCAGCGAATCGTCCAGCGAGCGTGCGAACACGTCCATGGAGTCGATGGTGCGACCCTCCGAATCCTGCGCCGACGCGTCGTAGATCCACTCGGAATTCGAAGGCACGTCGGGTGCTTTGTCGGACCCCTCGTAGTAGTCGGTGGCCGAGAGCGAATGCAGGAAGCTGCCTTCTTTGGCAACAACCGTGGCAACGGGAACGCCCGTGCCCACTTCCTCGCGCGACGTGTAGAACCTCGCCGTGCAGTACACCTGGTATCCGCTCGACTCGCCAAACGCCGCAAACGTGCCCCGCTTGTCGCGATACACCACGGTCTTCACCGCATCGCACCCCAGGAAGGCGTCGTCGGCGATCTGCACTTTCGACATGTCCATCCCGAAGTCGATGGTTGCAAGCTCGCTGATGCGAGTATCGGTCTTGAGCCTCTCGTATGCGAAGGCCTTGGTGCCAACCCGCTCGATCGACGACGGCAGGACCACACCCGAGATGCCCATGCACCGATAGAACGCGTAGTCGCCCACGCTAGTGGGCCTGTACTGGAAGCTGGTGGCATCTTTCACCGTCTCGGGCACCACCACGGCACCCTCCGACGACGAGTCTACTGCCTGTTTGCCCTGGTCCCCCTCGCCAACCTGCACGGTACCAGGGGTCACCTCGTCGCCAATACCGGTTACGAGATAGGCAATCGCATGCCCGTTCACGTCGTCGGCGGTAAACACATCGCCCACCAGATGGTCGGCAATCGAGAACTCCACCGACTGCGACCCGGTGTAGCCGCTGTCGGCTGTCGCCGTTACGGTGGCGCGTATTCCGCCAATCGACGTGAGGTCGGTCGTGGCCACCCACTCTCCGTCGGCATTGCGCCTCTGGTAGCTCACCTCGTATTGCTCGCCCACGAGCAGCTGCGTGCCGCCGGCATCCACCACGTTGGCATATCCGCCGTTGAACGGGTCGATCGTCTCGCCGCTGTATCTGTAGCCGTCCTCGATCACCAGCTTGGCATCGGCCAGACTCTTGTAGTCGGCCTGCCTGGCATAGGCGTACACGCCGCCCTTGAGCGATGTGTTGAGCGCCGGATGCCCTTCGAACTCCCACAGGTTGGTGCCCTCGGGATACGCAGGGATCGCTCCCTCGGCGATGCTGGAAACCGTCACGCTCGACGCGTTGATCTTGGACAGCGCGGTATTGAGCTTGATCGATGCCATGCCCACGTAATCGCTGCCGCCCATCTTGGCCTCGCTGTCGTAAAAGTACACGGTGCCATAGTAGGTTGGGTTGGACCTCGGGAACACGGTGCGTGGGCTGGTGAGCACCTCGCGCCTGTAGATCACGGTCTTGATGTTGGTGAGCGTGGTGAACATCGAGGTGGAGATTCCGTTGGGATCGCCGTCGAACACAACGGTCGAAAGCGACGGGCAGCCAAAGAACGCGTTGAGTCCCACGCTGGTGATGCAGCCGGGAAGCTCGATGGTCTCGATGGCAGAGTTCTGGAAGCAGTATGCCCCGATAGTCGTGAGCGACTCGGGCAAAATCACTCGCTTCACTGTCTTGTTGCCAAGCAACAACCGAGGTGCAATCTCTGTGACACCGTCGGCTATGCGCACCGTGGTGATGGTGGAACTGCCGAACGCCGACGAGTCGAGACTGGTTACGCTGGCGGGCAGCGTGATCTCGGTCGTGCCCTTCACCCTCTGGAAAGTGCCCGCTCCTATCTGGACGATGCCGGAGTTGAGCTTGATGTCGGCCAGCTCCACGCAATTGTAGAACAGCTGGTCGGACAGGATGGTGTTGGTGGGACCCATCTCCACCGACACGAGCGAAGAGCACGAAGCAAACTGCTTCTTAACGTCTGCCGTGTTGGTAGAGGTCAGCCCGTTGATGTACGCGCTTGCAAGCGAGGTGCATCCGCAGAAGGCCTCGTTGCCCAGCGACGTCACCGAATCGGGGATGCGGATGCTGACAAGCGAGATGCATCCGCTGAACGCCTGGGCACCGATTGCCTCGAGCGTGTCGGGCAGCCCGACCGCCGTAAGGCCAGTGCATCCGTTGAACGAGCTGTCCTCGATCGACGTGAGGGTCATTGCCAGCCCGTTATGGTAGATCTTGGACGGCAGGTCCAGCGAGCCCTTCGTGGAAGGAGCAATGGCGCAGCTCAGCGTGCCGTCGCTGCCATCGGGCACCGGATACGCCTCTGCACTCGGTTCTATGGCGACCTTCGCGTCCTCGCCTACCGCCAGTGCGCACATGGTGCATTCCACGGTAGACTGCGTCCCGTCGGGCAGGGTGATGGGCAGGTTCGCCACGAATTTGTCGCCCACCTTCACGTCGCCCGCATCTATATGCACGTCGATGTGCTTAGCCGAAGAATACGCCCCCGTGCCCGTGAACACCAGTCGCAAGTCGCCGCCGTTGGCGATGTCGGTGGTGTCGACCCACTGTTCTTCCTCTGTGTCGCTGCGACGCTGGTATGCAAGCGTGTAATCCTTATCCTTCTGCATGATGCGGCCGTTCTGCGATGCCACCACGATCTGCGATGGGTCGAAGGCCTGCTTGCCGGTGTAGGTAAAGGTCTGGCCGTCGCTCACGCCCTTCACGAAGATGCCGTCCATCGAGTAGCAATCGTTGTCCTGCGCCGCATAGGCGTATCCGGAGTCGGAGAGCGTGCCCGAAAGCGCCACGCGGTTGTCAATGTTGGCATCGGCGTACATCCACTTGGGGGCAAACCACCATCCGTCGTCCTTGTAGCTGGATGGGAAGGCGGGGACCGAGCCAGCATAGAGGCCCGTGTCGAGGCTGGTGGCCGTGCCCACAAAGGCCAGCTGCACGTTCTCGCTTATGGTGATGGAGCCGACCGGGGTCGGTGCCTGTGTCGTGGCATCTCCCGCAGTCGTGGCTGCGGCCGTCTCGCTCTCCTCGTCGATTTGCTTCTCGTGCGCATCGTCGTTGGCCTTGCGAATCGCTACCGCCGCGTCATAGTCGGCCTCGTTGGCGTAGTAGTCCACGGTGTAGTAGTTGGTGGGAGCCTCTTCTCTTCCCAGAAGCGATGTGGAAAACAGGAAGTCGTTGTCGGCCTTGCGACCCATCCATACCACCGTGTCTATGCTCGAGGCACCCTTGAACACCGTCTGACCCCACTCGATGTTGCGGGCGTCTCCTCTAAACACGACCTTTGCAAGGCTCTTGCAGTTCCTGAACGCATCACCGCCGACCTTCTCCACAGCCGTCGGAATCTCGACTCCGGCGATGTCGAGCGCACTGCCCGTCAGCGCATTCTGATTGTTGTACCCAAAAGCAGCGCCATCGATGGAGGTCACGGTGCACTTTCGCCCGCACACGTCGAGCGTGTCGGGCAGCACCACATAGGCTCCGCTCGCGTCATCGGCATCGATGGCCTTCTTGTAGATCAGTGCGCCACTCTCGGTGGTGTAGTAAGACGACCCCTCGCTCACGCTCACCGTGCAGTTTCCGTCGTCGCCGATGTCGATGACCCCAAACCAGCAGTTCACGCTCTTCTCGGTGCCGTCGGCATAGCTTGCCTTCACGGGTGCCGCAAACTCGGTCTTGCCGTCGAAGCTGATGCTCAGCTGCGTGCTGATCTGCCCTTCGTAGAAGCTGTTCTCCGAGGGCTTCACGGTAATGCGCAACGTGCCCTCGCTCACCGTGTCGTTGGATGCCACCCACTCTCCGTCGGCGTTCTTGCGCTCGTAGGACAGCACATAGTCGCTGCGGTCCAGCGCGCCGCCGATGGTGTCGATTACCGAGAGCGAGAAATCAGCCTCGAGGCCGGTGTAGCTAAAGTCGTGGCCCGTGAGCGTGGCCTTGTCGAGTTGGACGTAATCCGACTGGGTGGGGTATGCCACCGTTGCCTGCGTAAGCTCGCTGTTGTAGTCGGAGTAGCCGTCCAGCACCCACAGGTTGGTGTTCTCCGGCCATTCTGGCACCGCTGACGAGCCATCGAGGATTCCGCTTGCAAGATGCGAGTTGACCTGGCGCACCTTCACGCTACCGGCGATGTAGGTGGTGGACAGACAGTTCTGTTTAATCTGTGCCGTGCCCTGCGAAGGGTAGAACTCGACTTTGTAGTAGACCGTGGGCACTCCCACCGACTGCCCGTTGAACGTGGTGTTCTTGAGCGTACCCGGCCCCTTGCCGTTGCAAATCAACGACTTGATGCTCATACCGGTGCCGGTAAACGCGTAGTCGGCGATTTGCGGGCAATCGCCTGCAAACTCGATAGTGCGCAAGTTGGTGCAACCGCAAAACGCGTACTCGTCGATGGTCTTGAGTTTTGCCGAAAGCGTGATCTTCGAAGGCAGACCCTTGCAGCAGTAGAAGGAGTGATCGCCGATCTTGGTGACGGTATCGGGGCAGGGATAGTTGGCCATCAGGGCGCAGTTGGCAAACGCCCAATCGCCGATGTAGGTTGTAGTTGCAGGAAGTTCAACTTGAGTGAGCTGCTTGCAAGCCGAGGTGGCCACGCCGCCAAACGCGTAGTCGCCAACCCCCACCACAGTGTAGGTCGTGCCCTCATGCTGCACGGTGGAGGGAATCTTGATCTGCCCCTCGGTGCTGGAATTAATAGCCCTCGTGCCATCGTACTTGCCACCGCCAGCCACTTCGCAGGTTTTCTGCGATTCCGAGACGATGCCAAACGTGCACTCTATGGTGTCCGTCGAGCCAGAGTTCGATGTGTGCTCGATCTGCGCGGTAAAGAATATGCCGACGTTGGTGGCGAAAGCGCTCCTGCAAACATAGCCCATCGCGAAAACCGCGATTGCCAGCAACGCGATGGCGATGGCAAACACGAGCTTGCTCGAACACGACCTTCGAAGAAGTTCTTCCCTATCGTCCATACGGCCCACCAGTACAAGAAACGAAGATGACCATCACATATCAGAAGATGCGAATAAATTCGCTTAATATTCTATACCAAACGCACTAACAATCTCTCGATGCAAGAGAAGTTTTGAGACGTTAAGCGGCATATTTCCGCAAGATGTCCGCCCGTCTATGGCTGTGACGCGAAAGGGGGGCGACCACTCCGCTCGGAGAGGCCGCCCCCCCCTTGTCTAGGCATCTACACGCCTATGTGCAATTTGCCGCTATTCGACCTTCAAGGCAGCGTCGGCTGCATCCTGGACAGACTGCGGAACGGCACCCGTGCCGCCGAGCACATAGCCCGCCGAGATAGACTCTCGGTTGGCCGAGACGACAGAGGTCACTGTCGCAAGGCCAGTGTCGGAGCCGTCGGCGAGGAGCAACACCGAGCCTGCCTTGCCGCACAGCGACACCGAAGCTAGCGCATCGGGATAGTTCCAGGCGTTGGCGATCGCCATGCCGTCGTATCCCAGTACGACCTCGGGTTGCACCGCAGCGTTGGACTGGCCGGTGGCCCACTTGGCTACCTCGGAGGAGGTGCCGATGCGGCCCTCGCCCGCGAGGCGCACGTACGGAAGTCCGAGTGCCTCGACGGCCGCGTCGCGGATGCCATCGTCGCCACCGGTGCCACCGAGCACCACAACCTGCTCGAAGCCGCCATCGGAGATGGCCTTGGCAGTGGCTTCACCGATGCCGCCGCCGATGGACATGAACAGCGGCGAGCGCGAGGCGTATGCGTAAGACGAGATCGACAGTGCGTCGGCGAAGCTTCCACCCTTCACGACGATCGCGGTCTTCGACCAGCTTCCGGCACCGGCGTTCGCGACCGCCACAGCGGTGGCGGCACGGTCGGAGCCGGAAATACGCTCCACGAAGTTCACGCAGGCAAGCTGCGCGGCCTGACCAGCGCAAGCGTCGGACACCACGGCCGAGCCGCCCACAATGTGGACGCGAATGCCATCCTCGGCAGCCATGCGCGCAATCTCGGATGCGGCCTGCTCCGACAGAGCATCGCCATCGGTGGTCACGACCGGGCAATCGTAGAGACCGGCCAGAGCACTCGCCGACAGGGCGTCGGCGAAGCCGTAGGCCGACACCAGCACCACGTCGGAGCAGGTGCCGTCGGCAAATGCCTCGCCGTCGATTGCGGCCATGGTGTCGAGACGTCCGTCACCGGCGAGCCTCTCGAACGATGTGGCCTGCGCGGCTATCTCGAACTCGCCGGCATAGACCTCGCCCGCATAGAGGCCTGCACCCTTAACTGCCACCTTGTAGGTGCCCGGCTCGGTCGGCGCGCCGGCAAGCGCGAGACCGGTAGCCGAAGCGTAGGACAGGGTGTAGTCGGTTCCCTCGGAAAGGGTCTTGCCATCGAGCGTTACGACCACGGATGCCGCGATGGCCTTGCCAGTGTACACGACGTGCGTCGAAGCCATTTCGGCCACGGCTCCGGCGATCGAGGCCTTGGAGATGGTCATCTCGCCCGCGGCGACCTCGCCGGTGTAGG
>CAVFRF010000079.1:0-28417 GCA_963624975.1 Bacteroidaceae bacterium
GGCGCAGCGATTCAGATGGGCCACGAGGCCATAGCGAAGCTTCGCGCTTAGTCCCGCTGCAGAGCTTCTGCAATAGAGATGCGCTGAAAGCCGGCCGAGTCCGCTCAGGATTCGGACGGCTTTCTGCTTTGGTGGCGTGCTTACATTCCCAGCAGCTTGGCAGACAGCAGCAAGTGGAGCTTCTGGTCGGGGTCGTCTAGGTTCAGGTCGACCAGCTCGGCTATCCTGTCGAGGCGGTGCAGCAGCGTCGTGCGGTGCACGAAGAGCGCGTTGGCGGCATGCGTGGAGTTGCAGTCGTTTCGGAGGTAGCACACCAGCGTGCGAGCGTAGTCGGTGCCGGATGTGCGGTCGATTTCGCGAAGTCTCAAGAGCCTGTCGTCGCAGAGCTGCTCGGGCAGAAGGCTCGCCGACGCACGGTCGAGCGCGTAGCCAAACGCGTAGTCGTCGAAGGCGTAGTGCCATCTCGATGGGTCGTTCTTCGACCCGTATTCCAGGGCGAGCCGTGCTTCTTCCAGATATTTCGGAAGCTCCAGCAAGCTCGAGAATTCCGAGCTGATTCCGCATTTGCACACGTAGTCGGCCAGTAGCTTCACGAATGCCTTGCGGTAATCTTCCGCGAGAGTCTTGCCCATCATCTGCGACAGGTTCAGCACCCACATGATGCCACCGTCCATCGCGACCGCGCAAGTGCTGCGCCACTGCGCCTCCAGCTGGCAGGCCATGTAGTAACCGGCCGAACTCCAGCTCACGTTCTCCATGAACTCCAGCCACATTACCTGATAGCTGTGGTCGATGCTCCACGAGTAGGGAACGAGGTTGTCCTTGAGCGCGCGCGAGTCGAGTGCGAAAGCCGGGTTCGAGACGGATCCCAGCATCCTGTGCAGCGCGTCGTCTTGACGCGAGGCTTGGGCCGATCCGATGGCAAGCCTCCCATATAGCGCCTTCACGTATTCGTTGAAGTGGAGCACGAGCTGCTCCTGACCGGGATGGAAATGATCCTTGCCATATTCGAGTATGACCACGAATCTTGCGAGATAGGCATCGTCTAGAAACGTGTTGATGCAGTAGGATTCGCCGACCTCCGTCTCGTAGTAGAAAGGCTGCTCTATGCGGCTTGCATTGTCGAAACGCTCTTCTTCGATGAGGTCGAGCACGATGCTCTGCGGCAGAAAGTCCGTGGAGCTTCGGCTGGTCTCTGGAGCCGGCTCGCCTTTGGGCTTGATCTTGGAAATCGCCGAATTCGTGACCATGTCGTAGTTGCAGGAGCGCATGAGCACGAACAGGTTCGAATCCACGTAGCAAAACGGCACGTCGATCACGTTTTCGCCTATGCAGGCAATGTCGGGCAGCGTGAGGTTGTTGATGATGGCATCTTTGAGCTCTAGATCCCATGCCTCTAGCTGGGCGATCGCCGCGTTGGCCTTGTCTACCACTTCAAGCTCGCATGGATTGTTTGAGGGGCGGTCCGCGTCGTGCCGTTCGGCGTCTGCTATCAGCAGCACGCAACCATCGGAGGCGGAAGGCACCACGTTGCAATACCGGTCTAGGTCCACATAGGCCACGCCCCGCTCTAGACGAGGATGACTTGAGGGATTCGCATCTTGACGTGGCATGATGCTCGCCATCTGCAAAGCACAGTCCAGCTCGCCCAGAACGCGCACCGCGATTCCCTGACGTTGCAACATATGCTCCAGCATCGCGGCCGTTATGTTCATCGTGCTCCGACCTTCCGTGGTTGTGCATCCGTAGTCTGCCGTGTCCGAGAGGTGGCTTGCATCCGGCATTGCGCTTCTACGGACAGCTTTGCTCGCTCATCTGCATCAAAGTGTAGCGCGAAAGTGTTCAATATTCACGAAATTTGGGAATAGCATGCAAAATCGCATATGTTTAAACTTCAGGCATAGGGGCAAACAAGCCTGCTATGGGCGGCTTTGCTGGCGGATATCAAGGTGCCATCGAGACTGGGCACCATGCATCTGCTTCGATAGCAAAAGCGTCGATATGTAGCAATCTCGAGCAAGGAGGGCACCGAGATGATGAACAAACGCGAAAACTACATGGCACTTCTCAACCACGAACCCGTGGACTGGATCCCGCTGTTGCGCTACGACTGGGGCTACCTGGGCGGCAGGGTGGAGACCTGGGAGAACGGACCCATGGAGGGCAGCGGTCTCGACGGCTTCGGCAACGGCTGGATCCCCACCAACTCCGCTGCGGGACAGCCCGCGCTCGACCCGTTCAACATCCCGCTCGAGGATCCCTGCGACTGGCAGGATGTGGTGAAGTTCCCCGACCTCGACGCAATCGACTGGCCGGCCTACGCCGAGTCGCAGCTGGCTCCGTGGAACCGCGACGAGGTTGTGCTGGAGTACCACACCTGGAACTCGGTGTTCCTGCGAGCCACTCACCTGCTGGGATTCGAGAACGCGCTCTGCGCCTTCATCGAGGAACCCGAGGCCATGTTCGACCTGTGCGATGCGATCGCCGACTACAAGATCCGGCTGCTCGAGCGCGTGAAGAAGTACATCAATCCCGATGCCTACGTGCATTACGACGACGTGGCCACCGAGCGCTCGCTGTTCATGTCCGACGACGTGTACCGCAAGTTCATCAAACCCGCGCACAAGAAGATGAACGATGCCGCCAAGGCAATGGACATCATCCCCGTGGTGCATATCTGCGGCAAGTGCGAGAGCATCATCGAGGACGTGATCGAGGAGGGGTCCGTGGCATGGCAGGCCGCGCAGCCGTGCAACGACATCTGCGGCATCATCGAGAAGTACGGCGACAAGATTTCCGTGATCGGCGGCTACGACACGCAGGGCGCCCCAGGGCTTCCCACCTCGACCCAGGAAGAGGTCGAGGCCGAACTCGACAGGTGCATCCGCGAGTACGGCAAGTACGGGCACTCGTATGGCATGTTCGCCTTCAGGCTGGGCCTGGTACCCGACCCGGTGCTCACCAACGCCGCAATCGAGAGGTGCAGCAAGCCGATCGTGCGCTAGCGGATCTGTCGCACGCAAGCTCGACGACGTGTAATTTCCAAGCGGCCCGGGATTCGCAGTCTTTGCGGCTCCCGGGCCGCTTAGTGCATCGTTCGGCAATCGATAATTACTGCCACGCCATAAGGTCATGCGCAATCCGTATCCTTGCTAATGCGGGCACGACTGCGATTGCGAGTTTGCAGTATAGTTGCTGTGACGTTTTGTCTGCTGCCGGGCGAAAGGGCGAATCGAGTTGAAGCTTACCGCTAGCATTCTCGAATACATGCTCATGCACGAGGGAATGAACTTTCGCGTGCTGGGTGACTCTGGGTGCGCGGTTCGAAGCGCGAGCATTTGGAGCGCGAATGCCGCAGCCGACGGCGATGGGGCACGCGCCGGCAGACGCGGCGGACGCAAGCTCGAGCGCGGAATCGCGTACATCGATGTGCGGGGTAGTGGCCGGGTCGCGCCGAAGGATGCGGACGGTTTCGTGATGCTGGTCCCTGCCGACGACCGTTCCAACGAGATCGATCCGCTCGAGGCCATGAACGCCGCAAACGCCTCGATCGCCAGGCTGCAGAGCTGGGACTCGGCTCTCAAGGACGCCATCCTCAACAGCTTGACGCTCGCCGACCTCGCAGTGCTGGGGCAGCAGGTCATCCCGCACGAGTTCTCCTATATCGATTTCAACCTCACCATGCTCATGAACTCTTCGGGATACACCACAGTCATGCAGCACAAGGTGGACGACTCGCAGGAGGAATCCGCGGTTGCAAGCACGCAACACGAAGGGGCGCCAGCGCCTGTGCAAGACCTGTCCTTCGCTGCAGAGTCGATGCTCCCGCAGCATGTCGCGCTCGACCTCATAGAGGAAGACCGTTTCGAGAAGGCCAGCGCCGAGCACGAGCCCTTCTACTACGAGCGCAACGACGGCACGATGGTGTACTGCATAAACACGCATATCGACGACCGCTACCTGGCGCGTTTCGTGGTGAGGCTGCTCGACGGGTCGCGTCGCCTGCACCCCGGCGAAGAGCAGCTGGTCGTGCATTTCGACTCGTATGTGAAGATGCTCTACGGCAGGCTGGCCACCGGGTCGGGTTCGCTGTCGAGGCAAGACGACGTGTTCCACAGGCTGCTGAGGTCGATGGGCGACGTGGACCTGTCCGTGAATCCCAGCACGCTGCACTCGGCGATCGCCGCATATGGCTGGAGCATCGACGACACGTATGTGGCGATGTGGTTCGAGTTCATGGACAACGTGAGCTGGAGCAACGCCGGGTTCTACATGGCCTGCCAGCTGGAATCGCAATGGCGCAACAGCTGCGCCGTGGCCATCGACAACGGCATCCTATGGGTGCTGGACTGCACGATGATGTCGCTCGCCCTCGACAGCTCGCCGTTTCGCAAGGCGTTTACCAAGCTGCTTGCCGACTACGTGTGCAAGTGCGGGGTGAGCGCGAGCTTCGACGATTTGAGCAGCCTGCCCGTGCGCTGGCGCGAGGCAAGGCTGGCGCTCAGATACGGCTCGATTCACGACGCAACCCGTTGGCACTACAGCCTTGCCGACTACAAGCTCGAGCACATCCTCGACAGCGCTACGTCGGAGCTGCTCCCCGAGCAGGTGTGCAGCAAGAAGCTGATGGCCCTCGTCAGGCACGACGAGGGCCATTCAACCGAGTACTCCCGCACCCTGGTGAGCTACCTGCGAAACGATTGCAGCGCCACGCGCACGTCCGACGAGCTGTTCATCCACAGGACCACGCTGCTGCGCCGCTTGGAGGGGATCCGCAAGATCGCGAAGATCGACTTCTCCAATTCCGACGAGAAGGCGTTTCTGCTGATGTCCGCCAAGCTGCTGGGCATGTAACGCACGCTTTCCTCGCAGTCCTCCATCACGTCGTAGGGGTTCTCGAGCGCCTGCAGCGGGTTCATGATGTGCACGCAGGTACCGCGTGCAGCTTGCAACTGCGGTGCAGCGTCCGACATGCAATAGGCTTGAAGCTGTTGCAAAGCATATGCGGGAGGAGAGTCTTGCGTGAAATCGTTTGCTAGAAGAATCGCCGTTCTGGGCGTTGCCGTCGTTGCGGCGGCAACCATGCTGCTTGCGGGCTGCTCGCAGGGCGGCGGGGGAGTTTCCGGCTCGTCGGGGCTGCAGGGCCAGGTCCAGCAGCTTGGCAGCGCGCTGAGCTACCTGTCGTCGACCCTCACCGACGACGGCAGCGGCGCAAGCACGGCCACCTCAGGCGAGCTTAAAGTGCGCTACATCGACGTGGGACAGGGCGACTGCACGCTGGTGAGCTGCGGCGGCGAGTACCTCATGATCGACGGCGGCCCATCCAAGCAGTCCAACGAGGTGTACTCGATACTCGAGCGCATGGGCGTGAGCCATCTCGACTACGTGATTGCCACGCATCCCGATGCCGACCACATCGGCGGTCTCGCCGGAGCGCTCAACTACGCAACCTGCGGCACGTTCTACAGCTCGGTCACGCAACACGACACCAAGACGTTCGCCAACGTCGTCAAGTACCTGGGCGACACCCCGATCACGGTGCCGCAGGTCGGCGACTTCTTCTACCTGGGCGATGCCGTGGTCACGTTCGTGGGGCCGGTCGAGAGCTACGACGACGACACCAACAACAACTCGCTGGTGTGCCGCATCGACTACGGCTCGACTTCTTTCCTGTTCACGGGCGATGCCGAGCAGGAGAGCGAGAGCGACATGGTCAAGTCGGGCGTGAACATCGAGGCCGACGTGCTCAAGGTCGGCCATCACGGGTCGTCCTCCTCGACGAGCAAGACGTTTCTGGATGCGGTGAGCCCGACGTACGCCGTGATCTCGGTTGGAGCCGACAACAGCTACGGCCACCCAACCAGCAAGACGCTTTCGCGCCTCGAGAAGGCCGGCGTCGAGGTGTACCGTACAGACGAGCTTGGCTCGGTGATCGCCGTATCCGACGGCAGCACGATCACGTTCGGCCACACGACCGACAAGGTGAGCGATTAGCCCTCCCTGCATGGGCTTCGCCGTGTGTCGCAATCCATCCGCTGTTACCGCTCGCCGGCACTCACGGGTGGAGCCAGCAATGGACGGATGTCGACCGTGATTCTATCTTTGTTCGCATTACGCCGTAGCAGCACAGTGCATTTGTGAAAATGTTTACGATTGGGTATTTACAAATCCCTCGGAGGGGTTTAATAATGAACATGTTCACAAAACTAAATGCCAAATTCTAGCGAAAGAGAGCATTCGGATGGCTGTGTATGCAAACGGAATCGACACCAAGCGCTCGATGGTACGGGTTGCCAACAAGCTCCTTGCACGCAAGTCTACGGAGGAGATCAAGGTGCGCGAGGTTGCCAGCCAATGCAACTGCTCGGCCGCTGCCATCTACAGGCATTTCGACAGCCTCGAGTACCTGCTCTACGTGGCGTCCATCGGCTTTCTGGAGTCCTACATGGACGCGTTTCGCGAAGTTCACGAGAGCGAAAAGCCCACTTTGGAGAGGTACCTTGATGGATGGATTCTCTTCAACAAATGCGCATTCAGGCGTCCCGATATCTACCACAGGCTCTTCTGGGGCAAGTACAATTCGCAGTTCTACCGGGCAATGGGAGAGTACTTCGAGCTGTTTCCGCAAAAGAACGATGTTCCCGACCAAGACTTCTTCTTCCAGATGCTCTTTGCAAACGGCAACTTGCAGCAGCGCGACCTAATGATCCTCACCATCGCCTCTGCCAAGAACATCATCACCGCCGAGGACGCGGAGTTTTTGAGCACCACCAACCCGATCCTGGTCGAGACGTACCTTCGCAGAAGCATAGACGCATCCGACGAAGCGCGAGAGCAGAGCGAGGCCGAGTGCAACAAGCTTATCACGCAGAACCTGGCGAGGGTCTATCGCGACAAGTCGAAGAAGGCTTAGTAGCGGGGGCGTACATGACGAAAACTCCAGCAGACGATGCAGCTTTTTATTTACTCCAAATTGTAAACATGTTCGCAATGTAATGTGAACAAGCAGCCAGAGACAGCAAGCGACACGCAGCACAGAATCCAGATTCGCGTAGGAAAACGATCGCTTCCAAAAGGAAGGAGTTTTGGATGGTCTGAAATGTAAACATGTTCGCAGTAAAAGCAATCAAATTCTAGTTGCCCAATAGGCGGGCAAGTCAAAACAAGGCAGAGAAAAGTGGGTGGTAGAAAATGAGAGTTACAGGATCCAAGCGCTGGGTGGTGCTGGTTCTGGTTTCGCTCGTGTCGGGCTTGATGGTGTTCGTGCCGTTCCTGCGGTACAGCTACTACGACCAGATGGTGATCGTGTTCACCCAGTCGTTCAACGCTGTGGATGCAGGCTACGTCAACGAATTCATAGGCGACATGGGCATGGGCATGGGCCTAGTGAGCATGGTCGGGTACCTCTTCGGAGGAGTGCTGGCCGACAAGTTCTCGGAGCGCAACCTGATGTTTCTGGGGTGCGTGGTCATGGCTCTGGCCAGCGTGTGGTATGCGTTCGTGCCGGGGCAGCTGTTCCTTATCCTGATCCACGTTCTGTACGGCGTGGGCACCGTGCTCATATGGTCGGCGTACCTCAAGACCGCGCGCAAGATGGGCACTGCCGACGAGCAGGGCAGGATGTTCTCGATCTCGGAATTCATCAGGGCGATCTTGGGTACCGCTATCGGGTTCTTCGGCAGCTGGATTCTGGGCATGGCCATTATCGGCGGCTCGACCGATCCGGCCGTGCTTGGCTCGCAGTGGCAGATCATGCTGTTCGTGAACGCCGGCCTGTTCATCGTGCTGGGCATCCTGATACTCGTCATAGTGCCCGGCAAGATCATCGGCAACGAGGTCGCAGAGGGCGACGAGGGCAAGGGCGAGACGTTCAGCCTGAGCTTCGTGAAGGAAGTCGTGAAGCTGCCCGGCACCTGGCTTCTGGCCGCGCTGGTGTTCTTCTGCTTCTCGTTCACGTCGGCAGGAGCCGGGTATCTCGGTGCGTTCACGACCGACGTGCTGGGAGTCGACCCCACCACCGCCAGCAACTTTGCTGTGATTCGCAACTACATCATCGCGGGACTCGCGACGCTGGCAATCGGATTCGTGGCCGACAAGATCGGATCGAAGGCCAAGACTCTCGGCATCTACCTGGTGCTCTCCACCGTGGCGGCCGTGCTGCTCATCCTCACCAAGAACAGCTTCTTCGTGTGCGTGATCGTGACGTTCGTGTTCGCCATCATCTACACCGGAATGCGCGGCATCTACTTCGCCACGCTTAGCGAGGTGGGCATTCCGCTCAAGCTCACGGGCTGCGCGACGGGCATCATCTCGGTGATCGGATACCTGCCCGACGTGTACTTCGCCAAGATGGCCGGCGGTTGGATCGACGCGTTCGGCACCACCGGATACGACATCGTGTGGATCTGGGCGATCGTGTGCGGCGTGCTGGGCATCGTGACTGCATTCATCACCGTGCGCTATTCCAAGAAGCTCGCAGCGCGCAAAGAAGCAGAAGCGGAGGGCTAAGGACACGCAAACGTAGCGGTTTGGCTGCAACACGTTCTTTTAAGGGAAAGGACGAGAAGCCAAATCCGCTTCTGGAAACAAGAGCCAATGGGAAAGGCAATGCAAATTTACAAGGCAAACGCAGGCGAGTGCCTGCAACAGAAGGAGGAAACGAAGATGAGCGACAAGTCCAGGGAGCAGATGATCCACGAGGCCACCATGCAGATCATGGAGAAGGTCGGCGTGATGTTCGACAACGAGAAGTCGATCGAGATCCTCAAGGCCAACGGCATCAGGGTAGAGGGCAACGTGGCCTACTTTACCGAAGAGCAGGTCATGAAGTACGTGGACATGGCACCCGAGCAGTTCACGATATATGCACGCAACCCCAAGTACGATGTGACGCTGGGCGACGGCACCACCAACCACGCACCTGCATATGGGTGCGCGTTCCTCGACGACTGGGAGGGCAACAGGTCCTCTGGCGGCATGGCCGAGTACATGAAGGCGCTCAAGCTCGTGGAGGCCGAGGACAGCTACAAGATCAACGGCGGCATTCTCATCCAGCCGCGCGACGTGCCCGAGGAGCACGGCGCCGAGCTGATGTACTACGCGATGCTCACCCACACCGAGAAGGCTCTGCTGCTGCCCACTGGCTATATCGAGGAGATGCAGCACATCATGGACGCGAGCTGCGCCGCGTTCGGAGGCAAGGACGCCCTCGTCGAGAAGCCGCGCATGATCGCGCTCATCAACACCGTGTCGCCGCTGCGTCTCGACGGCAGGATGCTCGACTGCCTCATGCTGCTGGCAGAGTACGGGCAGCCCGCCATCCTGTGCCCCGCCGCAATGCTGGGCGCCACCAGCTCCATCACCATGGCAGGCACCATCGCATCCGGTGCAGCCGAGAGCCTGGCCGGAATCTGCCTCGCGCAGATGATCAGGCAGGGCACTCCCGTGGTGTTCGGCATCCAGTCCACCGCAGCCGACATGCGCGGCGGCATGACCTTCGCCTGCGCCGCACCCGAGGGCACCATCATGCAGGGATTCTCCGCCAACATGGGCCGCTTCTACCACCTGCCCTCCCGTGGCGGTGGATGCCAGACCGATGCCCCGGTGATCAACTGCCAGGCCGGCTACGAGTCGATGCTCACGTTCTTCGCGGCTTCGCACCACGGCATCAACATCGTGATGGAGGCCGGCGGCATCGTCGACAGCGTCAACGCCACCTCCTTCGAGAAGATGATTGTGGACTTCGAGATCATCCGCCAGGTCCGCGCCGCGCTCACCCCGTTCGAGGTCAACGAGGAGACCCTCAACCTAGAGGAGATCGAGGAGATCGGCCAGGAGGGCACCTTCGTGACCGCCGAGTCCACGCTCGACAATTTCTCGATCCTCTACAATCCCAGGATCGGCAGCCGCAACGCCAAGACCGAGGACTACTTCAAGGAGAGCATCGACGCCGAGATGGAGAGGCTGCTCAACAAGTACGAGAATGCACGCCCGCAGCTCGACCCCGAGGTAAAGGCCGCGATCGACAAGGTGTACGAGGATGCCGGCATCAGCGCAGACCAGCTGGCCGCAATCGCAGCGCTGTAGGAGGTCTAGGCGAACGCTAGCAGCTACCTTGCAAGATAGCGATGGCGTGCGCTAGACGTGCGCCGTCGAAAGATACCGTTTCTTCGAAGTCCCCGCGCGTATTCCCCACGTGCGGGGACTTGCATGTATGACAGAGAAAGCGGGGCGCTATCTGGCTGCATTAGATGGGGGGATCTTCTTGTGGACACCATTTGCGATTTCGCCCGCGCTGGCCCCCTCTCGTTGGACATCATTTGCGATTCCGCCTAGTAATGCGCCCCCACATTGGACACCATTTGCGGTTTCGCCCCATATTCGCGTGCTGCGCCTCCCTCTGCTAAGGACAAATCGCAAATGTTGTCCATGTGCCAAGCGAGAGCGAGGCCAAATCGCAAATGCTGTCCATGTTCCAGGCGAGAGCGAGGCCAAATCGCAAATGTTGTCCATGTTCCATGCGAGAGCGGGGCCAAATCGCAAATGGCGTCCAATGTTAGACTGTCGATAGAACTGGGCATCGCACGAAGCATCGAGGGGAGGAACGGGCATGCACGTTGGAGGGATTGGCACCAAGAAGACCATGGTGTACGAGGCCAGCAAGCTCCTCGAGCACAGGTTTCAATCCGAAATCAAGGTGAGCGACGTGGCCGCCCTGTGCCGCTGTTCGCCCGCGACGATCTACAAGCGATTCGGCAGCCTCGAATACCTGCTGTACGTGGCCTCGATCGGATTCGTCGAAGACTACATGCAGGAGTTCAAGGGCATCCAGGAGAGCGGCAAGCCGATGTTCGAGAGGTACCTCGATGGCTGGGTGCGCTTCAACCGCTACGCGTTCAGATCGCCCGACGTGTACGTGCGCCTGTTCTGGGGGGAGCATAGCGACAAGTTCTCCGATGCCATGGCCGAGTACATGGAGCTGTTTCCGCAGTTTGCCGAAGACAACGACGAGAACCTGTTCTACCGTGTGTTCTTCACCAACGGCGATATGCGCCAGCGCGACTTCATATTGCTCTCCATTGCCGTAAAGCAGGGCTCGCTCTCGATGCGCGAGGCGGAGTTTCTGAGCATCACCAACCCCGTTTTCGTGGAGAGCTACCTGCGCAAATGCAGGGGAGGCACCGACGAGGAGAAGGCGCAGGCCGAGGAGCAGTGCAACAAGCTCATAATGCAGAACTCGCAGATTTCCGCCCGTGCTCGCAGATAGCCGTTGCTTGCGCGTGGCTAGCGGGAGAACGACGCCACGTCCTGGGTGAGGTAGATCTCGTGCGGGGCGCATGCTAGCTGCGACCAGCTGAAGCGGGTGGCCAGCTCCGCGGCCGAGAGCGGCTCGAATGCTTCGATCAGGCCGCATTGGTGCGCCAGGAAACCGATGAGGCTCTCGGGGGTGCCGAAGCGCTCGCGCAGCTCGTCCATCCCGCAGTCGCGGTCGCGCTTGGACAGGCGCTTGCCATCTGGCGACATGAGCATGGGGATGTGGCCGTAGCGCATGTCGCAGCTGTATCCCAAAAGCCGTTGCAAATAGATTTGCCGTGGGGTGGAGGAGAGCAGGTCGTTGCCCCTCACCACCTCGGTAACCTCCATCTGCGCATCGTCTACCGCGACTGCCAGCTGGTAGGCGAACACGCCGTCGCTGCGACGCACGAGGAAGTCGCCGCATTCGTTTGCAAGGCATTGCAGCTGCGTGCCGCATGCAAGGTCGTCGAACGCTATCGTTCCCGCAGGGTCTCCGGCGTCGGGCACTGCAAGGCGAAGCGCGGGACTCTTGAGCTTGCGGCGTTCCTCGACCTCTTGCGTGGAAAGCCCGCGGCAAGTTCCGCTATATATAGGCGTGCCGTCGGAGGCGTGCGGGGCAGTTGCCGCGTGAAGCTCCGCCCTCGAGCAGAAGCACGGGTAGACGAGGCCGCGCTCCTCGAGCACAGCCAAGGCCCGCTCGTAGGCATCGAGCCTGTCGTGCTGGTAGACGGGTCCCTCGTCCCAGTCGAGGCCTAGCCAATGCAGGTCGTCCATGAGAAGGCTGTCCCAGTCGCCTGTCTGCGTGCTGGGATCCAGGTCCTCTATGCGCAGCAGTACGCCGCCACCTTGACTCTTGGCCGAGACCCACGCCAGCAGCGACGACAGCACGTTGCCCAGGTGCATGCGTCCAGAAGGGGTGGGGGCGAGCCTGCCGAGCACCCTGCGATGCTCGCTGCGGCTGCACGGCGTTTCGCTGCTGCTATGTGCGAGGTTGGTAGTTTGCATGGGCAAGATTATAGGCTCGCCGTCGCAACTGCCGATGCACGGGTTCTGCGGGGTAGCGTAATCTCGCTAAGCAGCTAGGCCGATTCCGGGAGGACTTGCGCGAATTGAATCTCTGCAAATGCCTTGCACTACCACATAGGCACCCTATTCGGACTAATGAAGTCCGCTCGCCCCACTTCGTCATCAGAGATAATGGATAAGTGTATAGTTAAGCGACAAGTGTTCATTATCTTTTCACACCCTGATAGCACACACGCTCGATGGATGTGATTGCACGGACTAATATATGCAAGGTGAAATGCCGAGTCGTGAAGCAAGACGAAATCTGGAGGTTCGCAAGTGCGCAATGTGCTGAGGGTATTTGCGAGAGATCTTAAACGCATCGCCAAGGCTCCGGCCGTTATATCGGTGCTGCTGTTCCTGGTGCTGCTGCCGTCGCTCTACTCGTGGTTCAACGTGGCGGGTTTCTGGGATCCATATGGCAACACGCAGAACATGCGCATCTGCGTGGTTAACCAGGACAAGGGCACCGACGATGCCACGCTCGGGCACCTCGACCTGGGCACCATGATCGTGGACGCGCTGGAGGAGAACGACCAGCTGGGCTGGGCGTTCATGGACTACGATTCGGCCATCGAGGAGGTCGAGTCGGGCAAGGCGTATGCGGCGTTCGTGATTCCAGAGAGCTTCAGCGCCGACATCGCAACCATCATCACCGACGACTTCCAGACGCCGCAGCTGAGCTACTACCTCAACGAGAAGCTCAACCCGGTGTCGCCCAAGGTGGTGGACACCGGCGCGAACACTCTCGAGACCACCATCAACAACACCTTCGTGGGCACGGTGACCGAGACCGTGGCCGACAAGCTCAACGACGTTCTGGGGCTGAGCAACGACAAGCTAGCGCAGACCAGCTCGAACGTTGCGGGCAAGCTGGGCACGGCCGCAAACGACCTCGCCGACACGCGATCGGCCGTCGAAGACCTCGAGAACACCACGACCAGCGCAGCCGAGAAGGCCGCGAGCGCGAAGTCGTCGCTGGCCTCGGCTCGCGAGCAGGTCGAGGCCATGTCGAAGTCGCTCGACGACATCTCGTCGCTCACCAACACGATCGGACAGGACGCATCGGAGCTGAGCGGCAAGCTGGGCACAGGCCTTTCGAAGGCGCTTACCGACGCTTCGAAGGCTTCGGCTGCGATCAATACCGTGATAGGCAAGATCACGGGCACGGTGTCGAGCGCGCAGGGCAACGTGCAGGCGGCTGCGGGCTATGCGCAGACGTTCGTGGACACCAGCGCGGCGGCGATCGCCAGGCTCGAGGCGCTCTCGGCCTACGTGCCCGAGAGCAGCAAGCAGCTGTACGAGGACACGTTGGAGTCGCTTCGGGCGGCCAACGCCACGTCGCAGACCACGCTCGACAGTCTCAAGACGCTCTCGACCGACATGGCCACCGGCGCCGAGAAGGTTTCGTCTTCGGCCGACTTCGCCAACGAGGCCGTGCAGCAGGCTATCTCGGGCGCCAGCGCGTTCAACGAGCAGATCTCGGGCACGCTGTTTCCAAGCGTGATATCGAGCATCGCCCGCATCGGCACCACCTGCGGCGAGCTGAGCGCGAGCATCACGAGCGAGGCCTATCTGCTCGACGAGGCATCGTCGGTGCTCCAGCAGCTCGAAGACGTGTTCAAGACCGCCTCGAGCGCACTCGAGCAGACCGACAGCTTCCTGGGGCAGATCCAGAGCGAGTTCGAGACGGTGCAGACCGACGTGAGCGCCCTTGGCACCTCGCAGGCCCTGAGCAACCTGCTGGGCGAGGACGGCGCCATCGACGCCGAGAAGCTCGGCGACTTCATGACGTCTCCCACGCAGGTGGAGACCGAGCAGCTCTACCCGCTCAACGCCTACGGCTCGGGCATGGCGCCGCTCTTCATCAACCTCACCCTGTGGATCGGCGCGTTCATGCTCATGGTGATCATCCGCCTCGAGGTGGACGACGAGGGCATCGAGGACGTGTCGATCGCGCAGCGATATCTGGGGCGTGGAATCCTGCTCGCCGTCCTCGCCACGTTGCAGGCCATCGTGTGCGTGGCGGGCTGCCTGGTGCTGGGCGTCCAGACCGCGAGCGTGCCGCTGTTCTTCGTCACGGCCATCTTCTGCTCGATCACCTACCTCAGCATCCAGTACGCGCTTTCCACCACGTTCCAGCACATCGGCATGGGCCTGTGCGTGATCCTGGTGTTCCTGCAAATACCGGCCGCCACCGGCCTATATCCGGTGGAGCTTACCAACGGCTTCTACCGCGCCATCTACCCGGTGTTCCCCTTCACCTACGGCATCAACGCCATGCGCGAGGTGATCTGCGGCTTCTATGGCACGGCATGGGGCGGGTACATGGGCATGCTGTTGCTGTTCCTGCTGATCTTTCTGGCCATCGGCGTGTTCGTGAGGCCGCTGCTGTCCAACGTCAACCTCATGTTCGTGCGGCAGCTGGAGGAAAGCGACATCGTGAACTGCGAGGAAGTGCATCTGCCCATGCGCAGGCTCAAGATCGTGGAAGCGGTCAAGAGCATCTACGGGCACAACGAGTTCAAGAAGCCCATCGAGGAGCGGGCGCGCAAGTTCATGCTCGTGTATCCGAGGCTCAAGGTGGGCGCCGTGGTCGTGGGCATCATAGCCCCGATCGTGTTTACCGCGATCTTTGCGGTAACGGTGGGCGAGAAGGCCGTGATGCTGGCCACGTGGATCGTGTGGCTCTGCGTGGTGATCGTGTTCCTGGTCGTGATCGAGTCGATAAGGGACAGCCTGGCCAGAAGGACCATCTTGGGCAGGATGGCGGACGAGGAGCTGGACAGCCTGTTCCTCGGATTGCGCGAACGCAGGCGCATCAGGAGGGCTGCCCTGAAGAACGCCATCGCCGGCAGAAAGGGGGACGGAGATGAGTAACATCTGGAAGCTCTTCAAGGGCGACCTCCGCCGCTCTACCCGCAACGTGGCGGTGATGATCATCCTGCTGGGCCTGGTGCTGCTGCCATCGCTGTTCACATGGTTCAACACGCTGGCCTGCTGGGACGTGTTCGGCAACACCGGCAACCTCATGGTGGCCGTGGCATCCGATGACGAGGGCTACAAGAGCGACATCGTGCCCGTGGAGATAAACCTGGGCGACCAGGTGATCTCGGATCTGCGTGCCAACGACGAGATGAACTGGGTGTTCACCGACTCCGAAGATGCCATCGACGGCGCCTCGTCGGGCAAGTATTTCGCCGCCGTGGTGATACCCGAGAGCTTCAGCAAGGACATGATGACCTTCTACTCCGACGATGTGGAGCACGCCAGCATCGTCTACTACTCCAACGAGAAGAAGAACGCCATCGCGTCCAAGCTGGTGGGACAGGGCGCCGACCAGGTGTCGGAGGAAGTCAACCGCATATTCACCGAGAAGCTCAGCGAATCGGCTCTGGGCATAATGTCGAGCCTGTCCGACTACATCGACGAGCCGGAGTTCCAGGACCGCATAGGCGACCTTGCAGCGCATATGCAGAACCTTGCAGGGCAGATGTCTAGCGGGGCGGATCTGGTGAGGAGCTACTCTTCGCTCGTGGGGTCGTCGAAGGATCTGGTGGAAAGCTCCACCAGCCTCATGCAGAAGGCGCAGTCGGGCGCACACGACGCGGCGGACACGCTGGGGCAGATCGAAGGGTCGACAAGTTCGATAGCCGATGCGCTAACGCAGTCGTCCTCCGCGCTCATGACCGCGATCGACCAGGCGGCCTCGGGATTCGACGCCATCTCGCAATCGGTGGACACCGCGTTCGACTCTGCGGGCACGGTGGCATCCGACTCGTCGTCGCAGCTCAGGTCCATCGCCACCGACGTGCGCGCCCAGGCCACGAGCTTCTCGGCGATCGCCTCGGATCTCGAGAAGATCGCGCAGGCGACGCAAGATGCAAGCGCGCAGGCTGCCTTCAAGGTCGCCATCGCCGAACTGCAGTCGTCTGCGGAGTCGCTGGAAAGGTTGGCTTCCTCGCTCGAGACATCCGCCGACCAGATAGATGCCGGCACGGCCGACGTTGCCGCGAAACGCCAGGAGGCCAAGGACCTCGTGGCATCGGCCAAGCAGACGGTGCAGGATGCCAAGACCGAGTACGAGAACGAGCTAAAGCCGCAGCTAGACGACCTCGTGCAAAACGTGGAGGTGCTGGAAAGCTCGCTCGTGCAGAGCGTATCCACCCTCGATACGGCGACCAGCGCGCTTACCGGCACTTCCGACTCCGTATCGGAAAAGCTGGAGAACCTGCGGTCCAAGCTGGAGCAGGCGGCCGGCAAGCTGGATTCCGCCGGCACGAGCATCGGCGAGTTCGCGCAGAGCGTTCAAGATGCGCTGGAATCCGACGACGTGGACCTACTAAAGACGGTGCTGAGCACCGACACCACATCGCTTGCGGCCAGTCTCTCGGCACCCGTGGAGCTTGACAGGCACGCGATGTTTGAGGTGGAGAACTTCGGCTCGGGCATGTCGCCGCTCTACACGTCTCTGGCGCTGTGGGTGGGCTCGCTGCTCATCATGGTGGCACTCAAGGTCAATCCGTCGGAGCGCACGCTCGAGGAACTGGACAATCCCAAGCTGCCTCAGATTTTCGTCGGGCGCTTCGGCATCGTGGCGCTGCTGTCGCTGGCGCAAAGCACGTTCCTCGCCCTCGGCAACATGTTCTTCCTGGGCGTGCAGGTGTCCGACCCGCTGCTGTACCTGCTGTGCCTGTGGGTGACGGGGCTGGTGTTCGCCTTCATCGTCTACACCCTGGTGGCGGCGCTGGCCAACCTGGGCAAGGCGATCGGCGTGATCGTGCTCATCTTGCAGGTCACGGGTTCGGGTGCGAGCTTCCCGCTGCAGCTGTTCCCCGGGTTCTTCCAGGCGGTCAGCCCGTTCCTGCCCGCAACGCACGCTGTGAGCGCCATGCGCGCGGCCATGTTCGGGCAGTATATGGGCGACTTCTGGGTGCACTTGGGCCATTTGCTGCTGTTCGTGGTGCCCTTCGCCATCATAGGCCTGGTGCTGCGCAACCCGTTCATGAAGCTGGTGGACTTCTTCGTCAACCGCATCGAGGAGTCCAAGATCGCGTAGGCGCCTGGCAAGCTGGAGTTCGCTGGCTTGCTGCGACTGCATGAGGTGTATCATCTTCGAAGTGTTCGAAACCGACTTGTATGGAAAGCCAAGTGGAAAGGCATGGACATGATCGAGCTAGAAGAATGCAAGGTGGAGAGCGGTAGGAAATTCGACCTCGACTCGTTTCCCACCACGGCGGGCATCGACAAGGAGAGCCGACCGGAGTACGAGCAGAAGCTCGCCGAGAACAAGGCCCGCATCTCCGCGCTGCAGGACAAGCTCTATGCCGACGGCAAGGAGGCCGTGCTCATAATCTTCCAGGCCATGGACGCCGCGGGGAAGGACTCCACCATCCGCAAGGTGCTGAGCGGCATCAACCCCACCGGCATCGACGTGTACGGATTCAAGCAGCCCAGCACCGAGGACCTTAAGCACGGCTTCCTGTGGAGGACCTTCCACTCGCTGCCCTCGCGCGGCAAGATCGCGGTGCACAACCGCTCGCATTACGAGGAGTGCCTGGTGGTGCGCATCGACGGGCTGTGGCGCAACTACAGCCTGCCCGACAGAATCCTCGACATGGACGAGAAGGAGTACTTCGAGGGGCACTACCGCGACATCAACAACTTCGAGAGGTACCTGCACGACAACGGCTGCAGGGTCGTGAAGTTCTTCCTCAACGTGAGCGCCGACAAGCAGAAGGAGCGCTTCCTCGAGCGCATCGACGACGAGGCCAAGAACTGGAAGTTCTCGAGCAGCGACCTTGCGACCCGCGCCAAATGGGACGATTACCGCAAGGCGTTCCAGGACACCATCGCGCATACCGCCACGAGCTACGCGCCGTGGTACGTGATCCCGGCCGACCGCAAGTGGGAGACCCGCTGGCTGGTGTCTGAGGCCATCCTGCAGGTGCTCGAGGACATCGATCCGCAGTATCCAGAGATGCCGCAGAGCCAGAAGGACATGCTTGCGGATTGCAGGCGCACGCTCATGGAGGAGGACGCGCAGTAATGGTGCACGACGATGCGACGGCTCGCGACGAGGCGCGCGAGCATCTCGAGAACGCACGCAGGCCGTCTAGCACGCCAGAGGGACGCAGCTTCCTCGACACGATGAACCATGGCCACCACGCCGAGCTTTCGGCGTGGGGCCTGCCGCACCTGCGCTTGGAGCCGGGCTTCGCGTGCCTCGACGTGGGCTGCGGCGGAGGGGCCAACGTGGCTCGTCTGCTGGAGCATTGCCCCGAGGGACGTGTCCTGGGAGTCGATTACTCACCGGCCAGCGTGGATTTCGCATCCGAGGTCAACGCGGAGGCCATTGCGGAAGGCAGGTGCTGCATCCTGCCGGGCGACGTGGCCGAACTGCCCTTCTCAGACCGCTCGTTCAACGTGGCGACCGCCTTCGAGACGGTGTACTTCTGGCCCGAGCCTGCCAGGGCCTTCGCCGAGGTGCTTAGGGTGCTCAAGCCCGGTGGCTGTTTCCTGGTGTGCAACGAGGCCGACGGCAGCTCTCCCAAATCCGACGTATGGGACGACGTTGCGGGCCATATGAAGATCTACGCGCCGGACGAGATCGAGGCCCTCATGAAGGCTAGCGGATTCGAGGTTTCGAGCGTCGATCGCGTGCCCGAGAAGGGCTGGGTCGCGGTGGTCGGCACGCGCCCGGAGGAGTAGTTTCGGGGCAGCTACGAGCCGTTCGAATGTTAAGTCCATGTAAAGGTTAAAACAACACAAATTTGGCACTCTACCTCGGTAAAGATACACCAAATGTGAACAACGTTACCACGACGGTACCACTCGCCGCGGCGCGTTGTGCTGTTCGTGAAATTCCCCAAACCATTCGCCCTCACCCCATTGCATGTTAAACGCCCTCCGCGTTAAAACGTCATTCGAGAAATTTAAGTATCCGTCTCGAGTGATCGAAAGGAGGGACGCAATGGCATCTAATGCTTCGGCTAGGCACGCCTGGTCCGCCGTCGTTTCTTGCTGCGTCATGTTTGTAGTTTGGTCGGGAATCTGCTGGAATACCGCAACCCTTTATGCAGACCCGATTATTGGCGAGTGGGGCATCCAGCGATCAGAATTCATGGTCGTGCTCACCCTCATCAGCTTGGGCAACGCGATCGTGAGCCTCGTGGCATATGGCAAGCTGGTCGAGATGTTCGGCATCCGCAAGCTCTTCATTGCGGGCGGCGCGCTGAGCGTGGCTGCGATGGCTATCTTCGCGCTTGCGCAGAACAGCATGATGCTCTACGTTGCGGCCCTTCTGCTCGGCATCGGATATTCGCCCTTCGGATCCAACACCGCCAACCTCGTGGTGGGCAAGTGGTTCAAGAAGAACAACAACACGCTCATCGGCATCGTGCAGACCTGCGGCAGCGTGGCCGGCATCGTGTTCGCGGCGGTCATGACCGTGCTCATCTCGGGTCTCGGATGGCGCATCTCCTACTGGTTCACCGCCGGAGCCGTGGTCGTGGGCACTCTCGTGTGCTACCTGCTCTACAGGGGAGACCCCTCGGAACTTGGCGAGAGGCCGCTGTATGGCGAAAGCCCCGACATCTCGGTGATCCACGACTCGCGCAACAAGGTTGACCTCGGGGTGAGCTTCGGCGAGATGTTCAAGGTCTCCAGGCTCTACTGCCTCGTCGTCGGCTACCTGCTGGTTGGCATCGTGGGATACGCCGTGCTGGGCAGCCTCGCGCTCATGGCCTCCGACTTCGGATACGCCTCGGCTTCGGGCATCGTGGTTTCCACCTCGCTGCTCACCAGCGCAGTCGCGATGGTTCCGATGGGCAAGCTCATCGACAAGGTGGGCAGCTGCAAGGTCATCGCGTTGTGCATCGCATGCGTCGTGGCTTCGATGGCGATCCTGGGTTCGGGTTCCGTGTCGCTGCCGATGCTGTTTGCAGCCGCCGCGCTTTCCGGCATCGCCTACGATGCCACGAACATCCCCATAGGCGCTTCGGTGCGCGAGGCCTTCGGGGAGCGCGACTACGGCAAGAAGCTGGGATTCATCGGCGCGTTCGACTACGCTGGCGTGGCTTTTGGAGCAACGATTCTGGCTTGCTTCTACGATGCGTTCGGCAACTACCAGATCGGCCTCATGGTGTTCACCGTCATGGCTGCCGTTGGAATGGCGCTCGTGTTCGTGGGCATCGGCAAGCAGGGCAGGTCGCTGCACTCGGCCAAGGCAGCTGCTCCTGTGGCTGCGGGTGCCGGCAAGGTCGCGGCTCCTATTGCGCCGCAGGTTGCAACCCCGGCAGACGTGGTGAGCATGGACATGTTCGCGTTCGACGAGGCCAAGGTGGCGGCAATAGCCGACTCGTTCGAGAGGTTCATGGACGACATCCACACCAAGCCCTGCACCGACTGCCTGATCGACACATGCAGCTCGATGGGCGGCGACGGCGCCTCGAGCATGTGCGGCGCGATGTGCCGAACGTGCTCCCGCGAAGGCCGCAGGGCCGCATAACAACGCTGTTGCTCAACAAGCATGCCCGCAAGCGCAAGACCTTTGCCGTCGCGCGCTTGCGGGCATGTATACTCTTTGAGGTCGATTTATCTCGCGGGGCGCGTGCCCTGCTCAATATGGAGGTTTCCAAATGGCGAACGTGGGCAGTTTTGAGGCGAGCAAGAAGCGGTCGGACGCAATCAAGGCCGACCTTGGGGTTCATCCCGAAAAGTACACGATGCTCACCGGCGACAGGCCCACTGGCCGCCTTCACATGGGTCATCTGTTCGGCAGCATCCAGAACCGCGTGGCCTACCAGAACATGGGCATCAAGTCGTTCATCCTCATCGCCGACTACCAGGTGATCACCGACCGCGACACCACCGAGCACATCCAGGACAACGTGTACAACATGGTGATGGACTACATCGCCGCGGGCATCGACCCAGACAAGACGCCTATCTACGTGCATTCTGCGGTGCCGGATTGCAACCAGCTCATGTTGCCGTTCCTGTCGCTCGTGAGCGAGTCGGAGCTTCAGCGCAATCCCACGGTCAAGGCCGAGATGGAGGCTTCGGGCCACGCGCTCACGGGCCTTCTGCTCACCTATCCGGTACATCAGGCATGCGATATCCTGTTCTGCAAGGGCAACATCGTGCCCGTGGGCAAGGACCAGCTGCCTCACATCGAGCTTACCCGCACCATCGCGCGCCGCTTCAACGAGCGCTACGACGCGGTGTTCCCCGAGCCCGACGGCATTCTTTCCGATGCGATCGAGATTCCCGGACTCGATGGCCGCAAGATGTCCAAGAGCTATGGCAACGCCATCGCGCTGGGCGCCACGGCGGAAGAGACCGCCAAGCTCATCAAGAAGTCCAAGACCGATTCCGACCGCAACATCACGTTCGACCCCGAGAACCGTCCCGGAGTGTCGGCGCTCATCACCACTGCGGCGCTTTGCACCGGCCGCGACGAGGTCGAGATTGCCGGCGAGATCGGAGAGGCCGGAGCGGGCGCTCTCAAGAAGTACGTTACCGAATCGGTCAACGAGTTCCTGGCTCCGCACCGCGAGCGCAGGGCCAAGCTGGAGAACGACCTCGACTACATCAAGGACGTGCTCAACGAGGGCAACAAGAAGGCTCGCGAGGTGGCGGCGCAGACGCTGGACGAGGTTCGCAGCGCGATGGGAATGGTGTACTAGCGGCGAAATTTGATAGCGATGGACGAGCCGGTAGGCTGCTTGTGGAGCAAGCGACCTACCGGCTCTTTTGCTATGGCGAGATGCTAGCCCAGCTGGCTATCGATGAGGGTGCGCAGGTTGCGGGCCGAGGCCTCTACGTCGGAGGCAGCTACTATGGCCGAGACTATCGAGAAGCCGGCGAGGCGCATTCCCGCGAAGCGGGGGATGGTCTGTGCATTGATGCCTCCGATCACCACGCAGGGGATGCTCACGGCGTTGAGGATCTTCGGCACGGTCTGGATGTCCACGACCCTTGCGTCGGGCTTGGTGGCGGTAAAGCTCATGGCACCGACTCCGAGGTAGTCGGCACCGTTGAGCTGGGCCTCGATGGCCTCTTCGACCGTGGCGACCGAGACTCCCACGACCTTGCCTTCGCCAAGCTGGCGCTTGGCTTCCACCGGCGACATGTCGTCTTGGCCCACGTGGACTCCGGCGGCATCTACTGCAGCAGCCACCTCGACGTTGTCGTTGATGATGAGAGGCACGCCGTAGCTGTCGGTGATGGCCTTGACACTGCGTGCGATGCTGGCGAACTCTGCGGTGCTGGCGTGCTTCTCGCGAAGCTGCACCAGCGTCACGCCGCCCTTGCAAGCCTCCTCGACGTTCTGCTCGATGGTCGCCGACGACATGAGGTCGCGGTCGGTGACCAGGTAGAGCCTGTAGTCGATATGGATCGCGTCTGTGTGCGCGCCCGAGCCTGCGCCCGCCGTGCTCATCTACAGCACCTCGATACGGGCGTGCTCGCGATAGGCCGCCTCGTCCAGGAGCGAGAGCCTGTCGATGATGCCGATGTGCAGCGACCCGGTGCCAACGCAGCCATGGTGCTCTTTCAGCGAGTTCGCCGTCAGCTCGCCAGCCAGGCCCATCGATAGGATCGCTCCGGCCGTTGCCACTGCCACCTCGGCTGTATCGTCGAGCGAGTCGAGTGCTCCCACGAAGCAGCCGATCAGGCCGTCGCACATGCAGCCGGTTCCGGTGATCTTGGACATGAGCGGCGAGCCGTTTGAAATCTTGTAGACCACCTTGCCGTCGGTCACCACGTCGACTGCACCGGTGATGGCGACAACGCAGCCACGCTCGGCCGCGACCTTCTTCGCAACCTCAACTGGGTCGTTCGAGGCATCGGCATCGGATGAATCCACGCCCTTGGTCGATGCGCCGACTCCGGCGACGAACGAGATCTCGCTCAGGTTTCCGCGAATCACGGTTGGCGAGGTCTCGGCCAAGATGCGCTCTGTCGTCTGGTTGCGCAGACCCGAGGCGCCGGCTCCCACCGGGTCGAACACCATCGGAGTGCCGGTCTCGCCGGCGACCTTGCCGGCTTCCACCATCGACTCGATGGTTCTCGCATTGAGCGTGCCCATGTTGATGTTGGTGCAGCTGGCGATGCTCACCATGTCGCGCACTTCGGCGATGTCGTCGGCCATGAGCGCCGACCCTCCGATCGCCAGCTCGGCGTTGGCCACGTCGTTGACGGTCACGTAGTTGGTGATGTTGTGCACCAGCGGCACGGTCTCTCGCACTTTGCCGGCGATTTCGATTATCTTCTCCAAGCTCATTTCGAACGCTCCATCCGTTGTTGCGAATCTGCTGTATCGGCTACCCCTCGAGAAGGCCGGGCTCGATCTGGGCGAGAGCCTTGTTGACCGTGCGTACCGCGCACATCTTGCCGCACATGGTGCACGACTCGTCTTCCGACGGAGGAGCCGACTCCAGATACTTGCGCGGCTTGTCGCCGTCGATCGCCAGCTCGAACATGCGCTCCCAGTCGAAGGCGTGGCGCGCATCGGCCATGGCGTTGTCGCGCTCGCGTGCGCCTGGCACGCCCTTCGCGATGTCGGCCGCGTGCGCCGCGATGCGGGTGGCCACTATGCCCTCTCGCACGTCGTCCACGTCGGGCAGTCGCAAGTGTTCTGCCGGGGTCACATAACACAGGAAGTCCGCGCCGCTAGATGCGGCAATCGCGCCTCCGATCGCGCTCGTGATGTGGTCGTAGCCGGGGGCGATGTCGGTGACCAGCGGCCCCAGCACGTAGAACGGCGCGCCGTGACAGAGCCTCTTCTCCATCTTCATGTTTGCGGCGATCTCGTCGAGAGCCATGTGGCCGGGACCCTCCACCATCACCTGCACGTCGTGGTTCCAAGCACGCTGTGTGAGGTGCCCGATCTCGATTAGCTCGCAAACCTGCGAAGAGTCGGTGGAGTCGTCGAGACAGCCGGGGCGCATCGCATCGCCGAGGCTCACCGTCATGTCGTGCTCGTAGAGGATGTCGAGCAGTTCGTCATAGTGCTCGAAGAAGGGGTTCTCGTTGCCTGTGAGCTTCATCCATGCGAAGAGAAGCGAGCCGCCGCGGCTCACGATATTCATCCTGCGGCCCTCGCGCATGAACGCGTCCACTGTGCGCTGGTTGATGCCCGCGTGGATGGTCACGAAGTCCACGCCGCTCTCGGCATGTGCCCTCACCACGTCGAGGAAGTCCTGCGCGGTAGCCTCGGTGAGCTCCTTCTCGAGGTATCCCACTGCGTCGTACATGGGCACCGTGCCCACCATGGCGGTGCTCTTGGCAATCAGCTCCTTGCGGAACTTGGCCGTCTTGCCGCAGTTGGACAGGTCCATGATCGACTCCACGCCGTATTTCAGCGACATTTCGACCTTCTGCATCTCCACGTCGTAGTCGTGCATGTCGCCCGACACGCCGAGGTTCACGTTGATCTTGGTGGAGAGGCCTTCGCCCACGCCCCACGGGTCGAGCGCAGTGTGCGCATGGTTGGCGGGAATCACGATCGTTCCGGCCGCCACACGGGGCATGAGCCAGTCGACGCTGCGGCCTTCTTTCTGCGCCACGCGCTCGATCTGCGGCGTGACGATGCCCTTTCGGGCAGCTTCCATCTGCGTTGAGTATTCAGCCATGCTTGCTCCTAAAAGAATTGTTGGAATCTATATGAACGGGTCGATGATCGACGAGCCTTTGCCCATTCCGGTGGGGGAGAAGATCATCGACGCTATCTTGTCGTGTGCGACCTGCACCGATTCGGCGAGGGGGAGGCCCTTCGCAAGTCCGCATGCGATGGCGGTGGAAAGCGAGCATCCGGTTCCGTGAAACTCTCCGGGGACGCGCTGCGACTTCGTTTCGAGCAGAATCTCGATGTCGTCCGAGCTTGAAGTGCTAGCGGCATATAGGCGGTCGATGCAAAGCTCACCGCAGTCCGAATCGGCTTCGCCGTGTCCGCCCTTTATGAGCACGTTGCGCACTCCGAACGAGAGGAGCTTTGCTGCCGCTTCGCGCATCGCGGATTCGCTAGCGGCCCTGACTGCCGTGAGAGCTTCCGCTTCGGGCAGGTTGGGCGTGATCGCCGTGGCTAGCGGGAATAGCGTCTGCTTGAGCGTGTCGACGAGCGACTCCTCTGCAAGCGCTGCGCCCGATGTGGCCACTAGCACGGGGTCGAGCACGACGGGTACCTCGCGATGCCCGCGCAGCGCATCGGCGATGGCAAGCGCCACCTCGGAGCTGCCGATCATGCCGATCTTGATGGCCTGCGGGGGCACGTCGGCAAACACGGCGTCGATCTGCGCCTTCACCATCTCGGGAGGCATCTGCTCCACGGCGTATACGCCCATGGTGTTCTGTGCGGTGATGGCCGTGATCGCGCAAGTGGCATGCACGCCAAGCGAGGCGGCGACCTTGATGTCGATCTGGAGTCCGGCTCCAGCGATGCTGTCGGAGCCGGCAATTGCAAGAATGCTCTTCTTCATATCCATTCGGCCCCGCATTACCGGAACCGTCCTTTCGGTCGCGGGCCAAGCCCGCCTCTCAGCCGCCGTCCGGCAGCTCCCGATGCAGTAGAAGTTTTCAAAGACATTTCAATGCTAGCACTGCGCGCATGGGCAGGCGCAATGCAATCCGCGATATGCCACGACTTGCCTATATAGCCGTTTCGCGTAAGTGCGCCCAAACGGCTCAATATTTTGGACGAGGCCTTCGCTTGGCATGTAAATTCAAAATAGTGATAGTCATGGAATTCGGGCATCGATTCAAGCCTGCCAGCATCTATCATCGTATCGTTCTGGATAGCGATAAGCGCGGGGTCGAGTAGGAGCTGGACTAAGTGAACCGAATCATATTCATCTGCCATGGCAACATCTGCCGGTCGACGATGGCGCAGTCCGTGATGCAGGATATGGTCGACCGCGCGGGGCTTGGCGGCGTATTCGTGATCGACTCCGCGGCCACCACCAACGACGAGCTGGGCAACCCGCCGCATCATGGAACGGTTCGCAAGCTTGCGCAGGTCGGGGTGCCGCTGGTCGAGCATCGCGCCCGCAAGATTCGACGCGATGAATACGACGACTGGGACCTCGTCGTGTATATGGATGGCGAGAACGAGCGTCACCTCGAGCGCATCTTCGGCGCCGATCCGCAGGGCAAGTTCGTGCGCATGCTGGCGTTCGCGCCCGGCGGCATGCTGGTCGATGTGCATGGCAAACCGCTGCCAGGCGCTTACGACGAGGCGACCATCGCGAAGGCTAGCGCGGCAGCCGACGACGTTGCCGACCCGTGGTTTACCGGAAACTTCGAGGACACCTACCGCGATGTGCTGTCCGGCTGCACCGGATTGCTGGCCTGGTGCAGCGAGGGTTAGCCTGTGCTTACATAACATCGTCAGCTGGTGCCAAACGGTGCCGGATTATTCTCGTGATCTTTATATTTAGAGAACCATAGCCTCGACTTCGCAAGCTTCGCGAGTGGACTCTTTTGGCAATGCTGTCGATTTTTGTCCGCCCTGCGTTTAAACTTAGCAAGGCTGAATTATTTTTGGGGTTAGGGGTTTGCATGTCTAAGCTGGAAAAGCTTTCCAGGGTTCTGCTTGCCTTCGTGCTTGTCGTGGGCGTTATGCCTTCGGCTGCTCTTGCCGATACGGGGAGCGCACAGGGCGATGGCGGCACCGTCGTAGAAAATGGCGACGCGTCTGGTGAAGAGGAGGTCGTCGATCCGATAGAGGATACCGACGAGCTTGATACGCCAGACCAACAGGAGGCAGCACCCGACGACACGGCAGCGGATCCGAATGCCGCGGAGCTCGAATCATCCGAGGGCACCGAGAACTCGGACATCACCATAGAGCCCGATACCGGTCGCTATATCGAGGACGGCACGTATATACTCTCGTCGGCAATCGACCCCTTCAAGGTGCTCGACATCGCGCATGGTTCTACCTCTGATGGAGCACTTCTGCAGATCTACGAGTCCAACAAGACGGTCGCCCAGCAGTTCAGCTTCGTATACGACGAGACCAACGGCCTCTACACCATCACCAACGTCAAGTCTGGAAAAGTGCTCGAGGCGGCCGGAGCCGAAGCCAAGAACGGCGTGGCGGTCGAGCAGTCGGAACCCGACGGCTCGCAATCCCAGCTCTGGGCTATCGGCAAGAGCGACGACGGCACCATCTCTATCCACAGCGCCCTCAACCAGCATTGGGTCATGGACGTGAAGGGCGGATCGTCGGACAACTACACTGCAATCCAGCTTCACGATATCAACGGGACGGCTGCTCAGAGCTTCTACCCGATTGGCACGCCGGCTTCGGTCGTAGGCGGCAAGACCATCGAGGACGGCTACTATACGATAGCGTCGAGCGGCAATAGCTCGAAGGTCCTGGACGTGGCCAGCGGATCCACCGAGAGCGGTGCCAACATCAGGCTGTGGAATTCCAACGAATCCGCGGCTCAGAGGTTCAAGTTCGAATGCGACGACGAGGGCTTCTACACCATTGCCAACATGAAGTCGGGCAAAGTGCTCGATGCCGCCAGCGCAAACCTCGTGCCCAGCACCAACGTGAGACAGTGGAACTCCAACTGCACCGATGCTCAGAAATGGGCTGTGCGCGCGAACGACGACGGCTCCTATTCGATCGTGAACAAGAACAGCGGCCTTATGCTGGATGCGGCCATCTCGGCTAAGGGCGAGAACGTCCAGCTGTGGGCTTCCGACTCGTCGCGCGTGCAGTCGTTCAGCATCCAATCGGCTGTGATGGAGCGCACCGTTGACGATGGCACCTATTTCGTCTCGTCGGCCAAGAGACGCAGCCTCGTCTTCGATGTGACCGGCGGGTCCAGGGACAAGGGCGCCGCGATTCAAGCCTATACGTCCAACATGACCGATGCGCAGCGGTTCGCTTTCGAATACGACGAGACCACCGGATTCTACACGATCACCAACGCCAAGTCGGGCAAGGTGCTGGACGCCACTGGCGGCAGCGTTTCGAAGGGAACGAAGATCCAGCAGTGGACTGCCAACGGAACGCTAGCGCAGGCTTGGGAAGTGGTTGTAG
>CAVFRF010000080.1:0-20650 GCA_963624975.1 Bacteroidaceae bacterium
ATTTCGATCTTGGCCGCGTGAGCGTCGCCTGCCGTCTTCTGTTCGAGCTGCCTCACCAGCATGGCGATGCCCTCGAGCACGTCGACGGTCTCGAAGCCGGTGACAACTCCGGGAATGCCGTATTTCTCGGCCAGGAACGCATAGGGCCTGGTGCCGATGATCGTGGACACGTGCCCCGGGAGGATGAACGCGTCGATGGCCACCTCGGGGTCGTTTACCAGCACCTCCAGCACGTGTGGCACGTTCTTGTGCGCGCATGCCACCGAGAAGTTGCCGATGCCCTGCTCTTTGGCGCGCCTGATCGTGGCGGCCACCAGCGGAGCGGTGGTCTCGAAGCCCACGCCCACGAACACCACCTCGCGCGCGGGTTCGCTTTGCGCGATGCGCAGCGCGTCGAGCGGAGAGTACACCACGCGCACGTCGGCGCCGGCGGCCTTCTCCTTCTGAAGGGTGGTGGTGGAGCCGGGCACGCGGATCATGTCGCCGAAAGTGGTGATGGTGACCTGCGGCATCTTGGCCAGCGCGATCACGGTGTCGATGTCGCGGTTGCACGTGACGCACACGGGGCAGCCGGGACCCGACAGCAGGTGAACGTTGGGGGGAAGCACGCTGCGCAGCCCGCCTCGCGCGATGGCCATGGTGTGCGTTCCGCAAACCTCCATGAGGTTCACGTCGCCCACTTTGGCGGCGGCGATGGACTCGAGCAGCGACTTGGCGAGTTGCGGGTTCTTGAAAACCTCGAGGTTCATCTCCATCTAAACCTCGGCTCCCGCTGCGGCTGCCTGCGGCGCGGACTGCGCCTCGACGCCGGCCAGCGAATCGGTGCCGACCCCCGCCGCGCCCATAAGCTCGTTGATGAGGTCCAGCGACTCCTGCACGCTCTCTTCGGGAACCACCTCGATGGCAAATCCCGCGTGCACCAGCACGTAGCTGCCAACCTTCGCGTCGGGTACCAGGTCCAGCGAAGTCTCGCGCTCGATACCCATGATGTCGACGCTAGCAAGCCCGCCTTCGGCGATGCTCACGATCTTGCCAGGTATAGCCAAACACATATGCACCTCCTGCAATTGCCTGTTGAGATTATAGTCGCTGCCACGCTCGCGCATGGTGCTTGCAGCCGGGAGTCTCGCGTATGCGGCGGCGCAGCGCGGGCTGTGCGTGCGAGTGGCGCGGGGAGGCGGGGGGGTGCAGAGTCGCGGCGGGGGAGAGCTGCGGAGCCGCGGCGGGCTAGCGTTGCGAAGCGCGGGCGGCGGCAACGGCGAGCTGCCCGTATGAGATGCAGCCGTCGTTGGGAGGAAGCTCGCGGGGGAGCAGGACCTCGAAGCCCGCCTGGTGCAGCTCGTCGAGTGTGGTGCCGAGCAGGATGCGGTTCATGAACACGCCGCCCGAGAGCGCCACCGTGTCGAGGCTCCGTGCTTTCTCGCTGGCGCGAATCTGCACGCAGACCCGGGCGATGCCGTTCGCGAGCGCGCGATGGATGCGCAGCGAGATCGCAGCCGTGCCGACCCCGCTTGCGATGTCGTCGAGCACGGCTCGCACCATGGGAGTGATGAGAAGGACTAGCGGATCGCCGGCTGGATCGTTGGCCGCGGCTGCGGTTGCGGTCGCTATCTCGAGCGCGTAGCGGGTGGCGGCGCCTTCCGGGTCGGGGTCGGCGACCAGCTCGTTGGTGGCCGGGTCGTATGCAGCCGACTCCAGCAGCATCGGGGCCTCTCCGTCGAAAGACGCATCGGTGCAGATGCCCAGCAACGCGCTCATCGCGTCGAAGAACCTGCCGGTAGACGACGTGTCGATGCAGTTGAGCCTGCGCTCGACCATCTGGGGCAGCAGGGCCAGCTGGTCGTCTCCGATCGCGTCGAGCAGCTCGCGTGCGCCCGGGTGGTCGAGCAGCCCGTCGCGGTGGAGCAATGCGTACGCCAGCCGCGAAGGATGCTTGATGGCCTGCTCGCCCCCCACGATGGCGAGCGTTTGCAGGTGGGCGACGCGCCGGTAGGACGCGCAGTCGCCGACCATGACCTCGCCGCCCCAGATGGTGCCGTCGTCGCCGTAGCCCGTGCCGTCGAGCGCCACGCCGATGACTTGCTGCTTCGCGTCTGCCGCTCCCGCCGCGATGTTCTCGGCAAGGGTCGCGGCCACGTGCGCATGATGGTGCTGCACCTGCACGAGCGGCAAGCCGGTCGGACCCACGTGCGACTTCGCCCACTTGGTGGTCATGTACTCGGGGTGCATGTCGCAAACGATGGCGGCCGGCTCGATGTCGAACATCTTCTCGTAAAGCTCGAGCGTGGCCTGCCAGCTGTCCATGGTCTCGGCGTTCTCGAGGTCGCCCACGTGCTGCGACACCAGTGCTTCCATCGTGCCGTCGGCGGCGATGTCGCCTGCGAGCAGCCCGAACGTGTTCTTCTGCTGAGGACCCGTGGCCATGATCGCGGGAAGCTGAGCTGCGCCACTGTCGCCAGCTCCGGTCGCCGTGCCAGCTGCGCCTTCACGCTCGCCCACTTCACCAAAAATGGGGAACTTGAGCGGAGCCGGGGCATAGCCGCGGGCGCGTCGCACGAACTGCACGTGGCTGCCCACCACGCGCACCACGGAGTCGTCGTAGCGCGAAACGATCGCGCGGTCGTTGTCTAGGAACGCGTCGGCCACGCCGCCCAGCAGCCTGTGCGCGTCGGCGTTGTCGGACACGATGGGTTCTTCGGTGAAGTTGCCCGAAGTCATCACGAGGGGGAAGTCCACCGCGTGCATGAGCAGGTGCTGCACCGGCGTGTAGGGGAGGACTACTCCCAGCTCGTGCAGCGTACCCGCAACGCTGGGGGCGATCGGCGCCGCGTCGCTTGCGCCCAGGCGCTCGAGCAGCACGATCGGCGAGGCCATGCTCTCCAAGAGCCTGCGCTCCTCGGATCCCACCTTGCAGTAGCGTTGCGCCTCCTCGACGCTGCGCACCATCACCGCCAGCGGCTTGCCGTAGCGGCGCTTGCGCTCTCGCAGCGTGGCCACGGCCTGCTCGTTTGAGGCATCGCACGCCAGGTGGTAGCCGCCCAGGCCCTTGATGGCCACGATCTGCCCTGCGGCCAGCAGCTTCGCCACCTCGGCGATCAGCGCGTCGGACTCTTCGCGGGTCGTGCCCGTGCGCACGTCGTCGCCCACGCGCAGGCTCAGCTTGGGGCCGCATTCGAAGCACGCGTCGGGCTGTGCGTGAAAGCGCCTGTCGGCCGGGTCCACGTACTCGCTGGCGCATTGCGGGCACATCTCGAACTCGCGCATCGAGGTGGCCGGCCTGTCGTAGGGCAGCCCCTCGATGATGGTGAACCTGGGGCCGCAGTTGGTGCAGTTGATGAAAGGGTACCGGTAGCGCCGGTCGCTCGGATCGAAAAGCTCGCGCAGGCAGTCGGGGCAGGTCGCCAGGTCGGGTGAGATGCGCGTGCGCTTCTTGGCGCCGCCGCCCGGGCCGCCCGCTCCCGCGCTGTCGCGCTGCTCCGACTCCCTTATCTCGAACTTCGCGCCGCTGGCATTGCGCTCCGACGGCGCGTCCTCGACCTCGATGGAGCTGATGAACGACGCGGCGGGAGCCTCGAACTCGAGGTCGTGCAGGAACGACTCCACCAGCCCGCCGTCGCCCTCGACGTGGATATGCACCCCGTCGGGAGCGTTGAGCACCCAGCCCTGCACGAGGTTGCGCATGGCGATGCGGTACACGAACGGGCGAAAGCCCACTCCCTGCACGGTGCCGCGCACATGTATGTTGACCGAGCGGAACACCGCCGCCGCGTGCTGGGGCCGACCGGCCTACACCAGCTCGACGGAAACGCCGCCGATGCTGCTGTCGTCGGAATCCACCGCGTCGCTGGCCTCGTCGAGCAGCGCGCGAACGTCGTCGAGCATGCGCTGGACCTCTTCGAGCTTCTTGGCGGTCTTGGGCATCTGGCCGTCGCTGGCCAGGTGGTACATGCGGTGCGTCCACCTGCGGTTGAGCGCCACCGCCTCGTCGATCTGCTGGATGGTGTCTTTGAGCTGGTTGGTGTTAACTCCGTTGCTGCACATTTCGCAAACCTCGTTTCTCGTGAAGAGAACTGCCTTGTCTCCGTATTGTCGCACTAATGCCTGCGGGTGAGGGCGACGGGAACGCCGGCACGCAGGGCAAGCCCGGGTCGCGGCGCGTCGCCCTGCCCCTTCTACAAAAGCCGGGCGAGCTTCTCGGCCAGCACCGACTCGCCGGCGGCTCCGGTGATGGAGTCCACGATTTCGCCGCCCTTGAAGATGAGCGTGGTGGGCACTGCCTGGATGCCGAAGCGCATCGCCAGCTCGCGGTTGTCGTCGATGTCCACCGAGCCGAACACGGCATCGGCCGCGTGCTTCTCGGCAAACGCGTGAAACGCCGGGCCGTACACCCTGCAAGGCCCGCACCATGCGGCGTTGAAGTCCACGAACACCGGCTTGCTCGCGCCGATGACGATGCTGTCGAAGTTGCCGCCGTTCAAGTTCTCGACTGCCATGGGGTTGCTCCCTTCGCGTTGGTGGCTTCGTCTGATGTAGACTTTAGCAAGTTATCGAGTGCATTTGGAGGAACTCATGGTGAGGATATACGGTAGCGGCGTTCCCGGGGGAGACGTGGCCAACGACGACTTTGGCACCAGCATGTCGAAGGCGCGCGACGCGGCGGTGGAGGCCGCCGAGGCTGCCGCGGCCGAAGCGGGCGCGGACGGCGTGGCCGCGCCTGCGGCCGCGAGTGCGGCTGGCGAAGGCGCGGGTGCGGCTGGCTCGCAGGGTGCGGCTCGCAACGTTGGTGCCGCCGGCTTGCAGATACCGGGTGCTACCAACGATCCCGCCGACGTGGCGGCGCAGGTCGAGGAGTTCCGTGCCAAGGCGCTGGCAAGGTTCGGCGACTGCGTGTTCGGCGACGAGTTCGCGCTCGTGGTGGCGGTGAAGACCGCGGCCGCGGACAGCGAGGCGGCAGCGGACGCGGCCGGAGGCGACAACGGCTTTCTCGTCGAGCCGGCGGGCGAGGCGCTGCGCAAGTCGCTGGAGTCGCTGGGCTACGACCCCGAGGCGCTGCTGGGAGTCGTCGTGCCCGCCGCGGGCACCGCCGCCCCCGCAGGTGCCGCGCCCGCAATCGACGCGCGCGCCCTGCGCCAGATCGTCGAGCTTGTGGACCCAGCCGCGGTCGTGGCCATGGATGCCAACGCCTCCGCCATGCTCGAGGCCGCCTTCGCCGATGCCCGCCTTCGCCACGACCTGCTGCAGGGGTCGGCAGACACCGCCGCCGCCGTCAACGGGCGCACACACGTGCTCCTGCACGACTTCGAGGGCTCGCTCGACAGCATAGACGCCAAGCGCCGCGCCTGGGCTGCGCTCCGCACCCTCAAGCGCAGCTAGCTCCGCCCGGCGTCGCTCGCGCAACAGGCACCTCGACGCCATCGCCGACGCGCAGGAGCAGGGGCGGTAGCGAGCGCGGGTTGCAGAGGACGCGCACGGGGCATGGAGCACATGGCTTGTGGCGGTGCGCATGGCATGGGGCGCATACACGAAAGATGCGCCCGTTGGGCGGGCAATTTGGAGATGCCGATTCACTTGCGGCGGGGTTTTGGATAGACTGCAACGGTTCGTGAAAATTTGCATGCTCGGGGACTCCGGCCGCGTGTGGCCCAGGTGGGTTGCGGTGACAGGGGGATGAACCGGGCAAAAGTCTAACAAATGGAGGTAAACATGGAACCGATTACTCTCAAGACCCTGCTCGACGCAGGTGTTCACTTCGGGCATCAGACCCGCAGGTGGAACCCCAAGATGAAGCCGTTCATCTTTACCGAGCGCAACGGCATCTACATTCTCGACCTCAAGCAGACCCTGGTTTCGCTGGACCAGGTGTATTCGTTCGTGGCAGAGCTTACCGCACGCGGCGGCAACGTTCTGTTCGTGGGCACCAAGAAGCAGGCGCAGGCCACCATCGCCGAGCAGGCCGGCCGCTGCAACATGCCCTACGTGAACTCGCGTTGGCTGGGCGGCATGCTCACCAACTTCACCACCATCAGCCAGCGCATCCGCCGCATGATCGAGCTTGAGCAGATGGTCGACGACGGCCGCATGGAGGCTCTGCCCAAGAAGGAGCAGATCCTGCTCAACAAGGAGCTTGCCAAGCTGCACACCAACCTCAACGGCATCCGCGACATGAAGGGCAAGCCCGACGCGATGTTCATCGTGGACACCAAGCGCGAGGCCATCGCCGTGAGCGAGGCCCAGAAGCTCGGCATCCCCGTGATCGGCATGCTGGACACCAACGCCGATCCCGACGAGGTCGAGTTCGGCATCCCGGCCAACGACGACGCGATCCGCTCGATCTCGCTCGTGACCGAGATCATCGCAGAGGCAGCGCTGGCAGGCGCAGGCGCCAAGCCCGTGGACGAGTCCGACTTCGCCGAGGCCGAGGCCGCTCCCGCCGAGGAGGCCGCTGCCGAGGCTCCCGCCGCCGAGGCCGAGGCTCCTGCCGAGCCCGCAGCCGAGTAGCGCGAAGCGCGACCGCAAGCAAGCAACCAAGCTCGCAACCCCCACCGGGGCGCCGCGGGCACTTAATAAAAGGACAGCAACGACCCGAAAGAGGTTTGAAATGGCAGAGATTACCGCCAAGCTCGTCAAGGAGCTGCGCGAGATGACCAACGTGGGAATGATGGAGTGCAAGAAGGCGCTCGTGGAGGCCGAGGGCGACATCGACAAGGCCGTCGACATCCTGCGCACCCACGGCCTGGCAGCGGCCGCCAAGAAGGCAGGCCGTGCCACCAACGAGGGCACCATCATGGTGAAGGTCAACGACGACCACACCGTGGGTGCCGTGCTCGAGCTTAACTGCGAGACCGACTTCGTGGGCACCAACGACACGTTCCTGGGCTATGCTTCCACCATCTGCCAGGCAGTGCTGGAGCACGACCCGGCCGACGTCGAGGCTCTCAAGCAGTGCTCCACTCCCGACGGCACCGTGGACGAGGTCATCACCGACGCCATCCACAAGCTGGGCGAGAACATGCAGATCAGCCGCTTCGCCCGCGTAGCCAACGAGGGCGGCTACATCCAGTCCTACATTCACATGGGCGGCAAGATCGGCATCCTGGTGAACTTCACCATCGGCGACAAGGCCACCGGCGACAAGGCCGAGTTCCAGCAGCTGGCCAAGGACGTGGCCATGCAGGTTGCAGCCATGAACCCTGTGTCGGTGGGCCGCGACAACGTGCCCGAGGACATCAAGGCCCACGAGATGGAGATCTACAAGGCTCAGGCCGCCGAGTCCGGCAAGCCCGAGAACATCCAGGAGAAGATCGCCACCGGCCGCATGGAGAAGTTCTTCAAGGAGAACTGCCTGCTGGAGGAGGACTTCGTGAAGGACGGCGACAAGACCGTGGGCAAGCTCGTGGACGAGGTTGCCAAGGCCTGCGGCGACACCATCACCGTCAACGCCTTCGAGCGCTTCGTGCTGGGCGAGTAAAGCCGCAGCTGCTGGCGAGCGCGGGACGCTGGGCGATGCGCCCGGGAGGCGAGGAGCGCGGCCTGCAACAAGATAGCTTGCAACGAGAGGGGAATCCGGTTCGTTCGGGTTCCCCTCTTTTATCGAAGCCCCTGCGACCGCCATCTCTTGCCACGGCATGATTTACGACAACCGCAAATTTGCAGATTTGCGTTGCAGAATTGCGGATGTCGCAGATTTTGAGTGATTTTGAGACAGCTCAAAATCGCTATGAGAGCAAATTCACCCCTAGCTATGGCTTAAAACGAGGAGATAATGGACAAAATCATCAATATTGTTCATTATCTTCTGACATGAGAGAACGATAGCCCCTTCAGTGAACAGCACTATTTGCGACAACCGCAAATCTGCAACACGAAAAGCCCAAATCTTCTCTTAAAAATTGCGACAGACGTAAATTTGCAGCAGGGGGCGAAATTGGCGGCCTTATGTTGAAGCTATGCCGATATGCGCCAATGCGGCTTTGACCTTTTATATATACCGCGCTATTTGGTATAGTCTCTTGCGGCGCAAAAAAAGTTTGCCGGGTGCAATATCGGCCGCAGGCAGGCGCTGCGCCTCACAATCACACGACGCAAAGGAGTTAAAGTGAGCGAGTTTATCTACGACCGTGTTCTGCTCAAGCTATCGGGAGAGGCTCTGATGGGCGATGCCGGATACGGAATCGATCCGACGATGCTCGAGGGGGTTGCCAAGCAGCTCAAGGACCTGGTCGACGGAGGACTGCAGCTCGCTATCGTGGTCGGAGGCGGCAACATCTTCAGGGGTCTCTCTGCAAGCGCCGAGGGAATGGAGCGCGCGCAGGCCGACTACATCGGAATGCTCGCCACCGTGATGAACGCGCTGGCTCTGCAGCAGGCGCTGGAGAAGCAGGGCGTTACCACCCGCGTGATGAGCGCGATCGCCATGCAGGAAGTGTGCGAGCCCTACATCAGGCGCCGCGCCGAGCGCCACTTGGAGCAGGGTCGCGTGGTCATCTGCGCGGCAGGCACCGGCAACCCCTACTTCACCACCGACACCGCTGCGGCGCTTCGCGCATGCGAGGTTGGCGCGCAGTGCATGCTCAAGGCCACCAAGGTCGACGGCGTGTACGACTGCGACCCCGTGACCCATCCCGAGGCCAAGAAGTTCGACCGTATCTCCTACATCGACGTGCTCACCAAGGACATCCACGTGATGGACTCCACCGCCACCTCGCTTTGCATGGACAACGACATGCCCATGATCGTGTTCAACCTGCACGAGGAGGGCAGCATCTACCGTGCGCTCAAGGGCGAGCCGGTGGGCACGGTGGTAGAGTAGCGCGAAATTCGCATGCGAATTCGCATATAATCTAGAAGACCGCTGGGCAAAGGGCGCAAGGCAGCAGCCCGGCATTCGCGGTGGCGCCGCGCAGCTCATGGCAGGCTTTGCGCAAGCGGCACCCGAAAGGGGAATCTGGAACGTGGGCCGTGCGGGGCAGTCCGCACGCGCTCCATCACGAAACGGGGTTTGGCGATGACCGAAGAGATTATTGGCAACGCGAGGCTGGCGATGGAGAAGTCCATCAAGGCTCTCCAGAACGACTACAGCACAGTGAGGACGGGGAGGGCGTCGGCCAAGAACCTCGAGCACATCAGCATCGAGTACTACGGCGTGTCGACCCCCATCACCCAGGTGGCGGCGGTCAAGACACCCGAGGCGCATCTGCTGCTCATCGAGCCTTGGGACAAGTCGCTGGTGAGCGACATCGAGAAGGCCATCATCCAGAGCGACCTGGGCATTACCCCCAACAACGACGGCGCGAGCATCAGGCTGCCCTTCCCGGCTCCCACCGAGGAGAGGCGCCGCGAGCTGGTGAAGCAGTGCTCCAAGTACGCCGAGGAAGCCAAGGTTTCGGTGCGCAACGCCCGTCGCGATGCCAACAGCAAGCTCGAGAAGGCCTGCAAGGCATCCGAGATCACCGAGGACGACGAGCGCGTGGCCAAGGGCAAGGTCCAGAAGCTCACCGACGAATTTATTGCAAAGATCGACAAGGCCTTCTCCGACAAAGAGGCCGAGGTCATGGAGATCTAGCAGTGGGTATGTCGCTGCAACAGCTCCGGGAGTACCTGGGCGCGGGCGAGGACGGCGCGGCTGCCGGCGAGGCCGCCGGCGAGCGCGGGCTGAGCCTCGACGGCTACGACCCCGATCGCGTGCCCGCTCACGTGGCCATCATCATGGACGGCAACGGCAGGTGGGCGCAGTCGCGTGGCCTGCCGCGCAGCCAGGGTCACGTGGCCGGCATCGAGGGCGTGCGCGCCGCCATTCGCACTTGCAGCGACATCGGAGTCAAGTACCTCACCATATATGCCTTCTCCACCGAGAACTGGAACAGGCCGCAAGAAGAGGTGGAGCTTCTGATGGAGCTTTTCGCCCACACCATGGCGGCCGAGGTGGAGGGCCTGAACGACGAGCACGTGCGCGTGAGGCTCGTGGGCGATATGGACGCGCTGCCCGAGACCACGCGCGAGTCGTTCCAAGAAGCCATCGACAAGACGGCGCACAACGAGGGCATGAACCTCGTGATGGCCGTGAACTATGGCTCGCGAGCCGAAATCGCGCAGGCCGTGCGCTCGATTGCAACCGACGCTGCGGCGGGGCGCATCGACCCGGCCAGCGTGGACGAGCAGCTCATCGCCAGCCGTCTCTACACCGCCGACATCCCCGATCCCGACCTGCTCATCCGCACCAGCGGCGAGCGCAGGATATCCAACTTCCTGCTGTGGCAGATCGCCTATTCCGAAATCTACGTGACCGACATCATGTGGCCCGACTTTGACAAGTTCGAGCTGGTGCGCGCGATCATCGACTACCAGTCGCGAGACCGAAGGTTCGGTAAGGTCAAGTGAGTGCCGAAGTCGAAACACAGCAGGCGGTCTCGAAGCACAAGAGCCATTCGACCGGCCGCTTTCGCACGGGGTTCATCTTCAGCGGAAGCGTGCTGGCGTGCATTCTGATCTGCGATGCAACCACCGTGATCATGGTCATGATCCTCTCCGCCCTGTGCTGTATGGAGATGTGCGCTCTGCTGCGCTCCGATGCCAAGCTCCCCAACGAGTGGATGAGCGTGGCCGCCGCGGTGCTCTACCCGCTGGCATATGTGTGGCAGGGCGTGTTCGGATTCTTCTTGCTCACCATCGCGCTTTGCATCGTGACGCTGGGCTGGTACGTGGCCTATCCGCGCGCCCGCATCACCGACGCGGCAATCACCGTCTTTAGCGCCCTCTACACGGGGCTGATGCTTTCGTCGCTCGTGATGGTGAGGCTCTCGGCCCCCGGAATCTGGGGAGGAGTGCTGGCCGCCACCGTGGTGTTCGCCGTGTGGGCCAACGACACGATGGCCTACGTGTGGGGCTCGAGACTGGGGCGGCATAGGCTGGCCCCTAGGATTTCGCCCAAGAAGTCGTGGGAAGGCTGCGCTGCCGGACTCGTGGGTTCGGTGATGCTGTGGATGATAATGTGCTACGTGCCCGGCGTGCACCTGCCGGTGTATTCCGCGGTGATCTGCGGACTGGTGTCGGGCGTGTGCGCGGTGCTGGGCGACCTTGCGGAGTCGCGCATCAAGCGTGCGGCCGGCAAGAAGGATTCCGGCACGCTGCTGCCCGGACACGGAGGCTTCCTGGATAGGTGCGACGCGCTCATCTGCGGAAGCGCCGCTTCGGTGGTGTGCCTCATCATCTGCGGAATCGTGACGCTCTAGCGGGCACGCAGCGACGAGCCGCGTGCCGTGGCGGGCCGCGCCGCGGAGGGCACGCAGCTGCAACATCTACTCGAAAGGCGGGCCATATGGGCGCGAACATTTCCGGCAATCCAACGATCATGAAGCCCGTGGACCTCACGGTGCTGGGCTCGACCGGCTCGATCGGTCGCCAGACGCTCGACGTGGCATCGCAGCATCGCGATGCGGTGAGGGTCGTGGCGCTTTCGGCCATGCGCTCGGTGGACCTGCTGGTGCAGCAGGCGTTGGAGTTCGGCGTGAAACACCTTGCCATCGCCGACGAATCGCAGGCCGGGCACCCGGCGTTGGCGAGCCTGCCCTCCGACGTGCATGTGGCATTCGGCAAGCAGGCGGTGGAGGAGCTTGCAGCCTGCAACCCCGACCCCGCGGCGGGCAACGTGGACACCGTGCTCAACTCGCTGGTGGGCGCTGCCGGACTGCGCGCCAGCCATGCGGCGCTGACGGCCGGGCGGCGTTTGGCGCTTGCCAACAAGGAGTCGCTGGTGGTGGGCGGCGAGCTGCTCATGCCCATGGCGGCTCCGGGTCAGCTCCTTCCGGTAGATTCCGAGCACTCGGCGATCTTCCAGTGCCTCATCGGCGAGAAGGACCGCGAGGTCTCGCGCATCTGGGTTACCGCGTCGGGCGGCCCCTTCCGCGGATTCACCCGCGACCAGCTCTCCGAGGTCACGGTGGAGCAGGCGCTGGCTCACCCCACGTGGTCGATGGGTCCCAAGATCACCATCGACTCCTCGACCCTCATGAACAAGGGCCTCGAGGTCATCGAGGCCTACCACCTGTTCTGCTGCGACTTCGACCACATCTCGGTGGTCGTGCAGCCGCAGAGCTGCATTCACTCGATGGTGGAGTTCTCCGACGGCTCGGTCAAGGCTCACCTCGGGCCTTCCGACATGCGCATTCCCATCCAGCTGGCGCTGAGCTACCCCGACAGATGGGCGGCTCCGTGCGAGCCGGTCGACTTCTGCAAGATGTCGGGGCTGGAGTTCTACGCGCCCGACACGCAGACGTTCGGATGCCTGGCGCTGGCCATCGCGGCAGGTCGCACGGGAGGCACCGCGCCTTGCGTGCTCAACGCCGCCAACGAGGTGGCGGTGGGCGCGTTCTTGTCGAAAGAGTGTGGATATCTGGACATCGAGCGCACGGTGGAAGCCGTGCTGCAATACCATGAGACGTGCCCTGTGGAGTCGCTCGACCAGCTGGCCGAGGTCGACTCGTGGGCAAGGGCCAAATCTCGCGAGTACCTAGGAGTCTGATATCAGCTTATGGTCGACGTTCTTCTCACGGTGTTCTGGGGCGTGGTGCTCCTGTCGCTGCTGGTGGTCATCCACGAGGGCGGTCACTACTTCGCCGCCCGCGCCTTCGGGGTGAGGGTGCTGGAGTTCATGGTGGGCCTGCCGGGTCCTCGCATCGGGTTTCGGCCGCGCAAGAGCCGCACGCGTTTCGGCGTGACGGCCATTCCGCTCGGAGGCTACGCGCGCATCGCGGGCATGGACGAGCATTGCGATCAGGAGCATCTGCCCGAGGTGGCGGCCATGCTCTACAAGATGGGCAGCGTGGAGTCCGGCGACCTCGAGGCCGCTTCCGAGCAGGTGGGCTTCGACATCGAGGACTCGCTCGAGACGCTGTGCGAATGGGGCACCGTGACCAAGCGCAAGACCGGGCGCGACGGCGCGTGCGCCTACGAGACGCCAGAGATAGAGGGTCACGCGCAGGGCGACCCGCGCGAGATCGGCGACCCCCGGGCATTCATTAGTGAAGAGCGCAGCCAGACCTACATCGCGCTGCCCTGGTGGAAGCGCCTGGTGGTGCTGGCTGCGGGTCCGGGCGCCAACCTGCTCACGGCGATCGTGGTGGTCACCCTCACGCTGAGCCTCGTGGGAGGCAGTCAGGCCACGCTCACCCTTTCCGAGGTAACCGAGCAGCAACCCGCATATGCGGCGGGCTTGCGTGCGGGCGACACCATCACCGCGGTTGGCGGCACCGAGGTGGCCACGTGGGCGGAGTTCACGTCGGCGGTGGGCGAGCTGCAAGCTGGCGACACCGTGGCGATTGGCTACACGCGCGACGGGCAGCAGAACGTGGTCGACGTGCAGGTTGCCACGTCGGAGACCACGGGCAAGCCGGTGATCGGAGTGGTCGCCGGCACCGAGCAGGTCAAGCTGGCGCCATGGGACGCGTTCGTTACCTCGCTGAGCTACATCGGGCAAGTCACCGTGGCCATCGTGCAGCTGGTCAACCCTGCCACCACGATGCAGGTCATCGACCAGTCGTCTTCCCTCATCGGCATATCGGTGGTGGCCAAGCAGGCCGCCGACCTCGGATTCGTCAACTTCATGTGGCTTGCAGCCGTGATCTCGATTTCGCTGGGACTCATGAACCTGCTGCCGCTCATGCCGCTCGACGGCGGACATATAGTGGTGCAGACCATCCAGCGCATCCGCGGCAAGATCCTGTCGGAGCGCGCGGTGAGCGCCTACGCGATGGCGGGCATCTTCCTGGTGATGGCGCTTTTCGTGATGGCCACCGGCAACGACATCGGCAACTTGGCTTCGGGAGGTTTCTAGGATGATGCAGCATGCGGAAACGTGCACGACGAAGATGCCGCGCGAACTCACCAACCGCGTGATGGTGGGCGACGTGCCCGTGGGCGGAGGTGCCCCGGTGTCGGTGCAGACGATGCTCAACACACCCACGTCCGACGTGGCCGGCGCGCTCGAGCAGATTCGCCGCGTGCAGGAGCTTGGATGCGAGATCGTGCGCGTGGCGCTGCCCACCAAGGGCGACGTCGAGCCGTTCGGTCGCATTTGCGAGCAGTCGCTGCTGCCCGTGGTGGCCGACATCCACTTCGACTACGAACTGGCCATCGCCGCGGCACGCGGCGGCGCGGCGGCGCTTCGCATCAACCCCGGCAACATCGGCGCCATCGAGCGCGTCGACGCCGTGATCGACGCGGCTGGCGAGGCCGGCATTCCCATCCGCATCGGCGTGAACGCAGGCTCCCTCGACCAGAAGTACCGCGACATGCAGGGCATGACCCTGCCGCAAAAGCTCGCCGCCAGCGTGCAGGAGTTCGTCGAGCATTTCGAAAGCCGCGGCTTCGAGCAAGTCGTGGTGTCGGCCAAGGTACACGACGTGCCTGCTACTGTGGAGGTGTACCGCGAGCTTTCACGCAGCATTCCGCACATCCCGCTGCACATCGGCGTTACCGAGGCGGGCACCCTGCGCCAAGGCACCGTGAAGTCGGCGGTGGGGCTGGGCATGCTGCTGGCCGAGGGCATCGGCGACACGTTGAGGGTGTCGCTCACGGCCGGCATCGACGAGGAAGTGCGCGTTGGCTGGGAGATCCTGCAGGTGCTCGGCCTGCGCCGGCGCACTCCCGAACTCACGAGCTGCCCCACATGCGGACGTACCAAGGTGGATTTGATCGCTATCGCCAACGAGGTGCAGGAACGCCTGTCGCATTTGGAGAAACCCATTCGTGTTGCCGTGATGGGCTGCGTGGTGAATGGCCCCGGCGAGGCTTCCGATGCCGACATCGGCATGGCCGCCGGCAAGGGCAAGGGCGTGATCTTCTCGCACGGCGAAGTCCTGCGCACCGTTCCCGAAGCCGAGATAGTGGAAGCCCTCTTCGAGGAGATCGACAAGCTGTAGGGGAACTGCGGATCTTTCGGGGTGCCATCGCGGGATTGAGACTCAACTCGGGTGCCCGGGTGGGGTATATCTGAACGGCTCAGGTTGGCCTTCGGCCAAAAGTCGCCTGTCCGACACACCCCACGTCGGCACCTGGAGAGTCCTCAATAAGAACATGGCTGAGTTGCCGGGGGCCTGTGCGGGGCGTGCCGTAACGGCGACTTCTGGCTGTAAAGCCCAGCCTGAGCCGTTACGGTATGTCCCGTGCAGGGCATCCCAGGCGGAGCTTCTAGTGGAAATTGCGACGTCCGCAAATTTGCAGAATCGTGCTGCAAATCTGCGGTTGTTGCAAATGTTCGCTGATTTTGAATGTCCTCAAAAATGTTGATAGCATCATTTTTCAGAAAGATAATGGACAAATCGTGGCATTTTGTTCATTATCTCTGCTTTGGAATGCCGCCAGCATCAAGATTTTTGACTCTCAAGATGGAATAATTTGTGACAGTCGTCAATCTGCAACGCAAAATTGGAAATAACGCATCCCAGATTTGCGACAGACGCAAATCTGCAGCATATCGTCCGAGATGGCTGCCATCAATAGAGATGGAGGCGCGATGTGCACTTCGTCTAACAAACAACCTCTCTATGAAATGCATTGCTAGCTGCGTGTTTAGAGACAGTGTCTATTGAAACACGCGGTTCAGGGTCGGCACTCCTCGATATAAAATCATACTAATAGCACAAATAATTACGATTATTAGTTCTTGTAAACATATTTTAAAGACGTTAAACTACTCGCAAGTCGGCACATAGCCCTATCTATAAGGGAGTCTACAGCGCGACTTGCATGCCAATGCCAATTAATGCACATGCATGCGTCAAATCAGATGCAAATAGAAAGGAAACTGTATGGAGAATTGCGTTTCAAGTAGAGCCAAGAAGCTCGGAGCTCTCGTGCTGGCGATGGTCTTCACGCTGATGCTGAGCGTTCCGGCGTTCGCAGCCACCTCGGATGCGAACATGACTAGCGACCGTACGCAATGGACGGTCGAAGTCGCGCCCGGGGGCTCGGTTACGCTCTATGCCAGCCCCGCCGATGCCTACTATTCTGCAACAGGATTCGATGCCAATGCCACGACCAGCCAGGTGTCGTGGACCTCTTCGAACACCGCTATCGCAACGGTCAGCAACGTTGGCTTCGAGAATGCTCCGGCGAGCGTGTCGGGTCTCACTGGCATCTACTGCACCAAGGCTACGGTGACTGTTCCCGCAACCGCTACCATCGGGTCTTGCAGCATCGAGGCGAAGAACCTCACGACAAACGCTTATGTGAACTTCACCATTGTGGTTGACTCATCGGTTACCGCGACTGCATCCGATGCGACCATTTATCTTCCCGATTATGAGAAGACGTTCTCTATGGACACGGTGAACCATACCGCCAGAAATTTTGCTACGCCAATGGATGCATTTATTCAGCTTAAAGCCGACTCGGCATCTGGCTTTTCCTATACGGGTAGCAGCAGCTATGTTTCTTCCATAACGTACGATGGTGTGCAACTCGAAGAATACACAGACTATGATGCAACTACTGGTGAGTATGCCTATTACGGGTGGAATTACCGTGTGTATCGTCAGTCCGGTAATGATTCCTACTTAGTAGCAGATTCTGCAGTGCTTTCAGCAGATACATTTAAGCTGGAGAGCAACGACACCGTTGTGTGGATGTACGGCACGATGGATGCCGCAGAATCCTTCTTCACGAATGCCCTGTCCGATTTGTATGTGTAGCGTTGTCTCATTTCTTGATTAGATAACTGGACAGTAGGTATTAACTAGCAGCCTGCGTGGGCGACGATCTTTGTCTGCGCAGGCTGCGATTTGTATATCCACGTGTTTTTGCGAGGAGATTAATAATGAAAAATACGCGACATTTGCCGAGAGGGGTTATCGGGATACTGCTATTCTTCCTGTGTGCATTCGCAGTGGCAATGCCGGCATACGCGGAGCAAACGGGAGACCCAGTATCTCTGACTATAAATGCTCCGCTCTTGCAAAAGAGCGACAATACGGCTGTATACTACCCGATTGATATCCATCTCTTCGATTCCAGCGGCCAAGAGGTTGCTGTTAATAAGAGCGCGGAATCGCTAACCAACGAAGAGCGCGCTAACGGAGATTTTGGAAAGTATACGGCCAGCGTCGCAGCTGGCAGCTATACCTACGACGCGTACAACCACGAGACCAGCGTGAAGCTAGGCGGCGGCACCATCGTTGTGGCCGCAGGCCAGACGAAACAGGAGGAGACCCTCTCGCTCTACATGTTCGGGGGGGCTGATGGCAAGTCCAACATCACCAATCCCGACAAGGTCGGATACACTCTGACGATCACCGGGCCGGATGGAACCACCGACTTTCCGGTGGGAGACAGCGGCCTGACGGCTGTGCTGCCCGCCCGCGAGGATGCAGACGATTATGCATATACTTACGCGTTTGTTCCTGCCGACAGCTCCTATTGGGGTAGCTCGGGACAGCTGTGGGTCTATGGCAGTAACAGCCCAGACTTCTTCAGTGGACTGAATCTATCCGATATCCAGCAAACCGGTTTCCTTATAGCCCCTAAGACTACGATTCAGCTGCAAGTTGAGAGTGGTGCCAGCGTCAGAATTGCACGCATTGTGAGGTTCTACCGGCCCATGGAGTATATAAGCGGAACGGTCGTTAAAACCGAGGACGGCATCGACACTTGGGAGTTCGAGGTCCCGAAGTACTCGAACTCCCACGCGCTGCACTATGAGGTGCGCAAGGACGGCAAGGTCACGCAGGCCAAGCCCTTCGACCCCACGAAGTACGCGGACGGGAAACAGGTTCTGACTGTTCCGGCTCTCAAGGACGGATCGGATACCCAGAAGAAGGACTCCTCGCAGAGCTTCTTCCAGGCCTCGATACTGCTCAACGGACCCACCAGCAAGATGGTCTCGATGGATGCCGGGGACACCTTCGACATCTGGGCCTCCAGGACCTGGCAGGCGGTGAATAATACTGGTGACAACTACTATGTGGACCCGGACTTCCACTACACCGTGGTCTCCGGCGACAGCGTGAGCGTCAGGGACGACGGCAGGGTCGTAGCCAGCAAATCGGGGGTCAGCGTGGTGCAGGTGACCTACGACGCGCTGGAGTACGAGGCCATCGCCGGCAGCCCCGTCGACGACAACGGCCTGATGGTCTACAGCGCCATCTGGCCGGAGCGCACGGGCGTGCTGGTGTTCAACGTCGGCGACTCCAACGAGGCCAACATAAGCACCGGCATAGACCTCACCGAGTACGACACCATATACTTCGCCAAGACCGTCAACGGCGAGAGCAGGGACGGCTACGCCGAGTACTCATTCACGCCCACGGCGGACCAGCCCATCAGCAGCGTGCGCGTGCAGAAGCCCCTGCAGTCGGGCTGGGAGGACGGCTGGGAGTCGTATTCCGCAGGCGAGGACGGCTCGTACACCGTGAAGCTCTACGAGGGCCCGAACATCGTGGAGGTCAAGGCGGGAGATTCAGCCCAGTACCATGTGGTCTATGCCGCCGGGCTCGACATCACCATCGAGAATGCTGCCATCACCGATAGGGAATATCTCGCGGTGGGCGACACAGCCGTCGTGACCCTCGGAGGTCTTACCATGCCCATGCCCAAGCTCGGAGCCGTGTACAACCCGGGCTACCCCTCGACTACCTACATCGAGTACGATGCTGACGGCACTACCGTCGAGGGGGCACACTGCCAATGGCAGCTGGGAACAGCGAACACGGTGAAGATAGAGCTGACCGAGAAGGGCGTGCTGAAGCTGACCGACGGCAAGGTGCATAGCTCTTCGATCGGTGAGGTGCCTACCGAACACCAGAGGTTGACGAAAGAGGGCATGGCATCGAAGTACTCGACATATGGTGGCGGCATCACCCCAACGACATTCAACGGCTATCTCTGCAAGCTGCCCGACATCGAGATTACGGTGGAGGACGCTGCGGAAAAGTCCGAGGTCGAGAAGCTCAACTATATTACCGTGAACGCCGGAATCTATTCGACGGCGATGACTGCAAAGAGCGGCAATCCATTCCTGAGCGCCAAAGAGAAGTGGAGCGTATTCAACAGGATTTTCGGGTTCGGCAACGCGAAATACACGCCCACCGTCCTGACAAACGGTCAGGTTTTGCCACAGAACCTGGTTCTCTGGACCCCGGCAACCTATACGTACTCGCTTCTACAGGAGAAAGCATCCCCCATCTACACGCGGTGGAAGAATCCGGACGGGGTCAGCACGACCCTGCGCTACTGGAGCACCATGGAAGGGCACACCACGCCCACCCTGCTCAAGCTCGAGGACAAGGTGATGGCGCAGACCGAGGCATTCGCCAGCGCCAGCGACATCGCCTACCTGGAGTACATATGCACACCCGACGAGGGGGTGGAGGCCTATCCCAAGACCTACGCCCTGATGGCGCACAAGAAAGACGGTGTCAGCTACGGCAAGGTGGCCTACCTCTACGGGCTGGAGGCCAGCCTCGTCGACGGGCAGGACGACAAGTCGCCCACCGACGGGCTGCTGCACGCGGTGGACCAGGACGGCATCGACTTCGGCTACGGGTTCCTGGGCACCGAGACCGGCTACACCATGACGGTGCCATTCTCGACCACGCAGCTCACGCTCACCCCGACCGCCCTCGACGAGGGCACCACGGTGGAGGTGACCGTGGACGGCCAGAAGGTCGACAACGGCACCGCCTCGCAGGCCATCGCAATCGAGGGACAGTACACCGACGTGGACGTGGCCGTGAGCGTGTCCGGCGACGGCGGGGTCTACGACACGAAGACCTACAGCATCAGGATCGAGCGCCGCAGGGCCGCGGCCAAGGTGACCACGAAGTCGCTGCCGCACGCGACGGCCGGCTCGGCCGAGCCCTACTCGGCCAAGCTCGAGGCCACCGGGGACCCGGACGAGTTCATCTGGGGCCTCGAGGGCGAGCTGCCAGCGGGCCTTGCGTTCGACACCCAGACAGGCACCATCTCCGGCACCCCCGAGGCGGGCTCCGGCGGCGAGTACAGGATCACCGCCACGGCCCTCAACGCCGAGGGCGCGGGAACGAGGAGCTACACGCTCGTCGTGGACGAGGCCCCGAACGTGGTCACGGAGTCGCTGCCCGCGGCCTACGTGGGGTCGGCCTACTCGGCTAGCGTCGAGGTGGCGGGGTACCCCGAGGCCAGCGTGTTCGTCGACGGCCTTCCCGAGGGCATGGAGTTCGACTCCGAGACGCTCGAGATCTCGGGCACGCCCGCCGAGGCGGGCGCCTACGAGGTCACGATCAGCGCCGACAGCTCGCTGGGCACCGCGAGCAGGACGGTCGAGCTGCTGGTGTGCGGAGGGGCGTGGACGCGCCTCGCCGGCGACTCGCGCCTCGACACGATGGGCCGGATCGTCGACGAAGCCTTCCCCGAGGACGGCTCGTGCGGCACGATCCTGGTGGCCACCGCGTACAACTACGCCGACGCCCTGTCGGCGTCGGCCCTGGCCGGCGTGCTCGACGCGCCGCTCGTGACCACCGACGGCGGCTCGCTGTCCGACCAGGCCGCAGAGCGGATCGCCAGGCTCGCCGACGGCGAGGCCACGGTGTACGTGCTCGGCGGCCCCGGCGCGGTCTCCGACGCCGCCGTCGAGCAGATAGAGCAGATCTGGGGCGTGGGCAGGGTCGAGCGCCTGGCCGGC
>CAVFRF010000081.1:0-20977 GCA_963624975.1 Bacteroidaceae bacterium
GTGTCCGAACGGCGACTTTTGGCCGAAGGCCAACTGAGCCGTTTGGATATACCCCGCGGCGGCACTCCAGAAGACTCGCAGTTTCCCGCATATTCTACTAGAGACTCCGCCTGGGATGCCCTGCGCGGGACATACCGTAACGGCTCAGGCTGGGCTTTACAGCCAGAAGTCGCCGTTACGGCACGCCCCGCACAGGGCCCCGGCGACTCAACCATGTTCTTCTTGATGACTCGCCAGGTGTCCGTGCGGGGTGTGTCTAAACGGCGACTTTTGGCCGAAGGCCAACCTGAGCCGTTTAGATATACCCCGTGCGGGCACCCGAGTTGACTCTCCAGGTGCCGACGTGGGGTGTGCCTTAACGGCGACTTCTGCAGCGTAAGCGAAGCCTGAGCCTGTACGATATACCCCCACGATGGCACCCCGGGGGACTCTCAAGAACGCATCTCAATCGTCTTTGCGCCGAAATGCCATGTCGATTGCGCGAAGCGGCGGGATGCTCTCTATCACCTTGGAAAACGACAGCTTCTCCGAGAGCAGGTTTGCCACCAGCAGAATGCCGGCGAGCACTCCCAGAAGCCATATGGGAAGCGAGATGGAAAGCAGGAAGCCTATGAGCGCTCCCATGGTGTTGGCTCCGGCATCGCCCAGCATTGCGATTTCGCGGCGTTCGGGACCCCATGTGGCAACGACAGGCCCCATGCAGGCCAGCAGCAGCCCGGCGATCTGCATCCAGTCGCCAGCAACCACGCCCGACAGCGGAAGCGCTATGGCACACGCCACGATACCCACGACATATGTCTTGCTGGCACGCAAAGGCCGCAGGTCCATGAGATTCATGAAGTTGGCGGAGAGCGCGATCACCAGCGCCGCGAAGATGATGCGGGCCAGGCGCGCTGGATCGAACGGGTCGTAGAGCGTCACGCCCGTGGCCAGCGACAGCAGTCCTATGCCCATGAGCTTGAGCATGCCGGTGGTGAGGTGGCCGCGGGCAAGCTCCCTGAAGTGGCCTTTGAATCCCTTGGCGCTCTGGTCGCCCGCCCAGTCGTCGAAGAAGCCGAACGCGCATGTTCCCATGAGCAGCGGGAACGCCGACACGACGATGGACATCCAGCCGGGCAGTTCGATTTCGAGGAACCCAAGCACAACCGACCCGATCCAGATGAACGAGAGCCACACCACCCAGGCTATGCCGAGGCCCGACACCACTTTGCGCCCACGGTAGTTGGTCTGCGAAGGCGCGTGCTCCACGAGCTGTGGAAACAGCATGGCAACAGCGCCAAAGGGAATTGCCACGCACAGCAGGAGCGCGCTCAGGATGCTTGCCAAGGGTCTGGGTCTCCTCTCATGCGATATAGCGGGATTACATGCCCGGCGCGCCGCGAGCAGCTATGTGCTGTCGCGAACGGCCAGCCAACGTTGACCTTACAACTATACCAGCACCTACGAAGGGTGCCCGCGGTCTTGCCGTTTGCTATGATTGTTCGGTGCGCAAAGGCACAGGTGGCCGCATATTCCGGCCATTCAAACGAAGCAGAAACGAAGAGCAAACAGCCGATATGAGTCATAGACCAAGCGGGGCGCATCTAAGACGCTCCGATTCGAAACCAGCAGAGACAGCAGAGACGGAAGCACCAGCAGAATCCGAACTCGCGGAAGCCGGGACCCATACCGAACCCGAACTTGCCGCAGACAGCGACGAAGACACCGAGTCGGTCGCGAAGTCCACCGCCACGATGTCGATGGCCACCCTGCTGTCGAGGGCCACGGGCTTCTTCCGCACCTGGGCATGCGCGTTCGCGCTGGGCAACACCGTGCTGTCGTCGGCATACCAGGTGGCAAACAACATGCCCAACATGCTCTACGAGCTTGTGGCCGGCGGCATTCTCACCACGGCGTTTCTGCCCGTGTACATGTCGGTGCTCAAGAACAAGGGGCGCAAAGACGCGGGTGCGTTCGCCGGCAACCTCATGGGCATCGGCTTCGTGGTGCTGGGACTCGTGGCGCTTCTGGCCACGATATTCGCACCGCAGGTAATTGCCACGCAGACCTTCATGTCCAGCTCCAAAGAAGACGTTGAGCTGGCCATATTCTTCTTCCGGTTCTTCGCCATACAGGTGCTGTTCTACGGGATGGGCGCCATCATCTCGGGCATTCTCAACGGCCACAAGAGCTTCCTCTGGCCGGCGCTGGGTCCGGTGTTCAACAACGTGGTGGTCATCGTCACCATGTTCGCCTACGTGTTCCTGGCTCCGGTAGACGCCACGGTGGCCAAGGCCGTCCTCGCGATCGGAACCTCGCTTGGCGTGTTGGTGATGATGTGCGTGCAGATCCCCGCGCTGCTCAAGCTCAAGATTCCCATCAGGTTCCATATCGACCTGCACGACCCCATGCTGGTCAAGACGCTCAAGATCGCGCTTCCGGCCACGGTGTTCGTGGTGGTCAACCTCGTGGTGGTGAGCGTGCGCAACTCGTTCTCGCTGGGAGTGGTGTCCAACGGGCCGTCCACGCTGAGCTACGCGTGGCTGTGGTACCAGTTCCCCTACGGGGTGATCGCCGTGGCGCTCTCGACCGCGATGCTCACCGAGATGAGCTCGGCGGCCGCCGTGAAGGACTGGCCGCTGTTTCGCCGCAACGTGAAGTCGGGCCTCTCGGGCACGATGTTTCTGATCATGCCGCTGGCCGTGCTCATGATCGTGCTGGCCTACGAGCTGGTCAACCTCTACCACGCCGGGCAGTTCACCGAGGACGACGTGGCAGTGGTCACGCGCATATTGCAGATATGGGCGCTGTCGCTGCCGTTCTACGCGGGGTACATGTACATGTACAGGTCGTTTTCGGCCATGCAGGACCTTGGCATGGTCACGTGGATCGATGCTATCGGACGCATCGGGCAGGCCTCGCTCTACGCGCTGCTCACCACGCTGGGCGGAAGCGAGGGGCTTGGGCTTGCCGGCATCCCCATCGCCGACTTCGTGTTCTACTTCACGATGTTCTTCGTGCTGTGCTTCGTGATGCGCAAGAAGGTGGGCGCATACGGTCTGGGGCAGGTGTTCTCCACTTTGGCGAGAACCGCGATCGCCTCGGTGGCGGCGGGCGTGGCAACGTGGCTTGTCTACGACAACGTATTGGGAATGATCAACCTCGGCGGAGGCTCGATTGCCACGTCGGTGTTCAACATCATCGTGGGCGGGGTCTTCGGCCTGCTGGTGTTCTACGCGATGTGCAAGGTCCTGCGCATGCAGGAAGCGGCGCTCATCGGATCGGTAGCGGGAAAGATCAAGCGAAAGCTCGTTCGCTAGGAGCCGCAGGTCGCATAGGAGAACTCATGGAGATTACCGTTTTCATCCCGGCACGCAACGAGGCGGACTGCGTAGGTGCTACGGTCGATGCAGCTTGGCGAATCGAAGGCGTTACGCGGGTTGTCGTGATCGACGACTGCTCGAGCGACTCTACCAGATGCCAGGCCTTGCTCGCCGGTGCTACCGTGGTGTCGCTCGAATCGCATCGAGGCAAGGGTGGAGCGCTCATGGCCGGGCTGCACGACTCCGAGTTCGACTACTGCCTGTTCCTGGATGCCGACCTGGGCGAGAGCGCAGAGCAGGGAGTGTTGCTGCTTGCGCCGGTCGTATGTGGCGAGTTGGACATGGCCATAGCGCGTTTCCCCAGGCCCGCTCGTGCCGCCGGTTTCGGCCAGGTAAAGAAGCTCGCTCTCGATGCAATCCGCGAGGCCAACCCGAGATTCGAATGCCTCTCTCCCCTGTCGGGCCAGCGCGCTTTCACACGCGATTGCATCCGTTCGCTGCTCCCGCTGGCAGACGGATACGGCATGGAGGTGGCTCTTACCGTGAAGGCTCTGCGCGGCGGCTTTCGCGTAGCAGAAGTCGAGACCCAGATGCATCACAAGCCCACCGGCAACGACCCTGCCGGATACGTCCATCGCCTGAAGCAGTACATAGACGTGAAACGTGCAGTCTCAACCTTGTGACGCCTTTGCCCAATAGGCAAGAATCCCCTCGCGATTCGCGCATGGCAATATTTTCCGATTGCCGAAGAGCACGTTGGAGCAAGTCTTTACAGTGCCGGGTACCACATCGAGGAATCCCTGTCGGGGCCGTACACCCCGGCAGTTCTGCTCGACAGAAGCGAGACTATCGAGTACCTGCCCATGGTGCCGTTGCAAGAGCTGACCCCGGATACCCCCAAGTTCGAGGCTTCGTCCATCAGTGCCGTAGAGGCCGATAATATCTGGGTGAATACGACCGGCGCACCCTTCGACCAGAACTGGTAGCCGATCTGCGCCGACACCACATCGGCGGCATATGCAGGCGAAGAGCTGCTCTCGGAAGGCTCGCCGTCTTCTGCATGAGCTTGCGTGTCATCGCCCTCCGCAGCCTGCGAGCCTTGCTTCTGCGCCTCGACTTCTTCCACATGCAAGTTCACGCAAGCATCGATCGTATCGGGCACATGCGAGGAGTTCTCGATGGTGACGATGCCGTTTTGCAGCAGGCAGGCAGTCACAGGATAGGCAGCCTTGTCGGAGTCGGACATGTCGTCTGCCGAAGACAGCGATCCGCCATCGAACACGTCGTCTGCCTGCGATCCCGAAGTCCATTCCGCTACCAGAGCCTGCGCCAGGGTCGAAGGGTAGTCGGTGCCCTCGACCGATGGCACCACGGCCTGCAACGCGGCAAGCGTCTTCGCATCGTCGGTGCCGAAGGCCTCGGCGGCAACGCGCACGGTCACGTACCTTCCGCCAGCAGACTCTATGTAGCTGGCAACTTCGTTAGAAGAGCTGATGTCGTCGCCCGATGTGCCAGCTACGATCAGCACGTCTTTGCCGGTGAGCTTGTCGTCGTCCCACTTGCCCACGAAAGCACCCGAGAGCGACTGGTACTGCTCGGACTGGAGCGAGAGTTCCGAGTTCTGGGTCGAGAGATTGGAGTATCTGTCGAACAGCGAGTCCACTAGGTCTGAAGTCGTGGTGGTCAGAAGCCCGCTTCCACCGATGGCGGCGCCCAGCAGCAGGCCGATGGCGAGCGCCAGAAACACGGCGCATATCGTGACCAGATGATACTTGAAGCTGTACATTCGGCTCCTTCGACCCTGCCTCTCAAAACCCAGACTTCGAATATACCGCTAGATGCCCAGATTGGTGAGCAGCGTGAGCCACATTACCATGAGCGTGTTGCGCAGCGGCTCCGACACGAATATCACGGCGAGCATCGTGATCAGCGCGGCTGCTATCACGATGAGCACGTAGCGCTCGGGAGGAGCCGGCCTATAGAGTTTGCTCACGCCCTTGGCATCCACCAGCTTGGTACCCACTCTCAGTCTCACCAGAAACGTGGAGGCCATGCCCTCTCGGCCCTTCTCCATGTACTCGACCAGGTTGGAATGCGTGCCAACCGCCACGATGAGGTCGGCATCGTATTCCCAGGCCAGCAGCAGCGCGAGGTCTTCGCTCGTGGCGGCCAGCGGCCACACCTTGTAGCTCACGCCCAGCTCGTCGAGCCTCTCGGCCGACGGGCAGCTGCCGTCCTCGTACGCATGGGCAATCACCTCGGGAGCTTGGCGCAACGTGTCGTCGGATACGGAGTCCATGTCGCCCACGACGATGTCGGGTTCCAGCCCGGCTTCCACCACGGCATCTGCTCCGCCATCTACCGCGACGATTACCGGCTTGAATTCGCGGATGTAGGAGCGAAGGGTGTTGAGGTCGTCCTTGTAGCCGGGACCTCTGACCACCACCAGCACCTGCTTGTCCTTGAGCTGGGTGTCGATGCTCGGAACGTTGGGGTTGTAGATGATGTGGCCGTTATCGCGACGCAGGTACTCGGCGGTGTTGAGCACGAATCTCTCCAGCTCGGCATCCACCTTGCTCGTAGCGGCCTCGGCCGCCTGTTCGACCTGCTCGGCCCGAAGCGGGGTGCCCTTGGCCACGGTCTGCCCGTTTTGCACGATGGAACCATCGTCGTGGACCTCGACCTCGATGCCCTCCTCGATGCTGTCGAAGTCGGCAGGGTCGTCGAGGTCCACGATGGGGATCTTGGCCTTGAGGATCGTGAGGGGCGCCCAGTTCGGGTACTCCCCCGACATCGAAGGTTCTGCGTTGACCACGGCCCTGACCTCGGCCTTTACCAGCATCTCGGCCGACACGCGGTCGATGTCGCGATGCGACACCACGGCAACGTCGCCCGGAAGCAGCAGGGGGCATAGCCGCTTGGTGGACTTGCCCTTTCTGGCGGGTCCCGTTGCCGGCATCTAGGCCTCCCCCAGCATCGCGCGCGCGTGCTCTAGCGCCGTGGCATCTGCAGTACCCGAGAGCATCCTCGCGATCTCGGCCACCCTGTCGTCTCCTTCGATGGGAGCGATTGTGGTGGACGGCATGCCGTCCGAAGCGTTCTTGGACACCAGCAGATGGTTGTCCGCGCGCGCCGCGATCTGCGCCAGATGGGTCACGACCACAACCTGATGGCGTTTCGACAGCTCCACCAGCTTGTCGGCCACGGAGTTTGCAGCCGCGCCTCCGATGCCGGCATCCACCTCGTCGAACACCATCGTCTTGCGCGAGGCCTCCATCTCGCCCATGCATTCTATGGCCAGCATCACGCGCGAAAGCTCGCCGCCCGATGCGATCTTGGCCAACGGCCTAGGCGTCATGCCTGCCGCCGGCGCGTAGAGCAGCTCGTACTTGCGCGAACCGCTTCGAGTCCACGAGGCGAGGTCGAGTTCGGTTTCCTTCATCTCGAACGTGCTTCCCGACATGGCAAGCTCGGCCACGCTATGCGAAAGCTCGTCGCAGAACTCCGATGCCGCATGCGTTCTGGCCTCGGCGAGAGCGGCAGCCGCTTGGCGCAGCTGCGACTCGGCCTGCGATGCCGCCTCCTCGAGTTGCTGCATTGCAGATGATCCGCTATCCACCGACTCAAGAATCTCGCGCGACTGATGCCACCTTTCCAGCATCGCCTCGTAGGTGGGGCCGAACCTGCGAACCAGCCCGTCGAGCTGCCCCAGCCTGTCCATAGCCCTTTCGAGCGCGACAGGGTCGAATTCCACTTCGTCGCGGTAAGAACGCAGGTCCAGAGCGGCATCTTCCAAGGCGGCTAGCTGATCGGCCAGCCTCTCGGCCAGCGAGTCGAGCTGCGGATCGGTGCCGCTAGCTCGCTCGAGCGTCTGCCCTGCAGCCGACAGCGCATCGATCGCGCCTCCTTCCCCACGCAGCTGCGACAGCGCATCTGCCGCAGCCGTGGCCAGGTTCTCGCCGTTTCGCAAGATGGGGAGCCGCGCTTCCAGCTCGTCGTGCTCGTTCTCGCCCGGGTTCACCGGGTCGATCTGGCTGCATACGAAGCGTGCCTGCTCGATCTGATACTCCGACGCAGAAGCACGTTCGACTGCCTCGTCGAACGCCGCGCGGGCTTCGCGCCAGGACGCGAAAGCGTCTGCATAGGCGGCCTTGGCTCCGCTAACGCGCTCGCCAGCCCATCGGTCCAGGTAGTCAACATGGGTCTGGGGCGAGAGCAGCGCCTGCTGCTCGTGCTGCCCATGCAGGTCCACCAGCGGCTCTATCGCCGAAGCCAGCCCCTTCACACTGGCAGCCTCGTCGTTCACGTAGCACCGCGAACGCCCGTCGGCGCGCACGCGCCTCTTGGCTATGGCCAGTCCGTCTTCTGCCGCAAAGCCCTTCTCTTCCAGCAGCACGGACGCGGCCTCGTCCAGCGAGAACACCGCCTCCACCACGGCCTCGTCGCACCCCTCGCGCACGATGCTCGATTCGGCACGCGCTCCCATTGCAAGCTTGATGCCGCCCAGAAGCGCTGTCTTGCCCGCGCCGGTCTCGCCCGTGAGCGCGGTGAAGCCGTCCGAGAACCTCATCTCGGCCTTCTCGATGAGGGCCAGGTTGCGTATCCTCAGTTCCTCTATCATGGCTGCTCTCCGTAGAACGCGCCGGATGCCCTGCGTGTAAAGCTCGGCATATCGTACCGCAGCAGGGTCACCGCTTCCCTGCGCACCGTGGCCGTGATGGCCGCCGGCTTCTCGCCGTCGCATATGCGCTTGCCGTCCGCGAACACGAAGCACTCGGCATCGCCGATCGGGTTGGGCACGATTCGCACCTTCTGGCTGCCGTCGGTAACCATGGCGCGCGAGATGAGCGAGTGCGGGGCCAGCGCCGACACCACCATGCCCTGCAGCGTGGGAGCCAGCAGCGGTCCTCCGGCCGACAGCGAGTAGGCGGTCGAACCCGTAGCCGATGCCACGATCACGCCGTCGGCACGCATGTCGGCGAGCTTGTCGCCATCGATCTCGATCGTGTATTCCACGAGACGACCCGACGAGCCTCTGGTCATCGCCACCTCGTTGAGCACCGTGCAGTGCCTGCACTCGCCGCTCTCGGCCTCGATCGACACCTCGAGTGCCGCGCGTTTCTCTCCCGGAAGCTCGCCGGCCAACGCAGCCTTCACCGCCTTGTCCATCGACTCGTCGGATGCGCCGGTAAGAAACCCCAGCGTGCCGTAGTTGAAACCCAGCATCGGCGCGTCGTGCCTGAACGCGACCTGCGCCGCCGAAAGCAGCGTGCCATCTCCGCCGAAAGTGCAGATAAGGTCGGGCGACCACTCCACGCACCGCAGCCCCTCTTCCAAAACGCCGCTAGCATCTGCAATCTGCTCGGCCTCTATCGTCAGGGTATCGATGCCCTGTGCATGCAGCAGCTCGGTCAGCTCGCCTGCGCCGTGCATACCCTGTTCCTTGCTGCTGTTCACCACCATCAAAACGCGCATATCAAACCTCTCGCCCCTCGTGCGCCTGCATCACCACGCGCTCCACGTCGATTCGTGCATCCGCCGCCGTATAGCATGCCGGCCTTGCATCTTCCTGTCCGGCGATGCCCGCGAGTATGAAGAACTCCATGTTGCCCTTCTTCTTGCCCGGCACCTTCGATACGCTCATACCCAACGCCTCGAATCCCGAGTCGCCGAGCGCCGCGACCATATCCTCCAATACCTTTATATGACTAGAAGCTTCCCGAACCACTCCCCCATTTCTTACCAAATTCTTACCAATTTCAAACTGAGGTTTAACCATGATGAGAGAGTACCCGGAGGCTTTCAGGATTGTGTAGAAAATAGGGAGAACCTGAGCAAGCGATATGAAGGAGAGGTCGGCCACCAGAAGGTCGAATGGACCCCCTAGCTGAGCTGCGGAAACGTCCTTGACGTTGGTGCGGTCGAACACCGCCACGCGGCTGTCGTTGCGAAGCGACCACGCCAGCTGCGAGTGCGCAACATCCACGGCGGCCACCCTGGCGGCCCCGTGCTGCAGCAGGCAGTCGGTAAAGCCGCCGGTCGACGCGCCCACGTCCACGCAGTTCATGCCCGCAGGGTCGAATGCGAAGTCGGCCAGCGCCCCGTCGAGCTTGTCGCCCCCTCGCGAGACGAACTTCGACCTGCGCTTCACGTTGAGAGCAGCTTGCGCTGGAATCTTCTGGGATGGCGATACGATTGCCGCATCGGGGCTGCTCACCTCGCCGGCAAAGCATGCACGTCTGGCTTCGTCCACGATGTCGAACAGGCCCCTTTGCACCAGAAGCTCGTCGACCCGCATCGTCTTGGCGCACTTGCCACCGGACATGAAGCCTCGCGCACCTTCCCGCTATTCTCCGGTTTTGTCGCAGTTGCGAAGAGCGTGCTCGATGGCTGCCGCCACCTGCGCGGGCATAAGGCCCAGGCTCTCGAAGAGGTCGTCCTCGCCGCCGTGCTCCACGAACTCGTCTGGAACGCCAAGTCGCAGCACCGGGGTGTCGCACTTGGATGCTTGCGCGCCGTTGCCGGTCTCGCCCGTGTGCTCGAGCACCGCGCTGCCAAATCCGCCCTCGATGGTGCCGTCTTCGATCGTGACCACCAAGCGGGTGGCGCAAGCCTTCTCGATGGCGTCTTCGTCGATGGGCTTGACCCAGCGCATGTCGTACACGCAGGCCTCTACCCCGCGCTCGGCGAGCATCTGGGCCGCTTCCATGGCGTGGTCGACCATCCTGCCCACGGCCAGTATCGCAACGTCGTCGCCCTGCCTGCGCAGCACCGCGCGATGCGGCTCCCATGCGCTCTCCGAGCCGTCGGGGCTGTAGATCTCGTTGGATTTGCGGGGGTACCGGATGGCAACCGGGCCATCCACGTGGTAGAGCGCGGTTGCAAATGCGCCGGCCAGCTCTTCGGTGGTCGACGGAGCAAGTATGGTCATGTTGGGGATGAGCCTGAGAAACGCCAGGTCGAACAGGCCATGGTGAGTGGAGCCGTCGCGCCCGACTATGCCAGCCCTGTCGAGGCACATCACCACGTGCAGGTCGGGCAGCGCGATGTTGGTGACGATCTGGTCGAATGCCCTCTGCATGAACGTCGAATACACGGCGAGCACCGGCGTCTTGCCCTCGATGGCCAGGCCAGCCGCCATGGCGGCGGCATGCTCCTCGGCAATCCCGACATCGAAGAACCTGTCGGGGTACTTCTCGCCGAAGTCGGCGAGTCCGGTGCCGTCGGCCATCGCGGCGGTAATCGCCACGACCTTCTCGTCGCGCTCGCCCGCATCGAGCATGAGCTTCGAGAACACCTTGGTATAGCCCGAAGCCCCGAAGCACTTCTCCATCTTGCCCGTCTCGAGGTTGAACGGCGACGCGCCATGGAAGCCCCTCGGGTCGTTCTCAGCCGGGGCATATCCCTTGCCCTTGGTGGTCACCGCATGGATGAGCACGGGACCGTCGTGGTCGCGGGCGGCGCGCATGGCATCTTCGAGAGCCACGATGTCGTGCCCGTCGATCGGCCCCAGGTAGGTGATGGACATATCCTCGAAGAGGGTACCGCGAACCAGCATCTTCTTGAAGGACTGCTTTACGGCACCGACGGCGGAGGCGAGCGTGCGCCCGACTTCTCCCAAAGAGCTCATCCGATCGCGCACGCGGTCGCGCGTGGTGTTGTACTGTTTGCTGAGCCTGATCTTGCCCAGGTAGAGCGAGAGCGCGCCGACGTTGCGCGAAATCGACATCTTGTTGTCGTTCAGGATCACGGTGATGTTGCCGCCGTCTTCGCCGATCTTGTTGAGCGCCTCGAACGCCATGCCGCCCGATATCGCGGCATCGCCTATGAGCACTGCAACCTTGCCGGCATCGCCCGACAGCCTCTTGGCTGTCGCGATGCCGTAGGCCACCGACAGCGAGTCGGACGCGTGACCCGAATCGTACACGTCGTAGGGGCTTTCGGACCTTCTGGGAAATCCCGCAATACCGCCGAAGCGGCGCAGGGTAGAGAACCTGTCGACCCTTCCGGTGAGAAGCTTGTGCGCGAGGGCCTGATGCCCCACGTCGAAGAGCAGCCTGTCTTCGGACTGCCCGAACACGCGGTGCATGGCGATGATGAGCTCCACCGCGCCGAGGCTCGAAGCCAGATGGCCGCCGTTGAGATGCGTGGTCTCCAGAATCATCGCGCGAATCTCGGTGGCCAGCTGATCCAACTCCTCGTAGGAAAATCCAGCGAGGTCCGCAGGGCACTTTACCGACGAGAGCAGGAAGCGCTCGTCGTCTCCGTGCACGAACCCGTCTTGGTTCGCCCCACCTTCTATGCGCGAGCCCTGATCCATCGTTTCCATCCTAACCAACGCCCTAGGCGTCTGCTGCCTGGGAGCCGTCGGGATCCTCCGCGTCGCTTGCGGCAGGCTGGGCCTCGTCGGCGCTCTCCGGTTCGGCAGCGATGCCGGCAGCATCGTCTGCGCCGGCAGTCTCTTCGGAGGCCTCGCCTTCGGTGGAAGCGGTGTAGGCCTCCATCTCCTCCATAGAGAAGTCGGCCTTGTCGATGAGGTCGGCGCAGCTGTTGCCTATGCGGATGGCCTCTTCATACAGATCGAGAGCCTTCTCGAGCGGCAGATCCTTCGACCTCACCTGCTCGATGATCTGGTCGAGGTTGTTCTTTGCAGCCAGATATGTGTTCTTCTTCTCGATCATGTCGTCACTTTCGAATGTCTTCTAGCCCGGGAAACATCGTCGCATCAGCGACATCGCCGGCAGGCTTCCAACCGCTACTTCTCCGCGGCAGTGTCCGCCGCAGCGGCATTGGCCTCGACCGCATCGTCCGCAGTGCACGTCTCAGCCTCGTCCTTCGCAGCCACGTCACCCTTCCCGGACTCGAGACCGCCTGCAAGCGTGCCCAGCACCCCGTTCACGAAGCGGAACGAGTCGTCTTCCCCGCCGAAGTCCTGGGCCAGCTCGACTGCCTCGTTGATCGAAACCCCCGAGGGGATGTCGTCGCGAAACATCAGCTCGAACACCGCGATGCGCAAGATCGACCTGTCGGTCGAAGGCATGCGCGAGAGCGTCCAGTTCTCCGCGACGCTCTCGATGGCATCGTCGATGCGCTTCTGGTTCTGCGCGATGCCCTCGTAGATCTCGCATGCATAGGGCTCGGGCACCACATCGTCCATCACCGCGGTCATCTCGGAAGTGCCAACCTCGGAGCCGCCCATGGCGAAATCCCTGGCAAACAGCATCTGGAGTGCCTGTCGGCGCGCGCGTGTGCGCTGCTCTCCTATCTCGGAACGCTTGGCAGCCACTGGCCTACTCCTCGAAGCGGATGTCGGTCACGTACACGTTGATGGCATCGATGGTGAGACCCATCTGGCTCTCCAGCGCATCTGCCACGCAGATGCGGATGCCGTCCACGATGTCGCGGAGCTTGTATCCGTAGTAGATCTGGATGCGGATGTCCAGCACGATATGTCCGCCGTCACGCGCCACTGCCACGCCGTTGTCGGACTGGCTGCGCGAGAGGATGGAGGTGAACCTGCTGTCGATCTTGGGTCCGCCCACTCCCGCCACGCCGGGCACGCCGCACACAGTGCGCACGATCATGGTCTCTATGGCACCGGGAGCGATGCCCAGGTGCGCCACCATGGTGGTGTTCGCCACATCGGGCACGGGCAGCAGCCCGTCCACGTTCGATTTAAGAGCATTCTTCATGTAACTCTCCTGCTGTTGCATCGTCGCGGTGCATGCCAAGCTTCGCACACCCCGCGTTGCACGTATGTTCGAAAGGCTACCACTGCAAACGCACATCCGGCACGCCATACACCGGAAAACCTAGAATTCCCTCTCCAGGAAGTCGGTGTAGACCTCGCCGCTTGCAAACGTGGCGTTGTCCACGACCTTCTGATGGAAGGTCACCGTGGTCTTGATGCCCTCGATCTGCACCTCGGCCAGCGCACGCTTGGCTCTGGCGATCGCCTCGTTCCTATCGGCGCCCCACACCACGAGCTTGGCCAGCATCGAATCGTAGTAGGGCGACACGGTGTAGCCCTCGTAGATCGCGGTGTCGATGCGCACTCCAGGACCTGCCGGCATGCGCAGCTTGGTGATGGTGCCGGGGCACGGACGGAAGTCGTTGTCGGGATCCTCGGCGTTGATGCGGAACTCCATCGCATGGCCGAACGGCGAGATGGGCGCCCTGTCCTTGCAGGTCATCTCCTCGCCCGCCGCGATGCGGATCTGCTCCTTGATGATGTCGATGCCGGTAATCTGCTCCGATACGCCATGCTCGACCTGCACCCTGGCGTTCATCTCCATAAAGTAAAAACTGTCGTCCACGTCGAGCAGGAACTCCACGGTGCCCGCATTGGTATAGCCGCTGGCCTTGACCATGCGGAGGGCGGTGGCGCCCATCTCCTGGCGAAGCTCCTCGGTAAGAGCAGGCGAAGGCGCCTCCTCGATGAGCTTCTGATGCCTGCGCTGGATCGAGCAGTCGCGCTCGCACAGATGTATGGCGTTGCCGTGCGTGTCGGCCAGCACCTGGATCTCCACATGGCGCGGACGCAGGATGAGCTTCTCGATGTACACGTCGCCGTTGCCGAACGCCTGCAGGGCCTCGTTCTTGGCCATCGTGAAGGCGCTCTCCATCTCGTCGGCGCTCATGACCTCGCGCATGCCCTTGCCGCCGCCGCCAGCGCTGGCCTTCACCAGCACCGGGTAGCCGACCTTCTCTGCGAAGGCGCGGGCATCTTCGACGTTCTCGACCACACCGTCGCTGCCGGGCACCGTGGGCACGTCGGCGCGCTGGGCGGTCTCCTTGGCGTTGGACTTGTTGCCCAGCGCGTCCATCACGTCGGGGTCGGGCCCGATGAACACGATGTCGTTGTCGATGCAGGCCCTCGCGAAGTCGGAGTTCTCGGCCAGAAAGCCGTATCCGGGGTGAATCGCCTCGGCATGCGTGATCTCGGCCGCGCCGATGATGGCCTGCATGTTGAGGTACGACTTGGTGCTCTGCGCAGGTCCTATGCACACGGCCTCATCGGCCATGCGCACCGCCTCGCTAGCAGCGTCGGCCTCGGAGTACACCACGACGGTCGCGATGCCCATCTCCCTGGCGGCGCGGATAACCCTCACGGCCACCTCGCCCCTGTTGGCAATCAGAATCTTCTGGAACATCTTCTACTCGCCATCGCTAGTGGGCTCGAGATACATGAGCACGGTGCCGTATTCGACCGGCTGTGCATCCTCCACGCAAATCTCTCGCACGATTCCAACCTGCTCGGCGGGAACCTCGTTCATGAGCTTCATCGCCTCCACGATGCAAAGCGACTGCCCTGCGCACACCTCGTCGTCCACCTTCACGAAGGGGTCGGCTCCGGGAGAGGGGGCCGCGTAGAACGTGCCCACCATGGGCGACTTCACCGCAACCCAGTTCGCGGGCCTGTCGGGCTCGGCGGCGGGAGCCTCGGCAGCAGGAGCTGCTGCAGGGGCAACCGCGGCTGCGGGGACCTGGGCCACCATGGGCATGACGGCAGCGGCCTCGCCCTGGGCGCGCACCGTAACCTTCATGCCGGCTTCCTCGATCGTGATCTCGCCGATCTGGGCTTCCTCAACGGCCTTGATGAGGTCCTTGATCTGGTTGATGTCCACGTAATCCTCCTCTTTGGTCTCCTTGGATTCCCCTTCAAGGATGAACTGTGTTTTCTCGGAAGAGCGGTGCTTCGAAAGGAAGGTCCTCGCGGTCTCGGGGAAGAGGGCGTACATGAGCACGTCCTCCTCGCTGCGGGCGAGGTCGCCTATCTCCTCTTCGAACTCGGAATACTGCTTGGTTGCAAGCGTGCTCGGGGGCACGTCGGGATCGAGGGGCTTGGTGTCGCCGAGCACCTTCTGCACGATCTCGAGCTTGAGAGGTCCGGGAGCCTTACCATAGTAGCCGGCCAGGTAGTCCTTCATCTCGGCGGAAACCACCGACCAGCGCTTGCCGGTGAGCACGTTGAGCACGGCCTGCGTGCCCACGATCTGCGACATTGGGGTCACCAGCGGCGGGTACCCAACCTCGGCGCGCACGCGCGGAATCTCCTTCATCACGTCGTCGAGTCTATCGGCGGCGTTCTGAGTGTCGAGCTGGCTGATGAGGTTCGACATCATGCCGCCGGGCACCTGATGGCTGTACACCTGCATATGGATGAGCGAGCTTACGCCGCGCTTGTAGTGGTAGCGGGTGCGCACGCTCTCCCAGTACTCGGCCACCTCGAAGAGGTCCTCGAGGTCAAGGCCCGTGTCGTACCCGGATTCCTTGAGCGCGGCCACGATCATCTCCACCGCGGGCTGCGAGTTGCCGAATGCCAGCGGAGCCGATGCCGTGTCCACGATCATCGCCCCGGCCTCGGCGGCCTTGATGTAGTTGGTGGGAGCCATGCCGCCCACGTAGTGGCAGTGCAGGTGGATGGGAAGCCCGATTTCCTCGCGCAGCGCCGTTACCAGGCGCTCGGTGCGATACGGGGTGAGCATGCCCGCCATGTCCTTGATGCAGATGGAATCGGCCCCCAGATCCTTCCACTTCTGCGCGTACTCGATGTAGCTGTCCATGGTGTGAACCGGGCTCATCGTGTACGAGATGGCGCCTTCGAGGTGCCCGCCGCATTCCTTGACGGCCTCGGCGCTGTCAAGCACGTTGCGAATGTCGTTCAGCGCGTCGAAGATCCTGAACACGTCCACGCCGTTGCGATGCGCAGCGGTGAGGAACCTGTTCACGATGTCCTTCGAATAATGGTGGTAGCCCACGAGGTTCTGGCCACGCGACAGCATCGATATGGGGGTGTTCTTGAGGTGCGACTTAACCGCGCGAAGCCTTTCCCACGGATTCTCGTCCAGAAACCTCAGACATGTGTCGAATGTGGCGCCTCCCCATGCCTCGATGGCCCAGTACCCGATCTGATCCATCTTGTCCAAGATCGGAAGCATGTCCCCGGTCATCATTCTGGTTGCCCAGAGCGACTGATGCGCGTCGCGAAGGGTCGTGTCCATGATATGAAGCGTTCTCATCGTCTTAAGCCTCCCCTCTTCTCCGAAGCTCGATGCCGCTGATGCCATGGGGCTTATCGGCACACCCAGCTATTCTGTTGCCAACTGCCGGCAGCTGTCGGATTGCCTGCGAAATGCCCAGCTGCCAGATATCTAACTTGATCGCCATGCGAGATGCCCGATACGCGGGCACCTGCTGGCGTGCATTGCGATTGGTCCGGACTAGACCCTGGTGATGTAGCGTCCGTCCCTGGTGTCGATCTTGAGCACGTCGCCGTTGTTCACGAACATCGGGACCTGCACCACGGCACCGGTCTCCATCGTGGCGGGCTTGGTGGAACCCTGCACGGTGTCGCCCTTGAAGCCAGGCTCGGTATCGGTGACCTCGAGCTCCACGAACATCGGGGGCTGCACGCCGATCATCTCGTCGCCGGCATACTGGATGAGGCACACGTCGTTTTCCTTGAGCCACTGCGTGTTGTTGCCGATCAGCTCCGCGGTGATCGGAATCTGGTCGTAGGTCACGTTGTCCATGAACCAGTAGTCCTGGCCGTCGTTGTAGAGATACTGCATCTCCTTGGTTTCCATGCGAATCTCGTCGAACTTCTCGCCAGCGCGGAACGTGAGGTCGTTGACCCTGCCGGTGTGCACGTCACGAACCTTGGTGCGCACGAAAGCGCCGCCCTTGCCGGGCTTGACGTGCTGGAACTCGATGATCACGTTGGGCTTGCCATCGATGCTGATGCATTTGCCATTCTTGAAATCGGCTGTGGATATAGCCATCTGAACTAGTCCTTTCGGTAACCCTTTTTCCGGTTTTTATCGCCGTAATCCACGTTCGAATATAGCACAAGCGTATGCGCCCGATTTGAGCGCATACGCCGCACGGACGCAACGAATACGCCACCCGTGCAGCAGGCTGGATGACGTGCAGGAATGTCGGCCTACTCCACTACTTGAAGCTCATGGGAGCTGATGGTGAACGTGTCGAAGCCTGTGGGGGTCACCACGCCGTAGTCCTCCGTGCGCACTCCGCAGAAGCCCGGGATGTAGATGCCCGGCTCCACCGTGACCACGTTGCCGGGCGCCAGCACGTCGGGACTCTTGGAGCTGAGGTTGGGATCCTCGTGGATGTCGATGCCCACGCCGTGGCCCAGCGAGTGGGTGAACTTGCCGGCGTACCCGGCTTCGGCAATCGTGTCGTCGGCAATCTGGTGCACGCTCTTGCTGGCAAGGTCGGGCTTGATTGCGGCCTTTGCCCGGGTCTGGGCTTCGAGCACCGCATCGTAGACCTTCACCATCTCGGCGCTCGGCTCGCCTATGGCAATCGTCCTCGTCATGTCGGCGCAGTAGTCGAGGTAGCGCGCCCCGAAGTCGAGCACCAGGAACTCGCCCTTCTGCAGCAGCTTGTCCGACGGCACGGCATGCGGCATCGACGAGTGCGGACCGCTTGCGGCTATCGTGGCGAAGGCCAGTCCCGTTGCGCCCAGCTTGCGCATCGAATACTCGAGCTCGTTGGCCACTTCCTTCTCAGTCATGCCCGGTGCTATCCACCCGAGAAGCTCCGCGAAGGCGGCATCGGTGATCTGCTGCGCCCTGCGCATCAGCGCAACCTCGGATGCATCCTTGACCTTGCGCAGCTCGCGAACCGGATCGGCATCTCCCTCGACAAGCTCGAAGTCGATGCTGGCATCCTCGAATGCCTGTGCGAGCTTCCTGAATTCGCCGAGCGCTATGGCCGGGTCGATACCGATCCTGAGCTTGCCGGCGCCGGCAGATCCGCTGCACCCCGCCAGCCTGTGCGCGGCGAACTTCGCATGGGTCTCGCGCTCGTTGGAAACCTCGAGGTCGCCCCTCGCGGCATGCGATTCCATGGCCTCCGAGTAGCGGGAATCGGTGTGCACCACCACGTCGCCGGCCCGCACCAGCGCCAGATGCGCCGACTCGGAGTCGAACACGCTGTCGAATCCGGTGAGCCACCTGATGTCCGACGTGTTGCGGCAGTAATATGCGTCGAGTCCGGCCTCGGCCACCTTTTGAGCCAACGCGGCACGTCGAACAGCGGTAATCCCCGCGATGTCGAACTTTGCATCCGCCTTCGTATCCATCTCGTTCGCTTCGCTCACAGCAGGTCGACCTCCCCGGTAATATGCGCCACGAGCATCTCGATGGCATCCACGTATCCGCGACGTCCGAGGCCCTTCACCTGTCCGATGCATGCGGGAGCCGTGACCGATATGCGGCGGAAATCCTCCCTGTTGGCGATGTCGCTCAGGTGAACCTCCACCACCGGGATATCGATGGCGTCGATTGCGTCGTGAATCGCATACGAGTAGTGAGTGTATGCGCCGGGGTTGAGCACCACGCCGTCGTAGCTCAGGCGCGATTCCTGTATGCAGTCGATGAGCGCGCCCTCATGATTGGATTGGAAGAAGCTCACCGAGATGCTGGTCTCTATGCCGTACTCGGCGAACCTCAGCTCGATTCCCGTGAGGTTGGTCTTGATGTAGGCGTTGATCTCGTCCAGGGTCTGCACGCCGTACACATCTGGGTCGCGGATGCCCAGCATGTTGAGGTTGGGGCCGTTTACCACCAGCAGGTTGATCTTCTTGATCATTGCAGCTCCTTCGCATCCATCCAAGCGTGCAGCAGGTCTTTCACAACCTGCGGCTCCATCTCGGCCATCTCCCACTTGCCGGGTGCCTTGGCCAGCACGAAGCTCACGGTGCGCCCGTTGCCCTTCTTGTCGTGCAGCATCTTGACCACGAGCTGCGAAACGTCGAACTTCCTGCGCAGCGGCTCGATGCCCAACGCGTCGAGCAACTTGTCCTGCGCATCTGCAAACCCCGGTGCCACGCCGATCGTCTCGCCTGCGAGCCGGACCGCAAAGCGCATGCCCTCTGCCACCGCGATGCCATGCAGCACCTTGGGATTCTGCGAGACCGCCTCGATGGCATGTCCCAGCGTGTGACCGTAGTTGAGGCACTTGCGCACCGAACCCTCGTGCTCGTCGGCCACGACCACGCGAGCCTTGAACTCCACCGTCCTGGCCACCGCCTCGCGCACCGCGTCGGGCTGCCCTGCGACGAGACGCGGTGCAGCGTCGAAGAGCCATGCCGCGAAGTCGCCCGAGTCGATCACAGCCGACTTGGCCATCTCGCCAAAGCCGCATTTCCATTCGAGCTGCGGCAGCGTGGCCAGCATGTCGATGTCGGCCGAAACGTAGATGGGCTGCGCGAAGTTGCCCACGAGGTTCTTCACTCCCGCCACGTTCACGCCGTTCTTGCCCCCGACCGACGAGTCCACCATCGAGAGCAGCGTGGTGGGCACCTGCACGAACGGCACGCCGCGCATGTACGTGGAAGCGGCGAAGCCCGCAAGGTCGCCCGCAACGCCGCCGCCAAGCGCCACCACCACGGAATCGCGCGTGAACCTCAGCTCCGACAGCCGAGCGTGGATCTGTCCCAGCTGCTCGAGCGACTTGGACTGCTCGCCAGCCGGAAACTCGATCGTGTCCACCCGGAAGCCGGCGGCTTCCAGTACCTCGCGCACCCGGCTCGCATGCAGCGGAGCCACGTTGGAATCGCACACGAGCGCAGCATGCCTGGCCGCAGTGCGCTCGGCGATGCGCTCGCCAAGCTGAGCGGTTACCCCGGATCCGATCCTTATGTCGTAGCCTCTCCCATCGGGAAGGCCGATTCTCACAACGCTAGCACCCATCTGGCTACCTCTCCGCTCTCTAGAACAGCATCTCGCCCAGCTCGTGCGCCACCCGGCCCGAGCTCTTGCCCGAGGTGTCGTACACGAGGTCGGCGCATTCCAAGTACAAGGGCGTGCGGCTATCCAGCAGGTCCTGCGCCTTCTGCCTGTCCCCGCTGAGAAGGGGCCGCGACTCCGTGGACGAGATTCTGGAGTAGACATCGTCCAGGCTCACCTTCAAAAACACCACGAATCCAAGCTCCCGCAGAGCCTTGCGCGATTCGGGCATCGAGATCACCCCGCCGCCGCAGCTCACGATGCCGGGCTGCATGCCCTTGAGAAACTCGAGGTAATCCAGCTCGCGCCTGCGAAAGCCCGCCTCGCCCTCTTCGGCGAATATCTCGGGGATCGTCTTGTCGGCCATGCGCTTGATGCCGGCATCCACGTCGTACGACACCTTGCCGAACCACCGCGCCATCTTGCGCGCCACGGTCGACTTGCCCGCGCCCATGAAGCCTATGAGCAAGATGTGCTGGTCGGGGTTGGGCTTTCGCCCGCTGGCAGTTGCCGAGGTTGCAGCGTTTGAGCCGCCGCCCCTGGGATGCGCGTTGTTTGCAGCTCCGCTCATTTCGAGATTCTCTCCATGTATGCGCGCATGGCGCTCTGCATGTCGTCCATGCAGCTGGTGCCGAACATCCTCTGGTAGGCGCTGGCCAGCACGACGGCGACCTCAGCCTCCGCCACCACCGCGGCGGCTGGAACGGCGCACACGTCGGAGCGCTCTTTGGAGGCCGCCTCGGGCATGTGCGTGGATATGTTGACGGTTTCGAGAGGCGAGGTGAGCGTCGGGATGGGCTTCATGCAAGCGCGCACAACCAGCGGCTCGCCCGTGGTCATGCCGCCTTCGAGCCCGCCGGCGTTGTTGCTTTTGCGGTAGTATCCTCTGCCTTCGGCAAAGGCGATAGAGTCGTGAAC
>CAVFRF010000082.1:0-8175 GCA_963624975.1 Bacteroidaceae bacterium
TTCGGCCAAAAGTCGCCGTTCGGACACACCCCACGTCGGCACCTGGCGAGTCTTCTTCGGCATAACAAAAAGCGGACGGAGTCGATATTGCTCGACTCCGCCCGCTGGCTAATCGTTGGTGCTAGATGCCTAGATCAGCGTCTTCATGCCCGATTCTTTGATGATTCTCGACACGGCCTCCGACTTGTTGAGCGCGTAGAGGTGGATGCCGTCGACTCCCATGGCGCGGTACTGGTCGATCTGGTTGATCGTGTACTCGATGCCGGCTTCCATGAAGTCGTGCTTCTTCTGCTCGAGGAAGCTGTCGAACGGGTCCTTGTCGAACGGGTTGGGGAAGATCCAGTACTTCGAGATGAGCCTCGAAAGCTCGTGCGGCATCACGCAGCCGTTGTGCGAGAGCGCCATGTTGATGGTGGCCGCGATGTCGAGCACGGGCATGATGCCCACGTCCACCGGCATGGTGATGCCCGCCATCCTGATGGCGTCGAGCCAGTACTCGAACTGCTCCATGTCCCAGCAGAGCTGCGTCATGATGTAGTCGGCGCCGTTGTCCTGCTTCATCTTGAGCACCGCGATGTCGGCTTCGAGGCTCCTGCACGAGATGTGGCCCTCGGGCGAGCCGGCCACCGCGATCTCGAACTTGTCGCCATAGGTGTCGCGGATGAACTTCACGAGGTCGGTGGCGTAGTCGAAGTCGCCGCAGGTGCTGGTTTCGCCCAGCGGGAAGTCGCCGCGCAGCGCCAGCACGTGTTCGACTCCCATGTCGAGGTACTCGTCGAGCTGCTGCTTCATGCCCTCGCGGGTGTTCTTGATGAGGGTGAAGTGCGTGACGGGCACGGTGCCTGCGTCCTGGATCATCTTGCACACCTCGCGGTTGGCGCCCACGTTGCCGCCGCCCGCACCGTAGGTGCAGGAAATGTAGTCGGGTTCGAACTTGCAAAGCTCTGCGAGCGTGCCGGGCAGATCCTGCATGCCCTGCTCGGTCTTGGGCGGGAACACCTCGAACGAAAGCGCCTGCCTCTGCTGCATGATTTCGGAAAGCTTGACCTTGACCATGATGCCTCCTTTTTCGAAAAACGGTGCGATATGCGCCTGTCGCGTTTCGCATCTTCTGCTAATGTTACCGGCTGCGCGAGTGCCGGGGGAGTTCGCGTTCTCCAAACGCCGCCAAGCCTTCGCGGAAGTTCCCCGGAAGTTCCGCAAATACTACCCCAAGTGGAAGCTCGACGCGGTAAACCGCCTGAAGGACGTGCAAATCGCGGCGATACTGGCGTAGGGTTGCAATCTGCGCGGAAGGGGTGGGGCTACATCTCCGAGAGCATGCCCTTCATGCGGTCCAGCCTGAGGTTGCGGTAGTAGATCGCCCAGTTGAAGGCCAGGCACACCAAGTTGATGAAGTACACGGCCAGCACCCAGTTCACCTGGCCCGAGCAGAACTTGGCCACTATGCCGAAGACGTAGCCGATCGTGATGAGCATCAGGAACTGCCAGCTCGTGCCCGCCGCGGTTCGGGCCTGGTAGCTCTTCATGGCGTTGATGGGCCACGAGAGGCCGAAGCAGATCAGCATTCCCGCTTCCAATATCTGGGCAATCATGAGATCACTTCTTTTCGCAAAATCGGTGCCGTTGTTTGCGCGTGCTTGCATCGTGTTGCGCAATTTGCCCGACGCGGCTGCACGCTTTGCCCGCGTTTATGATAGTATGCTATCGAATTTGGATGCCTTCATTTTTCGAAGCGGCATCCTGCATGTTTGAGCGGCGCTTCCCAGGACGCGCCGACGCGCAAGGCTCCGAGGCGACCATGAAGCTCGAAAACAGCAACAACGACGACGCAACTCTTCTCGATGGCGACGGCTCCGCCGTTGTGGATGCCATCGCCCGCAGCCACTCCTGCATGTTTCTGCTCAAGGTCCTGGGCGATGCCGTGCGGCGCGAGGGCGACAACTCCATGAAGGCCGTCGGCCTCACCCACTCGCAGATGGGCGTGATCGTGTGCCTCGAAAATCACGAGGGCGGGGAGTGCTCGTTCAAGGAGGTCCAGCGCTTCCTGCGGGTTTCGCAGCCCACGACAACCGGGCTGATCTCGCGCTTGGAGCAGAAGGGCTTCGTGACCACGCTCTCGAGCGCCACCGACCAACGGGCCAAGAACGTCAAGCTCACCCCCAAGGGATGGGAGGCGGCCGGGGCCGGCAAGCGCAGGTTCGACGAGAGCCAGGACAAGATGGAAGCCGGCATCGACGACGAGGAGATGCTCGAGGTCAAACGCTGCCTGGTGCTCATGATCGCCAACCTGTCGGACGACCACGATGACATCGAGGCGGCCATCGTGCGCGAGGAGCGCATGTGCGAGTGCCCGTCGGACTCGAGGGCCTAGCGCACGAGGCGCAAGCCGCGCCCGTGCCCGCGACGGCCGCCAGCGTTCCGCCAGTGCCGCGTGCCGGGCCGCCAGAACCCTGCCCGCACTCCGCGACCGCCGAAAACGGATAGCTTCAACTCAAAATTGCGTTCGTTTTTATCAATCCCCAACATTGACCCTATAATCGTGTAAGGCTTTTCAGCACGGGCGCGAAAAGGCAGCTCGCTTGGCGGACGCAAAGCCGCCAACCCGCGTAGCTGCAGGCGAGCCTTCTTCTCACGTTCGCGATGTCTCAGCCCCAAATACGCCGATGCGCACAGCGCCGCAGCTAGACGCGGTGCTGCGCCGGATGCGAAGCGCCTCGGCAATCGAACGTCTCTTCATTAGGAAAGAGAGACATAAGAGAGGAGTTCTTGATGAATCTGCAACGCCCCAACTCCAACGAGGCCACGGGTACCGTCAACAGGTCCCGTAGCGTGGTGCCCTGCTCTGGCCTGTGCACGCGCTGCGTGGACGACTGCAAGGGCAACTGCGAGGTGTTCAAGTCGTCGTTCCGCGGACGCGAGGTCATCTACCCCGGCCCCTTCGGCCATGTGACCGCCGGCGGCGACAAGGACTACCCGGTCGACTATTCGCACCTCAACATCTGCGGCTACGCGCACGGCCTCAACGGACTGCCCGAGGGCGTCGAGGCGGGTCCCGACACCGCTACCTTCCCCACCGTTAACACCGAGACCGAGTTTGGCTACGAGAACAAGGTCAAGATGAAGATGCCGGTGTTCACCGGTGCCCTGGGCTCCACCGAGGTTGCCCGCGCCAACTGGGAGCACTTCGCGGTGGGCGCCGCCATCAGCGGCATCAGCCTCGTGTGCGGCGAGAACGTGTGCGGCATCGACCCCGGCCTGGAGCGCAACTCCGAGGGCAAGGTCATCAACGCCCCCGACATGAAGAGGCGCGTCGAGCTGTACCGCAGGTATCACCAGGGCTACGGCGACATCCTCGTGCAGATGAACGTGGAGGACACCCGTCTGGGCGTGGCCGACTACGTGATCGGCGAGCTGGGCGTCGAGACCGTCGAGCTTAAGTGGGGCCAGGGCGCCAAGTGCATCGGCGGCGAGATCAAGGTCAACAGCCTCGAGCGTGCCCTCGAGCTGCAGAAGCGCGGCTACATCGTGACCCCCGACCCCTCCAACCCTGCGATCCAGGAGTCGTTCAAGCAGGGCGCCATCAAGCAGTTCGAGCGCCACAGCCGCCTGGGCTTCGTGGACGAGGAGGACTTCCACAACTCCGTGGAGTACCTGCGCAAGCTGGGCGCCAAGCGCGTGACCCTCAAGACCGGCGCATACCCCATGAACGAGCTGGCCAAGGCCCTCAAGTGGGCTAGCAACGAGCACATCGACCTCGTGACCGTGGACGGCGCCCCCGGCGGCACCGGCATGAGCCCCTGGCGCATGATGGAGGAGTGGGGCGTGCCCACCATCTACCTGCAGTCGATGACCTACGAGCTGGCCAAGATGCTGGACGACATGGGCGCATACGTGCCCGACCTGGCCATCGCCGGCGGCTTCTCCGACGAGGGCGGCGTGTACAAGGGACTGGCTCTGGGCGCACCGTACTTCAAGGCAGTGTGCATGGGCCGCGCGATGATGATCCCCGGCTTCGTGGGCAAGAACATCGAGAAGTGGATCGCCGAGGGCGAGCTGCCCAAGAGCGTGGCCGCATACGGCAGCACCAAGGAAGAGATCTTCGTGTGCTACGAGACCCTGCGCGACGAGTTCGGCAAGGACGTCGAGGACTTCCCGCTGGGCGCCATCGGCATCTACAGCTACGTGGACAGGCTCAAGGTCGGACTGCAGCAGATCATGGCCGGCTCGCGTTGCATGAGCCTGCCCGCCATCACCCGCAACGAGCTGATGTCACTCACGCACGAGTGCGAAGAGATCACCGGCATCCCCTACGTGATGGACGCATATCGCGAGGAGGCCATGCAGATCATCAAGGGCTAGGCTCTTGGGAGGCTGCACAGGCTGCTGCCGCATAGCGTGACCGAGGCCGCCGGCTCGAGCATGAGCCGGCGGCCTTTCTGTGTGCTGGTGTTGTGGAAGCCGAACATAGAGCGTGATGGCAAGGCTATAATTCCTCTGGAAATGATTGCAGCCCATTGAGAGAGGTGTGGCTTTCCGCATGGAATCCAACGAAAACTTGACTGAGATGGCAGGTGCGGCTGCGGACTGCGTAGCATCGGCCGATTGCGGCGAGCAGCGGCCGTTCTTCAGCATCGTGATGCCCGTGTACGGGGTGGAGCGCTACCTGGCCTCGGCAATCGAGTGCCTGCTGGCGCAGACCTTCGGCGATTGGGAGCTGGTGGTGGTCGACGATGCCTCTCCCGACGGCAGCGCCGAGATCGCACGTGGCTACGAGCAGTCCGACTCGCGCGTGAGGCTGCTGCAGCTCGAGCGCAACGGGGGAGCGTCGGCCGCCCGCAACGCCGGCATGCAGCTGGCGCGGGGCATCTACATCGGCTTTCTCGACCCCGACGACACCTACGATGCGGGCATGCTGCAGGCGGTGCGCGACTCCATCGAGCACGACCCCGCCGACATCGTGCTGTTCGGCCTCGAGGAGGCCTACTACGATGCCGACGGCGAGTTCCAATATTCCAACGAGGTGCTGCCGCGCGAGTGCGTGTGCCGCACTCCCGACGAGGTGCACGCGCAGGTGCTCGACCTCGAGGTGAGCCTGCTGCTGGGCTACACGTGGAACAAGTTCTACCTGCGCGAGCGGCTGGACGGCCTTCGCTACGAGGAGGACGTGGCGCTCATAGAGGACGCGTTCTTCAACATCGAGTTCTTCGACCGCGCGCGCAGCGCCAACCTGCTGGCCATCGCTCCCTACAAGTATGTGAAGAGGCAGGGCGACAACCTCACCAACAAGTTCGTGCCGGAGTACTTCGAGCTGCACCGCCGCCGCATCGCGATGGTGTACGACCAGCAGTGCCGCTGGGGACTGGATTCACCGGAGGTGAGGCAGACGATGGGCGCACTGTTCGGACGCTACATCTTGTCGGCGCTGGAGCGCAACTGCGATCCGCGTGCGCAGATGAGCCACGCCGAGCGAGCGACGTGGTGCCGGGAGCTGTTCGGAGACGAGCTGTTCAAGCGGCTGATCCCCGGTGCAAGAGCGCGCGACAGCAGGTCGCTCGACATTTGCCTGGGCGTGCTGAGGCGGCGTAGCACGATGCTCTGCTGCATGATGGGGCGCGCGATCCATATCGTGCGAGGCCGGGCCAACAAGGGGTACAACAAGATCAAGTCGCGCCGGTAGGGCGCGGGCGCGGCGCGGTGGCGGGTCGCAGGGCGCGGCGCGGGCTGGCGAGACGACGGATAGGAGAGCGGGCATGGGCGTGAACGCGAGGCATGTGGCGTACAGGGCGTATCAGAGCGGCGTGGGGCTGGCGATGCGGGCGGTCGAGCCCGACCAGGAGATGATATTCGGCCCGGGCACGCTGCTCGAGATTCCGGGCAGGCTGCTGGAAGAAAACGTGGAGCGCGTGCTGGTGGCCACCACCACGGGCACGATGCGCAGGGGCACGCTGGACGAGCTGCTGGACAAGCTCGACGAAGCGGGGATCGTGCCCACCGTGTTCTGCGACGTGATGCCCGACCCCACCGACGAGTGCGCCGCCAAGCTTGCGGCGATGTACCGCAACTTCGGCTGCCAGGCCATGGTGGCCGTGGGCGGAGGCTCGGTGATGGACTGCGCCAAGGCTGCGGCGGTGCTGGTGGAGAAGCCCGGCAGCTCCATCTCGCAGTTTGCGGGGATGCTGAAGGTCCGCTGCCGCATCCCGCACATCTTCGCGGTGCCCACCACGGCAGGCACCGGCTCGGAGTACACGCCCTGCGCCGTGATCACCGACACCAGCGTGGTGCCCCACGCCAAGATCACGATCGACGACTACTGCCTGGTGCCGCGGCTGGCGGTGCTCGACCCCCAGCTCACGCTGTCGCTTCCGCCGAGGACGACCGCGCAATCGGGCATGGACGCGCTCTGCCATGCGGTGGAGGCGTTCATCAACCTCAAGCCCTCGCGGCTGGTGGCGCATCATGCGGTGGCCGCCGTGAGGATGATCTACGCCAACCTGCCGCTGGCATATCTCGATGGCAACGACATCGAGGCGCGCGGGCAGATGCTGCTGGCTTCCTACAGCGCCGGCATCGCATTCGGCAACAACATGGTGGGGTACGTGCACGCCATCGCCCACGGCATCGGCGCGCTGTACGGCGTGCCGCATGGCGAGGCCGTGGCGATCGTGCTGCCCTACGTGCTGGAGCAGTACGGGGAGAGCGCAAAGAAGGCGCTGGCCGAGCTGGCGCGTGCGCTGGGGCTGGATCGCGAGCTGGACGCTGAAGAGAAGGATGACGATGCGGAGCTTGCCCGCAGGTTGATCCAGAGCATCCGCGACCTCGAGGCGATGCTGGGGATCCCCACCTGCGTGGAAGGGCTGTGCCGCGAAGACTTCGACACGATCGTCGACCGGGCGATCAATGAGGCCAACCCCAACTACCCGGTGCCCCAGATCTGGGACCGCGACGAGTTCGAGCAGGTGCTCACGAGGCTGCTGCCGCTGTAGCATGCGGCAGGGGCGCAGCCGGCTCGCGCGTGACGGTCGAGGCCGCAGCCGCCCCGCACGCGGCTGCTACGCGCGGTCGCGCACCATCTCCCAGAAGGCCACCGCGCTCGAGGCGGCCACGTTGAGCGAGTCCACGCCGTGGGCCATGGGGATCTTTACGGTGTAGTCGCACTTCGAGATGGTGGCTGGCGCGAGGCCATCGCCCTCGGTGCCGAACACCAGCGCCAGCCGGTCGCACTTCTTGAGGCGCGGGTCCTTGATGGAGATGGAGTCGTCCACGAGCGCCATAGCTGCGGTCTCGAAACCCAGCGAATGCAGCAGGTCCACTCCGGTTGCGGCCCAGCTGTTGGCATCGCTGCCGATGCGCGCCCACGGCACCTGGAACACCGTGCCCATCGACACGCGCAGCGCGCGCCGGTACAGCGGGTCGTAGCAGCCAGGCGTTACCAGCACGGCATCGACCCCCATGGCCGCCGCCGACCTGAACAGCGCGCCAACGTTGGTGAAGTCGCGGATGTCTTCCAGCACGGCCACCAGCCGGGCGCACCGCACGGCCTCGGCCACGCTCAGCTCGCGCGGACGTGCGAACCTGCACAGAGCCCCGCGGTGCAGCACGTAGCCGGTGAGCTTGGCCAGCTCGCTCTCGGGCAGCGCGTACAGCTCGAACTCCGGGTTGGCGGCCAGCATGCGCTCGGCCAGCTCGCTCACGGAGGGGAGGAACTTCTCGTCGGTGAGCATGGCCTGCGGCACCGCGCCACCGTCGAACGCGCGGCTCGCCACCTCGATGGTCTCGGCGATGAACATCCCCTTCGACGGCTCCAGCCTGTTGCGCAGCTGCACGTCGGTGAGGCGCGCGAACGCGTCGAGCCGTGGGTCGTCGAGGCTATCGGGAACGATGTGCTGCATATCGGGACGCTTTCTTCTCGGGCGGTCGCTTGCCAAATGCTTTAAAGGCCTGCTCCATGTTATACTCACCTTGGCTTTGGAATCCACAATTTCTCTACAATTGGAATTGCGAAGAAGCGGATGCCGAGCCACATCCCAGAACCGGGCCGTCCGGATGGCGGCCGCTAGAATCACGGTTCGCTTACCTCGTATAGGAGGCAACATGTTCTGCAAGCAATGCGGCGCCGAGATTGCAGACGGCGCCAGTTTCTGCAATGAGTGCGGTGCTCCGCAGGCGGCTCCG
>CAVFRF010000083.1:0-5111 GCA_963624975.1 Bacteroidaceae bacterium
CAAAGTGTCGAAAATCGACATGCCAAAATGTCGATTTTCCTCTTGCCAAATACACGCAGCGCGCCTCTATGGAGACAGCCGCTACGACACCATGGCTTCCATCGTGAGCGTCGGGTTTGGGTCCTCCGACACCGTCGTGCTTGCATCGGGCTCGAATTTCCCGGATGCCCTGTCGGCGAGCGCGCTGGCGGGCGCGTACGGCGCGCCTGTGGTGCTCACCAGTCCCGAGGCGCTCTCGTCTCAGGCTCGCACGACGATCTCGAGCCTCGGAGCGAGTCGGGTGATTGTCATGGGAGGCGAGGCCGCTGTCTCTACGTCGGTGGAAACCGAGTTCGAGAGTCGCGGCATCTCCGTCGAGCGGGTGGCCGGACAGACCAGGCAGGAGACCTCGCTTGCGGCGCTGTCGAAGGTGGGGGAGAATGCGGGTTCGATAGACATCGTTATTATCGCTAGCGGCACAGGCTTTGCAGATTCGCTGTCCGCGAGTCCTTACTCCTATGCGAAGAAGGCCCCGGTCGTTCTCGCCGAGGGCGACGGGACGCTCTCGGCCGAGTCTGTCTCGGCGATTGCCGCGTCCGGGGCGAAGCGCGCCGTGATCGTGGGCGGCACCGCCGTGGTCGGAGAACAGGCCGCCTCGGCGCTCGCGTCTGCGGGTCTATCCGTCGAGCGTTGGTCGGGTGCCGACCGCTATGCCACGTCGGCCGAGATCGCCGGGCACGAGCTGGCAGAGGGCATGTCGGCCGCGACCTGCGCCGTGGCGACGGGCAGGAACTTCCCCGATGCGCTCGCAGGCGGCGCGCTCGTGGGCAGCAAGGGCGGTGTTCTGCTACTGGCCGACGACGGGCACGCCGAGACAATCGACAGGGTCATCGCCCCCAACAGGAGCGCGGTGAGGCAGTGCTACATGCTTGGTGGCACGAGCGCAGTCCCGGCCAGCCTGGCAGGCAGCGTGCGCACGGCGCTGGGATACTAGCGGGATGGAACCTAAGACATGGCGGCGGCATGGGCTGACGTAGTGTGTGAAGAATATTCGCCGCTTGGGCAAGTCTCTGAGGTGCTTTGCTGTCCGTGCGGGGTTGCCGTCTGGCCGCTTGGGGGAATCTGCCTGTTGTTTGACCGGGCGGCTAGTGGTATATTCGTCAAGTTGCGAATTCGAACACGATTCGAACACCCAAGTGTTCTAGCGTTTAGGAGTGCATAATGTCTCAGGTTTGCGAAATTTGCGGAAAGCATCCCGTGGCCGGCAGGAACGTCAGCCACTCTCACCGTGTGACCAACCGCCAGTTCAGGCCCAACATCCAGAAGGTCACCATCAAGGAGAAGAACGGCCACGTGCGCAAGGCCAACATCTGCACCAGCTGCCTCAAGGCTGGCAAGGTGGAGCGCGCATAGCTTATCGCGCTGGTTCCGGGTTCGCCTCGACGCTGCAAGAACGATCGACTCGGAACTGCCAACATAAGATGCAAAGAGAAGCGGGCATCGGCTTATCGCCGGTGCCCGTTTTGTTGTGTTCTCGAACAGGGAACGATTGCGGTTTTCCAGCCAAGGACGCTGTTGATGCCCGGACGCTATTCGGGCATTGAGCGAAGGGGATTACGCCGCAATCTTGAAGCCAAGCGCATTCACACCCGAAACCGTCCGAACTTGTGCGGCTCCTGCGCGCTACCGGGGATCGGCCACCTCGAGGTTGCCCACCAACGAGAATATTACGCTGGTGTAGGCGGGGGTGGAGCCGCAGCACGATCCGATGAGCTGGATGCCCGCGGCCCTCATCTCCACGGCGGCCTTCGCCATCGCATCCGTGGCTCCATGGTAGTCGAGGTCGCCCTTGCGGTTGCGGGTCGGCGCCACCACGTCGGGGCACATCATGGTGGGCACGTTGCAGGCCCCTGCGAGTCTCGGCGCCAGCGCCACCATCTCGGCGGGGCCGAGCTTGCAGTTCATCCCCACGACGTCGGCCCCAGCATCCTGCAGCTGCTGGCAGCACTCCTCGATGGACTCGCCGGTCTTCGCGAGGTTTCCCTCCGCGTCGAAAACGCAGCTGCACATCACCGGCAGCTCACATGCCTCTTTGGCAGCCTCGACCGCGCACACTGCGTCGGGCAGGCTGGTCATGGTCTCGATGTAGATGGCATCGGGCTCTTCCATCGCCAGGTAGCGCGTCTGCTCCGCATAGTCTTGCGCTGCGGCATTGCAGCTTTCGTCGTCGACTGCGGCGATGAGGCTCGCTCCCATGTCGGCCAGCACATGATGCGGCTTGTTGGCCTTGGCCAGGCGCACGCCCCTGCGGTTGAGGTCTTCTACGTGCTCGGACATGCCCAGCTTGGCGAGCCTCGACCTCGACGCTCCGTAGGTGTTGGAAATCGCGCAGTTGGCGCCCGCTAGATGGAAGTACTTGTGGATCTCTTCGATCAGGTCGGGTTCCGTGACGTTGAGCAGCTCCGGGCAGTCCACGTTCTCGGCTCCGTAGCGGGTGAACATGAAACCCATCCCGCCTTCGACCACCAGCATGTCTCTGCCAAATCTCATCTCGATATCGGCCATTGGCATCAGGACCTTTCGCAATAGCTTTCTGCTTTCGTCGATTATAGAGCTTGTTGCGCCTCGCTGATTGCCGACGCTTGCCGTCGGCCAGTGCATCCATGTTGCTTTCTTCACATTCAGACATGTTTCAGAATGGCTTACTATGGTTCTAGTTGTCGGAAAGAAACCAGCATGCGCGCGGGCGGACGAGCTGCCATTCGAGCGTGCATGCACGATGAACAGGTGATGTTTAGATGAGCGATTTCGAAGAGAATGCTCCTAGCTGCCCAAACGCCTCGGATGCATCGGCATCCGAAGTTGACGTGTCTAGCCAGAACGCGGTCGGCGACGAATCCGCCGCGTGGCAATCGTCGCAGGCATCGCAAGTGCAGCCTGCTTCCGCGCAGCAGCCACAGTACAGCCAACCGCAGTACGCTCAGCAGTCCGTGACTGCCCAGCCCGCCGCGGACGCGCAGGCCACCCATGCGGCGTACCCCGAGTACGGCCGCCAGGCGGATGCGGCCCAGTCGACCCAGGCTGCAGACACCCAGGGCTGGCAGGGCGACACCGGTTACAGCGCCCAGCCTGCAGAATCCGCCGCGCAGACGGCTTCTCCCAACTGGCAGTTCGCCAATCAGGGCGATACCGTTGCCGACGAACCTCGTGTAGCATCCCCGCAGTACCGGCAGCCCGAGACCGTGCAGAATAAGCCGCGCAAGGGCATGAAACCCTTCGTGTGGGGCCTCGTGGGAGTCATAGCGGGAGCCGCTATCGTGTTCGGCGCGCTCTTCGCGACCGGATCGCTCGGAGGCTCCAGCGTCTACTCGGGTCAGAGCAGCAACGGCACCATCAACATCACAGCCACCGGCAACGACACCACGGTGTCGCAGGCCGTGGCCGCCAAGGTGCTTCCCTCGATAGTGAGCATCGACGTTTACACCCAGCAAACCCAGAGCTACGGAGGCCTGTTCGGGGGCAGCCAGTCGTCGCAGGGCACTTCCTCTGAGACGCAGTCGTCGCTCGGATCGGGTGTGATCATGTCGTCCGACGGCTACATCCTCACCAACTATCACGTGATTTCGGAAGGCTCCAAGTACATCGTGCACTTCGACGACGACTCCGAGGCCGAAGCCACCGTGGTGGGCAGCGACGAGACCTCGGACCTGGCGGTGCTCAAGGTCGACAAGACCGGCCTTACCCCGATCGAGGTGGCCGACTCGTCCGAAGTGGCAGTGGGCGACTGGGTGATGACGGCCGGCGCTCCGTTCGGCCTCACGAAGTCGGTGTCGACCGGCATCGTTTCGGCCCTCTACCGCAACGAGACCCTGCAGAACAGCTACGGCTCTTCGTTCTACGTGAACATGATCCAGGTCGACGCTGGCGTGAACCCCGGCAACTCGGGCGGCGCTCTCGTGAACTCCGAGGGCAAACTCATCGGCATCTGCGTGATGACCGCCTCGTACTCGGGCGACTTCTCGGGCGTGGGCTTCGCTATCCCCAGCAAGTACGCCAACAACGCCTACACCTCTATCGTGAAGACGGGCAAGGCCGAGCACCCGTATCTGGGCGTGTCGGTGGCCTCGGTTGACGCGACGACCAAGAGCTACTACGGCACCACCGCAGATTCGGGCGCATACGTAGCATCGACCGTGGAGGGCGGCCCCGCCGAGCAGGCCGGCATCCAGAAGGGCGACGTGATCGTGAGCATGGATGGCGAGGCCATCACCACTTCGTCGGAGCTGATCATCAACGTGAGGTCCAAGGAGATAGGCGACACCGTCGAGCTGGGCGTGGTGAGAGACGGAAAGCAGATCACCATATCGGCGACCTTGGGGTCGGATGCCCAGAACTCCGACAACGAGTCTTAGAGGAGAGCTGCTTGAAGATCGACGTTGTAGCAGTCGGCAAGCTCAAGGAGAAGTTCTGGCGTGAGGCGTGTGCCGAGTACGGCAAGCGCCTCACGCGCTATGTGGACTTGCGTATTGTGGAGATTGACGACCGCGACCCCGCGAAGTGCGGGGGAGAAGCCAAGGCCATGCAGGCCGAGGGAGCCGACATCGCCAAGGCCGTCGCCAAGATGCCCGACGGCCCCGAGCGCCACGTGGTGTGCCTCGACATAGGCGGCAAGCAGATGTCGAGCGAGCAGTTCGCGCAGTTCGTCGAAGACAAGGCGCTCGAGGGCTGCAAGGACCTCGTGTTCGTGATCGGCGGCTCGACCGGCATAGACCCCGAGGTCAAGGCGCAGGCGCAGACCCTGCTTTCGTTCGGCAAGATCACGATGCCGCACAACCTCGCGCGCGTGGTGCTGCTGGAGCAGGTGTACCGCGCCTACCGCATCATCCGAGGCGAGCCATATCACAAGTAACTTGTGGGACTCTCGGGCTTGATTTCTACTCGAAACTCCGCCTGGGATGCCCTGCGCGGGACATACCATAACGGCTCAGGCTGGGCTTAACAGCCAGAAGTCGCCGTTACGGCACGCCCCGCACAGGGCCCCGTAGAGTTTTCTGCGTATTTGCTGAGAGTCGCCAGGTGCCGACGTGGGGTGTGTCGGACAGGCGACTTCTGCAGCGAAGCGAAGCCTGAGC
>CAVFRF010000084.1:0-3192 GCA_963624975.1 Bacteroidaceae bacterium
CGATGCAGTACAGCTGCTGCACCAGCACCTGGCTCTTCGCCAGCCTTATCACCGCCACCGCCAGCACCGTGGACGTGAGCAGTATCAGCCCTTCGGGGATCATGCCCACCATCGCGCTGGTCGTGGACAGGATCGCGCTGTTGCGCTCCACCCCCAGCCCGAAGAACTCGCTTGCAAACAGCAGCGCTCCCAGCGGGAACATGATGCACGACACGAACTTGATGATGCCGTTCAAGCTGTTCATGATCTGCGAGTTCACGGCCTTGCGCTGCTTGGCTTCCGACGAGATGCGGGCCGCGTAGTTCTCTTCGCCAACGTGCTCGACGCACGCCAGCACGGTTCCGGAGTTCACGAAAGAGCCGCTCATGAGCGTGTCGCCCGGCAGCTTCTTGATGAGGTTGCTCTCGCCGGTGAGCAGGCTCTCGTTCATGGCGCACTCGCCCGACAGTACCACGCTGTCCGCCGGCACCTGGTCGCCGCGGCCCAGCGCGATCACGTCGTCGCGCACCAGCTGGTCGAGCGCGATCTCGATGCGCTGCCCGTCGCGCAGCACCGTGGCCTTGGTGCCCGCGATGATCGACAGCCGGTCGGTGGTGCGCTTCGACCTCACCTCCTGCACGATGCCGATCACGGTGTTGCACACGATCACGATCATGAACAGCATGTTCTTGAACGACCCGGTGGTGAGCACCAGCACGGCCAATATGGCGTTGACCAGGTTGAAGAGAGTGCACACGTTGTCGCGCACGATGCGCTTGACCGAACGCGTCTTCACGCCGGCGTCGACGTTCACGTCGCCCGACTCGACGCGCTGCGCCACCTCCTCGGAGGTGAGTCCCTTTAGCTCGGGCTGCGAGCTATCTGAGCGTGTCGGCTCTCCGCCAATCTTCTCCGACATATATGCCTCTCTTGCCGCATAGCGGCGGGGTAGTTCCAACGTTCGTGCAAAAGTCTAGCGCATCGAACTGGGAGGTCGGCTCACCAGACTTGTGAGGAACGCCTCGCATCGTCAATCTTGGACACGATTTGCGGTTGCGCCTGCGCTAGGTGGTGCGACGTGGACAGCATTTGCGGTTGCGCCTGCGCTAGGTGGTGCGACGTGGACGCGATTTGCGGTTTCGCCTATATGGGGAGGCAAAAGGGGGTGCGTAGCTAGGCGCAAACGAAAAACTCGTCCACTGCGCGGGCGTCGAACAGGCTAAACCGCAAATCCTGTCCATCGTTGTGCTCGCAAGCTCGGGATTCAACCGCTACCATGGAGCTGTGGCATTGCAAACGCAACGCATGCGAGTCGAAAGGAGTCCATCATGGATGCAAAAACATATCTCGAACTGCTGGCCCAGCGCTACTCCGTGCGCAAGTTCTCCGACGAGCAGCTCACCGATGCCGAGCTGGACGCTCTCGTCGAGACGGCCCGCCTTTCGCCCACCGCGAAGAACACCCAGCCCTTCAGGCTCTGCATCGTGCAGAGCGCTGAGGGCCTTGCCAAGATCGACGAGTGCACGCACTGCCGCTACGGCGCGCCCACGGTGTTCATCGCCGCGTACGACAAGAAGGAGTCGTGCGAAGGAATGGGGTTCGAGGGCGGTTACTTCGGCAACATCGACACCTCGATCGTGCTCACCAACATCGCCAATGCCGCTGCCGCTGCAGGACTTGGCAGCTGCTGGGTGGGAGCCTTCGATCCAGCGGCCGTGCGCGAGCGCTTCGCCGTGCCCGCCGACTACGTGCTGGTGGACATGATGATGGTGGGACACCCCGCCGAGGGCTGCGAGCCCAGTCCGCGCCATGCCGAGAGCCTCCCGCTGGAGCAGCTGGTGTGCCGCGAGACGTTCGCTGGCTAATGCCAACGCGATCAGCGAGTCGATATGCGGACAGGTGAACGGGCTTGCTGTTTTAGAAGAGCATCGATTGGGAAATCGAGAGAGTTTCCCGCATGGCCCGCATAGATAAAGCATGCCCTGCACCCCATATGTCGAGAGGGGTGCAGGGCATGCTTGCTTGAACGCGCTAGAGGCTAGCCTACTCGCCGTAGCCGTCGGGATTGTGCGACTGCCAGTTCCAGGAGTCGCGGCACATGTCGTCGATGTCGAACTTGGCCTCCCAGCCCATCAGCTCGCGCGCCTTGGTGCAGTCGGCATAGTTGGCGGTCACGTCGCCGGGACGGCGCGGGTCGATCACATAGGGAACGTCCTTGCCGCATGCGCGCCCGAAGGCGTTGATGATTTCGAGCACCGAAGTGCCCTTGCCGGTTCCCAGGTTGAAAACCTCTACGCCCTCGCGGCCGTTCATCCAAGCGAGGGCCGCGGCATGTCCCGCGGCAAGGTCGCAAACGTGGATGTAGTCGCGCACGCCAGTGCCGTCGGGAGTGTCGTAGTCGTTGCCGAACACGTGGACCTCGGAGCGCTTGCCGATGGCGGTCTGCGCCACATAGGGCAGCAGGTTGTTGGGAATGCCCTTGGGATCCTCGCCCATCAGCCCCGACGGATGCGCCCCGATCGGGTTGAAGTATCTTAGCAGCACCACGTTCCACTCGGGGTCGGCCACGTTGAGGTCCGTTAGGATCTGCTCGATCATCCACTTGGTCCAGCCGTAGGGATTGGTGGCCATCTTCTTGGGGCTTTCCTCCGTGAGAGGCAGCGAGTCGGGGTCGCCGTACACGGTTGCCGAGCTGGAGAAGATGATCGACTTGCAGCCGTGCTCGCGCATCACGTCCACCAGTACGAGCGTGTTACCGATGTTGTTGGAGTAGTACTCGATGGGCTTGGCCACCGATTCGCCCACCGCCTTGTAGCCGGCGAAGTGGATCACGCGGTCGATGTCGTTGTCGTCGAAGATGCACCCGAGCGCCTCGCGGTCGTTCACGTCGGCCTTGTAGAAGGTGAGGCGCTCCGCCGCGTCTGGCCCAACGATCTCGTCGATGCGGTCGATGACCTTCTCCGACGCGTTGGACAGGTTGTCCACCACGATGACCTCGTAGCCGCCTTGCAGAAGCTCCACCACGGTGTGAGAGCCGATGAACCCGGCACCTCCCGTAACCAGCACGCAGGTGTCGGACGGGTTGATCTTGTCGCTCATGAGTTTCCTTTCGATTGCCCCGGCTGTGTCGAGGGGGTTGTTTCGCACTCTGCAAGTATATAGCCGGCGGCCGTGCTTCGCACATTGCGAGTCCCCCGGGGTGCCACCGTGGGG
>CAVFRF010000085.1:0-12947 GCA_963624975.1 Bacteroidaceae bacterium
TTGTTGATATAGGCAGTACCTAATGTGTTCCGGACACAAGTGCACGACGAGAGAAGGGACGATATGGAAATCGACAAGCGTTTCTCCGAAGTGTTCATCGAAAAGATCAAGCACAGCACCAGCTACGCCTTCTTGATCATCAACAGGGAGGGAATCATCATCGCCGCTACCGAAAAGGAGCGCATCGGCCTGTTTCACGAAGCATCGTATCTCATGATGTGCAACAACCTCGACATGATCATAGTTCGACCAGAAGAGGTCACCGACTATCTGGGCGCAAAACCCGGAATAGACGTCCCTATCGTCATCGACGGAGAAACGATCGGCGCACTTGGCATCACTGGATTTTGCGATGAAGTCAAGCCGATTGTGACCGTAGTCAAGATGACTATCGAGTCCATGCTCGAGTACGAGAGACTCAAAGAAACCACCAGCAAAAAGAACAGCGACCGAGAGGCGTTCTTCAACTTGCTTATCACAGGGGGCATGAGGGACAAGCATCAGTTAACGGCCATGGCTCAACGGCTAGGGTATCAGCCCAATGCCATGCGCGTCGGGATAGTGTTCTCGGTACAGGCTGCGACACAAGGTACGGTCGCCCAGATTACCGGAAGTGAGAACTTCACAAGCCAGGATTTTGCGTTCATCAACAAGGATGGCGAAATCGTGGTGTTTCACCGAATAGGCGGCAAACCGGAACAGCTCATGGACGTATTCCGACAATCTGTAGAGGATTTTCTGGATCCCATCCGCAAGGAATTCGACCGGTTCGGAATCAAGTACCGCTACTACGTTGGCTCTGCGCAGAACTCGTTCAACAGCTACTCTTACTCATATGGGCACTGCATTTGGCTCAGGGATAATTGTCGGCACGGGGATTTCTTCTACGACTACGTCGGCAGATACATTAAGACCCTCGTTCCCATACTTGAGCTAAATGGAATTTACCAATCCATACTGTCGCTCTTCGACGACGAGATGATCGAATCGTACGGCGAGCTAATCGGCGTGCTCGAACGCAACAACTACAACCTGGTTGCGAGCAGCAAGGAATTGTACATACACAAGAACACGCTAATCTTCCGGCTCAACAAGATCCGCGACTTCCTAGGGCTAAACCCCGTACAAGATGCCGGCGACCGTATGTTCATGGACTATCTGAGCTTCTACATAGAGATGCAATACAACAATGTCTTGAAGTAACCGAAGGTTTCCAGGGTTCAAGCGGTGTCGGACGCACCAGTAGCAGCCCCAACACGCGACGAAGGCTCCATCTTGGCTTTCGCCTCGATGGAGCCTTCGTTGTGGAGGGTTTCGCATGTGTTCGATGTCTCTCCGGGCGGGTAGTGCAATCGGATAAGCCGAGCGAGACAATCGAGGTTAGAGCAAGCCGCAGACTGTTATCGGTCACGTTGCCGTGAGGGGTTTCATTCGAAATCAGCCGGCAAGCTGCTCGATTCAAGCGTTACGCCGTTGCGACTTCCTCCGGGATATCTTCATTTGCTGCGCCGTCCTCGATGGCGGACTCAGCCGCAGCGGCCTTCTTGGCCTTCACGACCTTGAGGCCCGCGATGGCGAGCACGAGCCCCACGACCGCGCAGGCCGCGCCCAGCCAGTAGGTCATCTGGTAGCCGGTGGCGCCGGGGTACTGGTCGAGCCAGTTTCCGATCACCGTGTAGACGAAGATGTCGGGCGAGAAGCCGATGCACGACACGATGCCCACGACGGCGGCGTTGATGCTGGCGGGCACCCTGGCCTCGTCGAGGATCGCGAAGTACACGCCGCGGATCACGTAGATCGCGGTGCCGAACACCAGGATCAGGATGGCGGCGGTCCACACCATGCTCTCCTGCACCGGCAGGAGGTTGAGGGCCGCGAAGCCCGCGGCGATGACGGCGAACGCGCCGATCATTGTCTTCGAGGAGGAGCGCACCTTGTCGGCGATGACGCCTCCCAGGGTGCCGCCGACCATCTGCAGGCCCCACGTGCGGATCGTGCCGAACGACGCCGCGAAGGCGGCGGTGGCGCCGAGGCAGGCGGTGAGGTAGGGCGTGGTGTAGCCCAGGCAGTCGAACACCATCATGGTGCAGAACACGAGGCCGGAGGCGATCCAGGTGATCGGGAGCCTGAAGGCCTGCCCGAAGCCGGCCAGCAGCGAGGTCTGCCCGGACCTGGACATGAGCTCCTTCTTCTCACGGCCGTTGGCGGGCACCACGAAGAACACGAGCACGCCCAGCGCGACGCAGATCGCCGAGTACGTGAGGATGACGGTCCGAAGACCTGCGATCTCGTCGACGGCGTTTGCGAAGAGCCACACTATGACCAGGCCGATGACCGTGGCGGTGATGCCGCGAAGGCCCTCGAACAGGCCGTAGAGCCTTCCCTGCTCGGAGGAGTCGCCCATGCCCCGGATGAAGTTGATGATGGCCGGCCAGAACACCAGCGACGTGGTGATGGACCACAGGAAGCTGATGAGCAGCGCGATCCCGAAGGGTGGGAACATGGCGAACCAGAATCCCAGGAGCCCGGTCGAGATCATGCCGAACGGCAGCAGAATCTTGTCAGAGAACTTCATGGCCACTATGCCGCCGACCAGGTAGCAGACCACCGAGCCTGCTCCGAACAGCGTCATGAACATGCCCAGCTCGGTGTTGGTGACGTTGAAGGCCACCAACATCTGGTCGTAGTAGCTGTAGCGCAGGTAGGCGAGCTGGTAGATCTGCCCGCATGCGATGGAGAGGATGAAGAGCACGAACCACCGCTTGGCGCCTTTTGCACCAGACATTTTGTACCCCTTTCTCACAAAAGTTCGCACTCGTGCGAACGGAAGGAGCCGAGCCCGGAGGGGTTTCAGCCCGGGCTCGGCTATGCGATGTTGATGTTTATGCAACCAGCTCGGCAGCCTTGATGGCGGCAGCGCCGGCGTCGGCGGTGTAGGCGTCCGCGCCGATCTCGGCCGCGAACTCCTTGTTGATGGGGGCGCCGCCCACCATCACGTAGCGTCCCTCGCGAAGTCCGGCCTCGTCGAGCGCCTTCACGGCGTCGGACATGGCCTGCATGGTGGTGGTGAGCAGGGCCGACAGGGCCACGATCTTGGTCTCGGGGTGCTCCTGCACGAACTCCACGAACTTCTCCGGCGGCACGTCCACGCCGAGGTCGGCGACCTCGAAGCCCTTGCCCTCGATCATCATGCGCACGAGGTTCTTGCCGATGTCGTGCATGTCGCCCGCCACCGAGCCGATGACCACGAGGCCCTTGGAGTTGGTGGAGTCCGAGCCCATGTGGGGCTTGAGGACCTCGATGCACGAGCTCATGGCGTTGGCGGCCATCAGCATCTCGGGGATGAACAGCTCGTCGTTGGCGAACTTCTCGCCGATGATGTCCATCGGGGCGATGAGTCCCTCGTTGAGGATCACCGAGGTGTCGACGCCCTCGTCGATGGCCTGCTGGACCAGGTTCAGGGCCTCCTTGATCTTGCACTTCTGGATTGCGTTGGAAAGATCCTGTACGGTGCTCATTGTTCTGTCCTTTCTGTTTGGTCTTTCTGTCTTTCTGCCTATATATGTCTTTTGTACTTGCACTTACCTTGATTGCGATGGCGTAGGGCTTTTGCCCCTACCCCGCCTTGCGATTGTCCGCAGCACTCGACGCGGCCAGAACCGACATCGTGCCGTATGCCGTGGCGGTTACCGTGGCGCCGAGGAAGACCTTGTCGCCCGATCCCACCGTGACCTCTCGGACCTTGCAGTCGGAGAACGACTCGATTTCTCCCGGCACGGCACCTCGTTCCAAGGCTTCCTTCTCAGCCGACTCGAGTGCTCTGTGCCTTGCGATTCCCCTCGCCGACTCGAGGTCGAGCGCCCTGTGGGTCTCGCCGTTCCCCAAGATCAGGAACTCGCCGGTAGCTGTGTCGGGAGCGATTTCGTAAGAAACCGTGGCCGACACGTTGCCCGCGATGGCACCAAGGGCGTTGGCCACGCCGGCATGTTCGGAAACGAAGGCGGTGGTGCCCAGCATCTTTGCCACGTCTCCGAGGAAGAGGCCGATAGGTCCGCCTATCCCCACCAGCGGGACGCTGCATGTGTAGCCCAGGTTCAAGAAGCGCTCGTCCGGACTTGCATCGCCCCTAATTCGACCTAGCGCGAGCTGGTACTGCGCCTCGATCATCTCGAGCATGTCGTCGGAAAGCTCTGTTGCCTCCATGCCTTCGTGCTCCGCTGCCATCAGCGACCTCACCACATCGAAGTAGAGCGTCTTCTTCGCCTGCGTGTAGATCTCTTCGCAGAGCCTGGCCGCAGACTTATGCGTGTAGTGCGACATCGCCTCGAAAGCCAGCTTGGAAGCACGCGCGTCGTAGGCTCCGAAATCGCCTCTAACATGCATGGCATCGGTCGGGGTCACGCCACATCGGATCAGCGCCGAATTGGCCTGGAGGTGCTCGAGCTGTTGCGGGGTAACGAGCAGGCCATAGTCGGTCTCGAGATCCCGCAGTGCCATCGGCGACTTATAGAGAGCACTGGCCACCTGCTTCTCCAGATCGGTGAATCCGTTGAGATCGGAGATGTCACGCTCGCTCACGTACACGTCGTTTCGCCAGCTATGCGCGCCATGGCGCTCGTCGGCAATTCGTTCTAGCACGTTCAAGAGCTTCGGGAAACGAGATGCCGCCATGCACATCGGCATTGCGCGCCTGGTACCCAGCGATACGTCTCCGTTGCGGTCTACCAGCACCTCGCTGTCGCCTCCGAGACCGAAGGTGTCGACATGGATGCTCTTCACGAACGTTTCCCAGCGTCCTATGCGGGTCCTGTCCTCCATTCGGCGCGGGAATCCATCTTTGACCTGGGCGATATCGGTGGTTGTGCCACCCATGTCGATCACGATGCCGCTCTTGGCTCCGCACAGCTCCAATGCTCCCATGACGCTGGCGGCCGGGCCGCACAGCAGGGTGTCCACCGGACGGCGGCGAGCCACCTCTTCGACCATGAGCGACGAGTCGCTGCGCACCACGATGGCTTCGGCAGCCATATCGTGAGATGCCATCGAGCGCCTCACGGCATCCAGGAACCCGGTGATGATCGAGGTGAGCTTGGCGTTGAGCAGCGTGCCCGCCGCCCTCACCACGATGTTGGGCTCGGAGAACAGCTCGTGTCCGCAAACCGTTGCGATACCCGAATCGCTCGCTATCTCGCGCACTCGCTGTTCGAGAACAGATCCGGTGCGCTGAGAGTACATCTCCACGACCCCCACGGCTCCAGAGCCAGAGAGCTGAGTTTTGACGATCTTCTCGACTTCGCTCCAGTCGGGCTCGCGAACTATCTGTCCCGAATACGCGGTCTCGCTGTCTACGAACACCAAGGTGTCGCTGGACCCTATGCCGTATTTACCTCCAAGATCTCGGAAGCTCGCCTCGTGCGCGCTGAGCAGGATGAGGCTGCCCTGGCCGGTCTTGTCCTCCACGCAGGCGTTGGTTGCAAGCGTGGTCGAAAGGGCCACGGCACGCGCCTCGTGCAGAAGCTCGGGGTCGAGCTGGTCGAGCGCATTCGATATGCCCACGGCCAGATCCTCATGGGTGGTAGGCGTCTTTCCCGATGCCAGAATCTTCTTGGCATCCAGGTCGTACGCGACGATGTCGGTGCACGTTCCGCCCGTATCTATGCCTATTCCGATTCTCATGACCCTCAAGACCTTCCTCGAACCTCTAGCCGTCTTGGTTTGGTTTTGCCGATAATTCCGTGTTTTGGGGAATGTTCGCCCAAGGCCACCCGAAAGCAGCCGGTTTCCGATGTCGTTTCCGTGCTTGACGAACCTTTGCAAAGGGTGTTCGAGACGGCCTATGCTGGCCGGTTCAGTGGTTGCAATTGCGACCGCCCCGAACTCCCCGCAGAGCCTTGTTTGCTAGCCCTCTGCCGAGATGCGCGGCAGGTCGGCCTCGGCGGCCTCGATGATCTGGTCGAGCTTGACGTTCACGTCGTCGGGCAGCGGCGGGACCTCGTGCGTCTCGAGGATGCGCGCGGTCCTCTCGTGGATGCGCTGGCCCATATCCTTCTTGTCGACCTCCCAGTTGGTGTAGTTGTCGCGGTCGAACACGCTGGGGATCCAGACCTCGCGGAAGTGCTGGGCGGTGTGCATCGTGGTGATGAACTGGCCGCGCGGTCCGACTTCCTTGATGATGCTGATGTCGGCGCAATCGTCGGAGAAGTCGATGCCCTTGCGGATCTGCTGCGAGTATCCGATGATCTCGTCGGCAAGCACGATAGCGTCGTGATGCGTGGTGAGCGCGCAGTCCATGAAGCCCATGTCGTGCACCACATGACCGCCGTTGAGTGCGCTGGCGAAAATGCTGATGGCGTACTCCATGGTGAGCTGCTGGTCGACGAGCTTGGACTCGCCTGCGCCAGCGGTGCCCCACAGCGGGATACCGAGGTAGCGGTAGATGTCTCCAGAAGCAGACTCTGCCAGCAGATGCTCGGGCGCTCCGTAGCATGCGACCGAGGTCTTCATATCGAATCCGATGATGCCGAAGCCGCCCATCACGGGGCATCCGGGGTTGAGCAGCTCGGACAGCGTGATGGCGAAGAAGTTCTCGGCCATGATGAGCGAGAACGCAGCTGCCAGCGTGATCGGCGTGGTGGCGCCAAGCTCGGATCCGGACGGAGCCACGAACGGAATGCTGTGCTCTGCGCAGTACTTGAGCTTGCGGAGGGCGAAGCGGTCCATGAACAGCGGGGTCACGGGGTCGCCGCCGACTGCCATCACGAACGGCTTCTCATGATATGCATCCCAGCCGCCTGCGACGGCGATGACCTGCTGGAACTGGTAGTCAAGACTAGATGCATATACAGAGTTGCACATGATGGTCTTGGTGGTGTTGCGCAGCATCTCGCGCATACCATAGGTGTCGGAGATGGGTGCGGGCACGTCGGTCGGGTCGCCCAGAGGCATCACGAAGTCGATGTTGGGGCAGGCATCTGCCACGAGGGAGTTCTTGGCCACGTCGGTTACGACGAGTGCGCGACGCTCTCCGGTGTCGAAGTCGTTGATGTAGGGGTTGCCGTAGCCGCAACCGAAGTACACGCCATCGTCGCCGATGTTGAACGTGGGGTTGCCGAAACGGTCGTACATCTGGATGGTGGAGGGAGCAGTCTCGAGAGCCCACTTCACGAGGTCGCGGGGCACATGGATGGCGCCCTTGTCGTCGACGGTGCAGCCCTTCTCGACCATGAAGTCGCGAATCTCGTCGAGGTCGACCATGTAGCCAACATCCTCGAGGATCTCGAGACCGTTGTTGATCACGATCTCGCACTGTTCCTCGGTCAGCACATGGTACATGCAGGGCGATTCCTTATAGTGCGACTTGATTCCTTCGATTGCCATGATGGTTTCCTTTCACTAGAGACCTTGGCGTTTCCGCTAACTGACGGTTTCGAAGAACGTGTGCCGGCACGCTTTACTTCTTCTGAGCCAGACGTTAAACTCTGGTGCTATGCCAGAGTCAAGAGAAAATTCAAAAAAACGTGGAGAATTTTTGAGCATAGGAGAATTCTCCGAACTCACCCGAGCGAGCATCGATTCCTTGCGCTACTACGAACGCAAGGGGATCTTCTCCCCTGCCTACGTGGATCCCAACAGCAACTACAGGTACTACCGAATCGAGCAGATCTACGAGCTTACGCTTGCAAAGGTTTGCTCCGAAATTGGGTACTCGCTATCGAACCTTCGAGACTTCTCCAAGAAGCGAGACCTGGTGACTCTCGAAGAGTTCTTTCGGCAGTGCGAGGAGTCCACGAGGCGCGAGGCGCGAAAGATGCAGGGACTGGCTCTCAGAATGCAGGCCTACCGAGAGGCATATATCGATCAGATCACAGCCGACGTGCTATCGGAACGCGACTATATCACGCAACCCTGTACTGTGCTGTTATCCCCGCTAGATAGGCCATTTGAAGAGCTGACGTACCGTGAGTACATGGAGACGATGTCGTCTCTGCTCAAGAGCGCCGACGACATGGATATGATCTTTCTGGCAGAGCAGGGATTGTTCCATCACCCCGACGGAATGTGGTGCGCGTATGCCAACATCCTGCCCGAGCCCAACTTGGCGGATGCCATCCCATCGGACAGCTCTCTGATGCTCTGCGAATCCCCGGCAATGCAAACCAAGATTCGCTCGACTATGGGTTCGAGAATCTCCGATGCTTTTAGAAATGCTCTAAGTCTCGACAAGAACAAGCAACCTGTAATCATTCAGGAGGCTTGGGCGTACAGCCTCGCAACCGATTTCTACCTTTTCAACGTCTTCTATCCGGCTGAGTAGTAAATTGCAAGTTTAATTCCCCAGACTTGTTTAGCACTACTTTCGCAACACGTTTCATTATTTTTGTCTTCAATCTCCAAGGCAGCGGACTGCTAGCAATCGCAGTATGTCCAGTCCCCTGTTTTGCGCTGATTGTCGTTAAATAGCACGGTAAATCCTCATTTTTCAGAACGGTTTCCCGATGCCAAACACTTCATACCTCTAGTTCAAGCGTCTTCAGTTTCGTTCGTCGCGCCAATCTCAATAATTTTCAAATTACATCTTGACTCTTAAACTCCTAGTCGCTAAGGTTCTGTTAACGCGTTAATATTAACGCGTTAACAGAACTGCCAAGGCGCCCGGTGGGTGCCGCAACCGCATATACTTCGACCGCAGAAACGGAGGGTTTTAGCAAACCAAGTCTGGAGTCGACCAGACGGACGGATTATTGGTGTAGCCTAGGCAGGAGGGTTGAGACAAAGACATACCGAAACGTGGCAAGTTGCATTTAGGAGTTGGCCCTGCATGACCAAACATACAGGCAAGAACGAATTGGGTATCGAGCAGCAGTACGTGAACACAGCCTACGACATGATTCTCGAAGTTGGAGTAGACGGCATCTCGGCAAGAGAGATTGCCAAACGTATGGGGCGCACGGCTCCGGCAGTCTACAGGCATTTCGAGAGTATGGAGTACCTGATCGCAGTGGCATCGGTGAGGTTTCTCAAGCCATACTACGATGACATGAACGACATCGCGCAAAACGATCCCAACCCGATCATCTTGGACACGCTGGCGTGGGAGATATTCGCGTTCTACGCATTCAACAACGTCCAAATCTTCGAGATTCTGTTCATGGGCGACGCAGGGATGGCCAACAGGGCAGTCACGAAGTACTACGAGCTGTTTCCCGACGAAATCGGCACGGTCAAGAACTACATGCATCCGGCGGCATCGAGCGCCGAACTTCACAAACGCGATGCATTGATTTTGGGCATGGCCGCAGAGCAGGGAATCATCAAGCAGGAAGCCGTTGACTACCTGGTGGACATCGACGTGTTCGTGTTCTACGGAATGCTCTACAGGTTCCGCAACTCCAACATGAGTTCCGACGAAGCAAGGGATGCCACCAAAAGGTACGTGAAGATCATAGCCAACAACTATGCGCACGTGCTGCTTCCTGGCAACGACGAGGTATCCGAGTTCTTGAAGAGATACCTGTAGGCCACACGTTTCGGCAAGGTTTTCCAGTCTCGCAAACTGCACGCCCGCAAGCCTGCAGCCCGCACACGGCGCGGGGGCAGGGCGGCGCAGCACATACAGCCTTCCCACATGGCTCGCACCTTCGATCCTTTCGTCCGGCAGCATCCCAGATTCGTTTGGCGCACGTGCACACCGCTCGTGCGCAGCAAAGGGTAGCCGCAGAGCAAACACGAAAGGAGATTTACCATGGCTATCGAAGGAATCGTCAACCACTACGCAGAGAACGCAACCAACTACAGGATTCTCTCGGACGCTCAGTGCGAGAAGATCATCGAGAGCGCGTTCACGATCCTCGAGAACATCGGCATGGACATCGAGGAGCCCACTTCCAGAGAGCTGCTGGCCAAGCACGGCTGCACCGTTGACGGCGAGAACGTGAGGATTCCCCGCAAGGTCGTGATCGACGCCATCAACAGCGCACCCGGTCACATCGACCTCTACGACCGCAACGGCAAGCACGTCATGGACGTGGGCGGCACCAACATCTACTTCGGCAGCGGCCCCACCAACCCGTTCGTCAACGACTTCGAGACCGGCGAGAGGCGCCAGGCTCTAGTGCAGGACACCGTTGACGCCACCAGGGTCATGGACGCTCTGCCCAACATCGACTTCGTGATGAACCTGGCCGACCCCTCCGACTGCCCGGTGGAGATCAACGACCTCTACACGCTGCGCGCGATGCTCGAGAACACCACCAAGCCGCTCGTGATCCTGGCTCGCAACCTCGAGACCATGAAGGAGCAGTTCGAGATGATCACCAGCGTGGTGGGCGGCTGGGACAACTACCGCGCCAAGCCCTTCGTGGCTTCGCTTTGCGGCGACCCCATCACCCCGCTGGGCATGGACAACGACGCTATCGAGAAGCTCATGTACTGCGCCGAGAACTCCATCCCCGTGACTTGCCCGTCGGGCGTGCAGCTGGGCACCACCGGCCCCGTGACCATCGCCGGCGCTCTAGCGCTTGGCCTTGCCGAGAACTTCGTGTGCCTCGTGGTCACCCAGATCGTGAATCCCGGCGCACCCTACATGGGCTGCCTCGGCGTGTGCACGGTGGACATGAAGGCCACCACCATGTGCTACGGCTCGCCGGAGCACTGCCTGGGCGAGACCTCCAGCGCCGACATCTACCGCTACCTCGGCCTGCCCTGCTTCGGCACCGCCGCTGCATCCGAGGCCAAGGTCGTGGACGAGCAGCTCGCCATCGAGAGCACCTTCTTCATCTACAACAACGTGCTCAACGGCGGCCAGATGACCCACGACGTGGGCTTCATGGACAGCGCGCTCACCACGCACCTCGATGCCCTCACCATGGAGGACGAGATCATCTCCTACGCACGCAGGATCAAGCAGGGATTCGAGATCGACGACGAGACGCTGGCGCTCGACGTGATCGAGGAGGTCGGCCCCAAGGGCGAGTTCCTCACGCACGACCACACAGCCGAGAACTTCCGCGAGGTCTGGTACCCGACCCTGCTGGACCGCCGCATCTACCCGCAGTGGGCCACCGAGAAGAAGGACATGCGCACCCGCGTGCACGAGAAGACCGCCAAGATCCTGGACGAGCATCAGCCCGAGGCGCTGCCCGCAGACGTGGTGGCCAAGCTCGACGCCGTGATCGACGAGGCAAACAAACGCGTCGAAAAATAGCAGTGACCCCTTACCACCGGCAATCGACTGGAAATCGAGAGGGGCTCTGAGGTCACTGAGGAGCGGAAGGCCGGCCGCCACTGCCATGGCGAGCCGCATAGGACAACCGCTTCCCACTATCTTATCCCCTCTTGCAAAGCTCTTGAAGCTCCGCACGTGCAGATGGTGCACGTCGATGTGGCCTAGAGAGCGGCAACGACAAACATTAGGAGGGTTTCGATGAGCAACGAAACGAAGGGTCAATCGGGAGCAATGCGCTGGTTTACCCTCTTTGTGCTGGCGCTGAGCTGCGGACAGATCTATCAGCTTCCCTACCTGCGCTACAGCTACTACGACCAGATGCTGTCGGCATTTGGAGTGAGCAACACCGAGCTGGGCATGTTCATGACCCTGTACGGCATCGGCTCGATCATCTGCTACCTGCTGGGCGGCATCGTGGCATCGAAGGTATCGGACAAGATCCTTCTGCCCGGCGGCATGATTCTCACCGGCGCGCTTGGCGTGTGGTTCGCGACGTTCCCGCCCTACGGCGTGATCCTGGTGATCCACTTCCTGTGGGCGTTCACCACGTCGCTCGTATTCTGGCCTGCGGCGATCAACTTCATCCGCGGCCTCGGCAGCTCGGCCGAGCAGGGCAGGCTCTACGGCCTGTTCGAGGGTCTGCGCGGCATCACCGCCACCCTGCTGGGCCTCGTGATCGTGTGGATCTTCTCGCTCGCAATTAGCGAGATCGACGGTCTGCGCAACGTGATCCTGGTGTACTCCGGCATCGCCGTGGCGCTCGGCGTGCTGCTGTTCTTCATGATCCCCGCCAACGGCGCGGAGAAGAAGGAACTGGCCGCACAGTCTGGCAGCAGCTCGCTTCTGGGCGGCTTTGGCCAGGCGCTCAAGCTCCCCATCACCTGGATCGCCTCCGGCATCGTGTTCTGCACCATGACCACGTTCATCTGCCTGGGCTACACCACGCCCTACCTCACCGCCTGCCTCGGCGCCACCGCGGCATTCGCGGCGATGTTCGGCACCATCCGCACCTACGCGCTGCAGTTCGTGGGCGGCACTTTCGGCGGAATGCTGTCCGACAAGATCGGCTCTTCGTCCAAGACCATGATCGCCGGCTTCGCCGTGATCGCAGCTGGCTTCCTGGCTCTCAACATACTGCCCGTTAACGAGAGCATGGTGTGGACCGCAGCCATCCTGATCCTGATCTTCGGCATCGCCATCTACGTGATCCGCGGCGTGTACTTCGCAGTGCTCGACGAGGCCAACGTGCCCGCCGGCATCAACGCCGCAGTCGTGGGCATCGTGTCGTGCCTGGGCTTCTGCCCCGAGGCCTTCATGTACACCATCATCGGCAACTTCCTCGACGTGGACCCCGGCGCGGGCGGCTACCAGACCACCTACTGGATGGCCGTGGTGTTCGCAGTGATCGGCATCGTGCTGGCATTCGCCGCCTACAAGGTCGTGAAGAAGAACAAGGCCGCCAAGGCCGCCGCTGCCGAGAGCGACGAGCAGGCTGCCTAGCGGGCGCTGCTCGCGTGTGGGTCGCGCGCGGCTCGCGCTGCCATGCTGACGCGTGACGCGCGCAGCTCGCAAGACCGCGCAGTTCGCGGGTTCGCACGACTTGCAAGACATAGCTTTTCACACGGATTCCGCCCGCTCCAAGTACGCCCTCCTCAAGCATCGTAACTAGTGAATATTTGCTCGTATGATTACCTTCGCTATTGCCTTTAGTTACCAGAAGAAT